>NZ_JBWZCK010000004.1:0-336106 GCF_059383555.1 Pseudarthrobacter sp. MDT1-56
CGACGAAGTGGCCGATGCGGACCTTGGCCATGACCGGGATGGACACGGCGGCGATAATCGCCTCGATCATGTCCGGATCGGACATGCGGGACACGCCGCCCTGAGCGCGGATGTCGGCGGGAACGCGTTCCAGCGCCATGACTGCCACGGCTCCGGCATCCTCAGCGATGCGGGCCTGCTCGACGTTGACGACGTCCATGATGACGCCGCCCTTGAGCATCTCCGCCATGCCGCGCTTGACGCGGTTGCTGCCCGTCACTTTTGTGGGGGATATGGTCCTCGTGGTCATGAAGAAATTCCTATCTGGAGGGCGAGATGGACCGGGGAGAATGGTGCCACGGGGGTCCGTCTTGGCTCAGGATGAGCAGGGGCGAACTGGCTCAGCCCCACATATCGCGGCGGATGAGATCCCCTGTCCCTCCGGTGACGATGACGCGGGCGCGACAATTTAAGACTGCGACAACCGGAAATACCCGCCGTTAAGGGGGTACGTCTCCGCGGTCAGCCGTTTGCTGAGGCCAGGGAGCCCACGGCCGCTTCAACGGCAGCCACGAGGGATTGGACATCGGTTTCGGTGGTATCCCAGGAGCACATCCACCGGACTTCACCGCGTGCCTGGTCCCAGTCATAAAAGCGGAAGGCTTCCCGGACTTTCGCGGCAGCTCCGGGTGGAAGGACGGCAAAGACGCCACTGGACTGTGTGACCTGCGTCAGGGAGACACTGTCAATGGCCGAAATCCCTGCGCTGAGACGTTGAGCCATGTCGTTGGCGTGACTGGCGGACCGCAGCCACAACTCATCCGTTAGCAGGGCAATCAGTTGCGCAGAGACAAACCGCATCTTTGAGGCAAGCTGCATGTTCATCTTGCGCAGGTAATTCATTCCTGGGTCGGACTGTGAGTTGAGCCAGACCACGGCTTCGCCGAACAGCAGCCCATTTTTGGTGCCGCCGAAGGACAGGACGTCGACACCGACATCGGTGGTGAATGCCCGCAAAGGAAGCCCGAGGTGTGCTGCAGCGTTGGCCAGCCTTGCTCCGTCCAGGTGGAGTTTCATTCCTTTCGCATGGACGTGCTCAGAAATCCGCTGGATTTCTTCCGGCGTGTAGCAGGTGCCGAGTTCGGTGGTCTGGGTGATCGATACGACCAGCGGTTGCGCACGATGCTCGTCTCCCCATCCCCAGGCTTCGGCGTCGATCAGATCCGGGGTGAGTTTGCCATCCGCGGTTGGGATCGGGAGGAGTTTTATTCCGCCGATGCGTTCCGGGGCGCCGTTCTCATCTGTGTTGATGTGCGCAGTCGCCGCGCAGATGACAGCGCCCCAGCGCGGCAGCAGGGCTTGGAGGGCAAGGACATTGGCCCCCGTTCCATTAAAGACGGGATATGCGGTTGCAGCAGTCCCGAAGTGGGACTGGACGACCTGTTGAAGCCGCCCGGTGTAGACGTCGTCACCGTACGCGGTGACGTGGCCTTCGTTGGCTGCCTGAACTGCTTCGATGATTTCGGGATGAGCCCCGGCGTAGTTATCCGAGGCGAAGCCCCGGTAGTTCGGGTCATGCAGGCGCCCCGCCAGGACCTGCGGGACGGCTGCTGTGAAACCGACATTGACGCTCATGCCGGTGAACCCAAAATATGGCCGGTCGTGAGGGGCAGGCGCTGCCCATTGATCTGTCCTGCCTCCAGGTCAAAGATCCGCTCTACGGCGTCGGCAAGGACACTGACATCGGTGAATCCCGGGAATTTGCGTTCCGGCTGGGCTGCGCGCATCCGGTCATCGACCAGAGCCTTGACGACGAAGACCAGGGCGGCTGAGTGCTGCGCGGGGAGAGGGCTTTCTTTTCCTCCCTGCAGGTCCCGGAATCCGTCGGCCACGGCCAGAGTCCATGCCTCGGCGGCGGACTTGACCGCCGCATAGGCGGCGCCGCCCGCCGTCGGCGAGGAAGCGGACTGTGCGGAAACGATGGCCAGGCGTCCGGCAGGGGAGGCAGCCAAGTCATCGTAAAACGCGCGGCTGGTGTTCCTCAGAGTGGTGAGGACACTGGTGTGCAGGAAGTCCCAGTCTTCATCCGTCTGCCCCTGAATGCCGGTACCGCCGCGCCACCCTCCTACAAGATGGACGAGGCCGTCCACGGGACCCAGATCGTGCCGGACAGAATTCGCCAAATCCTCAACGGCCTGCAGGTCCGCGAGGTTGCAGACATAGCCTGTGACGTTGTCGTACGCGCCCGCGAGCTCCTGCACTCGGTCCTCAAGAATGTCCACCGCGGCCACCCGTGCCCCTGCATCCGAGAGGGTACGGACCACTGCAACGCCGGCAGCGCTGGTCGAACCGGCGACGACGACTGTACGCCCCGAGAGGACCCGGCTCATGCGCCCGCCTCGCCCTCGGTCTTCACCGGGCTCTTACCGGTGATCCCGGCAGTTGACTCAATGACAGAGCGCATCTTCTTCTCCAGTGCCTCGTAGAACATTGACAAGGGAAATTCGTCATCAAGGACCTGGTCCGTCAGTCCCCGAGGAGGGCCGTCGAGCGGAAGGGCGTCCGGTCCCTTGGCCCAAACCGAGGACGGGTTGGGGGTAAGGGTTTCGGAGACGAGCTCATAGGCCGCCAGCCAGTGTGCGGTCTTCGGCCGGTCGATCGACCGCCAGTAAAGTTCCTCGATGCGGATACCCAGCTCGACGACCACGCCCGCGACGTCCTTCCAGTCAATGCTCAACTTTCCGTCGGTCCAGTGCAGGACCCGGTGCTGGTGCATCCAGGCGAACAGCAACTGGCCGCCCACGGCGTCGTAGTTACGGACCCGGTTCCCGGTAATCGCGAAGCGGAAGATCCGGTCAAAGATCACGGCGTACTGGACCAGCTTGGCGTGCTTGCGCGCATCCTCGGAAGCGTTCTCGTCCTTCTCGATGAGGACTGATTCGCGGAAGGCGGTCAGGTCACAGCGAAGCTCCTCGAGTGAATACAGGAAATACGGCATCCGCTGCTTGATCATGAACGGGTCAAAGGGCAGGTCACCGCGCATGTGGGTCCGGTCGTGGATGAGGTCCCACATCACGAAGGTCTTCTCCGTGAGGTGTTGGTCCTCGAGCAGTTCCGCGGCGTCAGTCGGCAGGTCCAGGGAAGTGATGTCGGCAGCAGCTTTTAAGACGCGGCGGAAGCGGGCGGCTTCGCGGTCCGCGAAGATGGCTCCCCAAGTGAACGACGGGGTGCTCCGGACCGCTACGGTCTCGGGGAAGAGTACTGCGGAGTTCGTGTCATAGCCCGGCGTGAAATCGGCGAAGCTGATGGGGACGAACAGCTTGTTGGAGTAGCTTCCTGCCTCCAGTTCAGCGACGAAGGAAGGCCAAATAACCTCGATGAGGACGGCCTCAAAGTGTCGGTTGGTGCTGCCGTTCTGCGTGTACATGGGGAACACAACCAAGTGCGGCAGCCCATCGGTGCGCCACTGCTCGGGGTGGAAGGCAATCAGGGAGTTCAGGAAGTCCGGAACACCGAAGCACTCAGACTCCCAACGGTTGAAGTCTTGGACGAGTAGTCCAAGGTATTCGATGTCGTGGAGAAGGTGGGGACGCAGGTCTTCGATTGAGTCGGCAATGGTACTGACATTCAGGCGGGCCTGATCGTGATGAGCAGGTTCCGGAACGGAGCCGTCCTGCGCTTGAACCTGCTGCAGTCCAATGACGGCTCTCTTCAGGGCCTGCCAGGCCGGGAGCGCCTTGAGGTCGTCTGCCCGGATGGTTGTCACTTCCGGGTTTGCGATTACAGACATGCTCGTTCCTTCCGTTGATGGGTTCCCGAAGAACGTAGCAAAGGATAAGGAGGCTTGACTGGTTTTTGGGCTAAGCATAAGAAACTCTATTGCTAAATGCGCTCTCTTCCCACCTATGCCTCTTGCGGGTCTTGGTGTTGAATGCTCCGGTCATCCTAGAGTCAGCGCATCTAAAAATGATTTTGTGCCCCTGATGCATTCTTCCCAGGCTCAGCTCCTGCCACTGGGCCCGATCAGCAGATGTGCCTACAGAATTTGCCTGTAGGTCAAAGCCGTCCAGGACCGCGACAGTGCCATGGTCCCGTTACGGTTTGTAATCGTGGGTCTGCTGGGACGCATGGTCCGGGGACAGCAGCTGGTCCGCATGGGTGCGGCCAAGGGCCTGGATGGGTCTTCTCGTCGATGCTGACCACAACCGCGTTCTCCGGCGGTGACATGCAGAGGCCGACCTTGTCACGGAGCTTGGCCTCCAGCTGGGATCGGTGGAGAACTTGAACGTCTCGATGCCGTGCGGCTGGATGTTCCACCTGCGCCAGATCCGGGCCACGAGGAAAGGGAGATCCCGAACCGCTCGGCCTTTGATGCGGGCGGACCGGCCCGCAGTGCCACCGCCCCGCCGAGGAGTTCCGTCCCGCCGCCTGCAGTCACGACGCTGTGCCAGCGGTAACCGTGTCAGTTCCAAAAGCCCGGATCCCGCTTCCCCGCCGAGTGCCATAGCAGATCGCCAGAGCCGCTTACCCTTTCAGGGCAAGCAAATTAGCAAATCTTATGCTCAGAACGGGGAAGTCAGGCCTATTCGTAAGACCTTGCCCGCATTCTCATGCAACATTCCGGTCCCAAAGGGCTCTTTCTTTGCGTGTGTTAGCTTGGTCACCATTGTTCCCGGCCGACCCGCCGGAAAGCCCAAACTCATTCGCTGCTACCTTCCCGGAGGCACCATGGGACTCAGCTCCCCCACCCAAACAGATGATCCGCCAATGAGCGGAACTGTCGCAGATATCAACCCCGATGCAGTGGCACGAACCGGATCATCCCTGGCGACAGGGGCCGGACGCGCCTCCGGAGAAACTGGCAACGAACTCAAGCGCGGGCTAAGCGGCCGCCACCTGCAGATGATCGCCATTGGCGGTGCGATCGGTACCGGGCTGTTCGTGGCCTCGGGCGGCACCATTTCCCAGGCGGGTCCCGGCGGTGCGTTGGCTGCTTATGCGCTGGTCGGGCTGATGGTATTCCTGTTGATGCAGTCGCTGGGCGAAATGTCAGCCAAAATTCCGGTCGCCGGCTCCTTCCAGTCCTTTGCCACCCGTTTTGTCTCCCCGTCCTTTGGGTTCGCGATCGGCTGGAACTATTGGTTCAACTGGGCCATCACCGTGGCCGCCGAGCTGGTCGCGGCCGGAATCATTATGGATTTCTGGTTCCCGGGGGTCCCCGGCTGGGTGTGGGCCGGGATCTTTCTGGTGGTTTTAACCGGGCTCAACGCCCTCTCGGCCAAGTCCTTCGGTGAATCGGAGTTCTGGCTCTCCTTAATCAAGGTCAGCGCAGTGGTAGTTTTCCTGATCGCCGGCGTGCTGATGATCTTCGGCATCCTCGGGGATAACTCCCCGGGACTGAGCAACTGGGAAAACCGCGATGAGGTGTTCCACGGGGGTTGGGTCTCGATCATTTCAGTCTTCATGATTGCCGGGTTCTCCTTCCAGGGCACCGAGCTGGTGGGCGTGGCCGCAGGCGAAGCCAAGAACCCGCGTCGTGAAGTGCCGAAGGCTATCCGCACTGTCTTCTGGCGCATCATGCTCTTCTACATTGGTGCCATCTTCATCATCGGCTGCCTGATCCCGTTCAACGATCCGAGCCTGCTGACCTCCGGCGAAGCCGATATTGCAGTATCACCATTCACTCTGGTCTTCTCGCGCGCCGGGATCGCCTTCGCCGCGGCATTGATGAACGCGGTGATCCTGACAGCCATCCTGTCCGCGGGTAACTCAGGACTGTATGCCTCGACCCGGATGCTTTACGCCATGGCCCATGACGGCATGGCCCCGAAGATCTTCGGCCGCACTAATGCGCGTGGCGTGCCGATCCCGGCGTTGCTGGCGACCGCGGCTGTGGGACTCTTCGGGTTCCTCGCCGCGATCGTCGGTCAGGGCGCGGCCTATTCTTGGCTGCTGAACATTTCTGGCCTGTGCGGCTTTATCGTCTGGGCGGGGATCGCGGTCTCCCACTACCGTTTCAGGCGCGGCTTCCTGGCCCAGGGAAACAAGGTCAGCGACCTGCCGTACAAGGCGTCCCTGTTCCCCATTGGCCCGCTGCTGGCCTTTGCCCTGCTGGTCCTGGTGATCGCGGGACAGAACTACGAGGCCGTGCTCGCCGGAAGGGGCATGGAGGTGCTTTCCTCCTATATCGGGTTGCCGGTCTTCATCGTCCTGTGGCTGGCCCACCGCTTCATCACTAAGTCCAAAGTGGTGCCGCTGCTCGAAATGGACCTCACGGCACCGGAGGACCTCGAGGACGAACCTGCCGCCAGCGCCCGGTGACCCTGCTGCCGGGGACCCCGCACGTACTGCGGGGTCCCCCGTGGCAGCCGGGCGACAGCGAGCCACCAGCATCACGCCGATGCCCAGGAACAGCAGCACCAAAAGAAGAGCCTGAGACCTGAGCGAATACAGAACCCCAAGCCACCGACCCGCTGATGGCCACGAAGTAACCGACCGACTCGGCCACCCCAGAGGATCAGGGGGCCGGCGAAACCGACGCTGGTCCTGAGCCGAAGATACCGGCCTCGGGCTCCCTGTGCGAATGCTGCGGGCCACCAGGTGCTGACGCCGAGGGCCGACTCAAGGCGCAGGTGTTCCCAGGCGCGCCAAATGGCTTCCATGCGGATCAGGGTTTCGGGGTGTTTGTACCATTCGGGGCACCAGGCGAACGTTGCCCCTTCGTTGAGTGTTCCCGGACGTAGGACTGGGCCAGGAGCTCGGCGAAGAATTCAACGGCACTGGAGTAAACCAGCTCCGGTTCAGGCTCGTCATGGCTGTGGCCGCTCGGTGTGGGCTGGGCCTCTTCGTCGCCGAACGCGTCCCCGAACTCCGCCCTCACGCGTGGCCGTCCATCCATGGATTGTGCGCCGGAACGACGGCAGGCTCGCGATCGACTTTCTCCTGGGTGGTGAGGGAGTTTTTGACCTTCTGGGCGTGGGGGCCGTTCATCCAGGGGATGGTTTCGATCATGGTTGCCGGGGCACCGGAGGCGAGCAGGATGGCCCGGAACCTGGGCAGGGCTGTCAGGTCTGCCACGGAGAGGATCTCGTCCTTCTTCTCCTGCCGGGAGGACGACGACCCGTTTTTGCTGTGGCTGCGGGAGACGTTGATGTAGCTGTATTGGCCGATCAGGCGGGAGAGCTCGTCGAGGTAGCCGACCTCGGGACGCCGCCGCCGTAGATTTTCACGTTCGACGCCGACCAGAGCTTCCGCATCCCTTCCAGCGACCAGACCTCCACGCCCTGGGACCAGGACTGCAGAATGGTCATGAGGATGATCCCGCGTGAGCCGTAGTGCCTGTACTGGTCCGGCAGGGTCTTCCAACGGCATACGTTCGCAGCTTCATCGAGGATTCCGAGCAGCGGGATGGCGAGCCGACCGGCGGGCTGGGAGGTGGCGTACTTTTCAGCCGCTTCTACGACGGCGACGGTCAGGGCGGTGACGAGGGGGCTGGCGGTGCCGACGCCTTCGCGGGAAAGGCTGTAGAGCGTGCCTTTGCCGCACGAAGTCCTCGGGGACGAACTGCGGCCGCGGGTCGGTGTCCACCGTCGTGTTCCGCAGCGGGGTGACCATTGGCTGACCTCGCGGTCGGTCAGGCAGGAAACCATTTCCCGGGCGGTGCCGAAGACACCGGCCCGCTGCTTTTCCGGTTCCCTGATGTGGCCCATGACCATGTCCGAGAGCAGGTTATATAGCCGGCGGTCCTCACAGTTCTGCGGGGGCCTCGTCGTGCGGGCGGGTCAGCCAGGTGTAGACCTGCGTGACCGGGGCGGAGTCGAGTGAGGCGGCGAGCAGGAAGGCTTTGAGCAGGTTCTTCCCTGCCGGGTCGAAGTAGGCATCCGGTTTGGTCCCGGGTTCCCGGGACCCGTTGGCGAAGTGCTGAGCCATGTTCCCGGCCGTCGCTTCGTTCTTCACATAGGACAGCGGGTTCCACAACCAGGTGGAATCTTCTTCCGCGACGGCCTGCGGGTCAATGACCCACACGGCGCCGACCTCTGCCCGGATCGGGCGGGTGACATCCACGATGTCGCGCTTGTTCGAGGTGGCGATCACCGCCCCGGGTGCGTCCAGGATTGCCGGGGCGGCGTAGGAGGTGGTCTTCATCGTCCGGGGACCGGCGATAAGGATCAGCATGTCCTCCCAGGAGGCCCACAGCGGGCGCTTCCCGGCGACGCTGCGGCCAAGCCGCACCCCTGTGGAGTTGTCCGCGCCAAGCCGCACGGCCGTGGCCGTGGCTCCTTTGGTGCCCAGGATCAAGGTCGATCGTGACGGGAAGGTCTACGGAGGCCCGACCACTATTCGGCGCCGCATCCTCAACGGATTGACACACCCCTTCAGGCCAGGACCCCGGCGTGCGGGTGCCGGAGGGGATAGAGGCGGCCGGCCGGTCGGGCCGTCCCCACCATCGGAGCCGTCCGGTCAGCCAACCCGGCCCCATGGGGATCCTGGCCTGTCCTGAGTTGTCAGTTCAAAGCTCTGGTGTTCTCAGGCAGGGCCCCGTCGTTCATCAGTTCAGTGGCGGTGTCCGCGAGGGCAGTCAGGGCCACGCGCTGGGTCCAGGGCCCATAGGAGATACGTGCGACGGCGAGCTCCTGCAGCCGGGACGGGGCGAGGGAGCCGGGGACGTTTATGACGCTGACTTTCCGCAGGCCGATGCCTTCGACCAGGGCTGCCACGGTCGCTTCGTCAAGCTTGCCGGGAACGAAGACGCAGGACGCTCCGGCGTCCAGGAATGCCTTTCCGCGTTCGATGGCGTCGGCCAGGACGTCCGAGGGGTCTCTGCCTTGTCCGAGGAGGAAAGCGTCGGTTCGGGCGTTGAGGACGAAATCGATCCCTTCGGCCTCCCCGGCCCGGACGGCATCCCCCATCTGCTTCACGGCCTCCGCCAGCGGGCGCATCTGGTCCTCAATGTTGGCCCCGACAATACCTGCACCGATCGCCCGCCGCACCGTCTCCCCCGGGTTGCCGTACCCGGCTTCCAGGTCAGCGCTGACCGGCAAAGCAGTGGACGCCGCGATACGGCCGACAACCTCCAGCATCAGCTCCACGGGCATCTTTTCCCCGTCCTCGTAACCGTACGACGCGGCAATGGAGTGGGAAGCGGTAGCAAGGGCTTTGGTGCCGGGCAGATCAGCGATCACACGAGCCGTGATGACATCCCAAACATTGATGAGCTGAAGGACCTCCGGGGCCCGGTGCAGGCGGAGCAGTTCGGTGGCCTTTACGGACTTGGAATTCTCTTGATCAGTCATCGCGCCAGCCTAACCCGGCATCCAATGCTTTGCCGACCGGTGGCCGGACCGGGAAGCAGTGCATCTGGTGTCGGCGTTATGAGCTGACGCTGTGTTGATTCCACCGCACCAAAAGTGACGCCTGGTGAGCCGCCACCTCCCCGGTTAGGCCGACCTACACAGGCCGGCCGCATACTGGGGCATTTCGACCCAGAGGCCCGGGCAGTCCGCGAGGGCGGGGGTGACGAATAGGGTGTGTGGGTAGTTTCCTGACAGGCGCACCAGTCCGGCGCGCGGCGGACACATCCCTGGGAAAGGGATTGTCATGAGAACGATCAATCGAATCTTGACCGTAGCTGTCGCCGTGTCGTTGGCGGCCATTACCGGGTGCGCCGCCCAGGAAGGTGCACCCTCCGCCGCTCCGCCCGCCACCAGTTCCTCTTTCCCGTCAGCTGGTGGGTCGGCCTCGGCCGGTGAGGCTGTCATCACGATTAGGGGCTTCGCGTATGAGGTTCCCGCGTCGATAAAGCCGGGGGCGATGGTGACGGTGACGAACGCGGACAGCGCCCCGCATACCCTGACGGCCAAGGACGAGGGCGGTTTCGACGTTGAAGTCCCGGGCGGTGCAACGGTGAGCTTCCGGGCTCCGGATGCTCCGGGTGAGTACGGGATTATCTGCAGCTTTCATCCGCAGATGACGGGGACGCTGGTCGTGAAATGAGCAGGCCCGCAATAAAACCGCAGGCACGGTCTCTTTGGGTACTGCGTGTCTGTGTCGCTGCGGGCCTGGTGGTCAGTGCCGTGGTCCATGTCCAGCTCGCCCCGGGCTATCAGCTGGCGGCCCCGGGCGGGCTCGGGCAAGGCACCCTGTTTCTGGTCCAGGCTGGCTCCTCGGTCGTCGCTGCCGTGTTTGTGCTGCTGGTAGGTTCCCGGACCGCTTTCGCGGCCGCCGCGGTGGTCGCGTTATCGTCCCTGGCCGCGGTCATCCTTTACCGGTATGTCCAGGTCCCTGCTATTGGGCCGTTGCCTTCGATGTATGAACCGGTCTGGTACGCGGCCAAGGTCATCACAGCGGTGGCCGAAGCGGCCGCTGGCGGCCTGGCGGTGGCCGGGTACGCCCTGCTGCGCAAGACCCCACCTGAATCAGGGCCTGCTGCCAGGGGCCGCCGCCGCGGGGCTTCAACGGCATGACCCGGACGGGTTTACCGGCCCGGGAAGGCGCCTCTGGTGCCTGCCCGACATTGGTCTGACTAAAAATATGTGAACCCGGCCACATCCATACCCGTCTTTTCCCGGCGTTGTTCCGAAGTACTGCTGTCCCCTTCCCTGGGGTGCCAACATCCACGCGCGTGTATGAGGAGATTTATCCAATGAAAAAGACGCTTCGCTTTATGGCGGTCCCCACTCTGGCTTTGGCCGCAGTTGCCCTGTCCGGTTCCCCTGCGATGGCAGCGGACCAGTCCTACCAGTCCACCCTGGGCCAGCTCAACGGCAGCGCCGGCTCGGGCACCATCAGTGTTGATGTCACGGGCAATCAGGCCCACGTCGTCCTGAAGGTTTCGGGCATGCCGGCGACCTTTATGGACGCTCCGTACCCGCATGTCCAGCACATTCACGGCGGCGCCCAGGGTGTCTGCCCGGCGCCCTCGGCCGATAAGGACGGCGACAAGGTCATCTCCACCACCGAAGGCGCCCCGTCCTACGGCGGGATCGTGACCACCTTGTCCACCAGCGGTGACACCAGCCCCGCAGCGGGCCTTGATCTTAAGGTCGGCGGCCAGGGTGCCGCCTACACGGTTGACCGCACGTTCGAACTGAACGCCGAAACCAAGGCCGCCCTTGAGGCCGGCACCGCTGTAGTCGTCGTCCACGGCCTGGACCCCGCCACCCTCAGCGCGGCAGGCCAGGCCGCCAAGAGCGATCTGGCTCCGACGCTTCCGCTGGCCGCCACCTCCCCCGCCCTGTGCGGGACCTTGAAGGCCGGGCAGATGAAGATGCCTGCAGGCGGCGCTGACACCGGCGTCACCCAGGAAACCGGCACCGACACCGGCGCCCTCGCTGTCGGTGGCGGCCTGGCCCTGATCGCCCTCGCCGGTGGAGCCTACGTTATCCGCCGCCGCACCGCCGGCGCAGCAGCCTAAGCACCGACGGACCGGATCACTACTGTGACAATCAGGAATTCCGGCCGCCGCGGGGGCCTCCGGGCCGCCACGGCGGCCGGGGTTCTGCTCCTCCTCAGCGTGAGTGGCTGCGCCGCGGGGAACAGCGGAACGCCGGACGCCGGCTCCCAACCTTCGGCTTCCGTCCCGGCTGCGGCAGCACCCGACACTTCCCCGGCTCCGTCCGCTGGCCCTCCGGCGGCTCCGGCAACGCAGCAGCTTCCACCGGTGATGGGCGCTTCCGCCCCCGTCACCCTGGCGATTCCCTCCATCGGCGTCAGAACCGACCTGCTCCACCTGGGGTTACGGGAGAACGGGTCCCTCGAGGTACCGGGCACCGGCAGCGACGCACCCGCCAGCTGGTACAACGGCTCCCCCGCCCCCGGGGAACGCGGCCCCTCCGTGATGCTGGGCCACGTGAACGCACTCGGCGGCGCCAGAGGCGTCTTCGCGGACCTGCGCAACCTCGCCCCCGGCGCTGAAATCAACGTCTCCCGAACCGACGGCAGCACCGCCGTGTTCACCGTTGACCGCGGCGCCCTCTACGGCAAAAACCAGTTCCCCACCCTCGAAGTCTACGGAAACACCCCCGGAGCTGAGCTCCGGCTCATCACCTGCGACGGCTTCGACCCCGCCACCGGGCTCTTCGACGACAACTACGTCATCTACGCCAAACTCAAAGCCTGACAACGGCCGCTGACCCGGAAAGTGCGGCGGCCAGGATGGAAGAGCTGTGAAACACCGCAAGCCATTAGTGGCCTCCTTGGCCTTGTCCGCCCTGCTGCTGACCGGCTGCGCCGCGTCCGCGGCCGTGTCCGCGCCATCGAACGCCCCGTCGACGTCACCTGCAGCTTCATCTGAGACCGGCCACGCCGGCAGTCACGGCGGCGGGCATCACAGTCAGGGATCAGCGTCGCCGGGTGCGACGGCGGACGGTCCCAGCGCCGCTGCCCTGATGGTATGCGGCGACCAGCCGATGGACAGGCTCACAGCCATCCTGGACCTGGACTCAGACCCGCACACCGTCAACGACTGGGCCGACAACACCTTCACCTGCACCTACCACCTGGCCGAAGGGGCCCTGGAAATCTCCGTCCAAGAAGCCGCGGACAAGACATCAGCAATGACATACTTCGACGCCATGCAGGCCCTCGCGAAAGACGCCAAACCCATCGAAGGCCTCGCTAACCTGGGATTCCCGGCCTACGAAACCGCCGACGGTTCAGCGGTGTTCCAAAAAGACAACTTCGTCCTGCACGTGGACGCCACCGGACTGCACCCCGCCCTGGGGCCCGAGAGCATCAGCAGGAACGCCCTGGCCTACCAGCTCTCCACCACCATTTTGGCCTGCTGGATCGAACACCCCTGACTCAGCTCCTCAGCACACCATCACAGCCGGGCTCCACGAAAGGTTTCAACATGAAGACAAACATCAGAACAATGCGAGCACTCGGACTCGCGGCGGCAATGACCTTGTTCGCCCTCTCCGGCTGCGGGAACCCCGGCACGTCCGCGTCCGGCACGGCATCAGCGCCAACAACACAGCCAACATCAGCTCCAGCCACCAGCCCAGGAACCACTCCCCCAACCTCCAGCCCCGGCACTTCATCCACGGCGGCCCCGGCCGAAATATTGATCAAGGGCTTCAAATACCAGGGCGCGGAAACGGTGAGTCCCGGAGCGACAATCAGTGTCACCAACGAGGACATCGAAGCGCACACCATCACCGCGGACACCGCCAACGCGTTCGACGCCACCATCAAAGTCGGCACCGGCACCGGCACCTTCACCGCCCCAACCGAACCAGGGACCTACCCCTACCACTGCATCTTCCACGGCAACATGAAAGGCACCCTCACGGTGAAATAGGATGTCGCACGGTTCGCTGCCTTCTACAGCGAGGAGGCCGCCGTCCGCGACCCGCAATATCCCGAACCGCTGCTCGGACGGGCCGCGGTGGCGAACGACTCCTCGGCCTTCTTCACCGCCTTCCCGAACCTACGGGTCGAGGTGGCGTGCAGCGTCGTCAGCGGCTCGACCCTCACAGCCGAATTGACCCTAGCGGGCACGCATACCGGCCCGTTGACACTGCCGTCCGGGGACATCCCACCACCGGCAGATCCCTCAGGTTCGAGATGGCATTCTTCACGCTCGTTGATGATCACGGCCTGATCGTCAACGGGCGCCGCCACTACGACGTCGTGGGCCCACTCGAGCAGTTGGGCCTCAGCGGGTAACCCCCAGCGGCCAAGATCGCCATCCCTGCCGCTGTGCGCAAGAGGTCCGCGAGAGTTCATGCCCGGCCAGCCCGTCTGATCGAGGGCCCACCACTCCCAGTTCATGCCCACCGCTCCTGAACAGAAGAGCCGGACCTGCGTAGCTAGGCTCCCCGCACCGGCAGGACAGAGGGCATCAGCCGGCCGGCACTGCCTCACGTTCCGTGGAATCCGGGGTATCCCCGCACCTCTACAGGCTAGGCACCCGGCCTTAGGAGCGGCGCGAGTTCACGAAGTGACCCGATGGTGATCTCCGGTGGCGTGAAATAGGACGGGTAGGATGCGCCGCTGCGGTTAATCCACGCCGTGCGCAGCCCGGTCCGTGCTGCCCCGTGGATATCCCAGGGATGGACAGCGTCCAGGAGCATGCGCCCTGGTTCCACACCGCACATCTGGGCAGCGTGCCGATACGCCTCCGGAGCCGGTTTCCAGGCCGGCCCGTCCTCAACGGACAGCAGGGCCTCAAAGTCCTCAGCGATTCCGGCGTCATCGAACAGCTTCCGCGCCACTTGGGCGGAGCCGTTGGACAGTGTCACCAGCCGGAATCCTGCCGCTTCCAGGTCCCTGACTCCGCCGACAATGTCAGGGTGCAGCACCAGATCGTCGAATCCGTCCATGATGTGTTTTGACGGCGACCTCGACACCACGGTTCAACGGCAGTCCCGTCAGGCTCACCCGCAGTAGCCCCGTCGCGATCTCCACGAAGTGTTCTGCGTCCCCCGCCGCAGTCATTGCAAACCCGTCCCGCAGCACCCCGGAAAACCAGACCTTGGCCAGAAAGGACGGCGCCACGGTTTCGGCGAACCGTTCCCCCATGACTGACATGTCGGACAGTGTTTCATTGACGTCAAAAACGATAACTGCGGGCATGTCAGGCATGAGGGCTCATTTCGTTCAAGCAGAAAGCATCCGCGGACCGATCGTAACCGCGAACTTACCGCTTTGAGTTGCGATATGTGCGGTGCTGAGCCCATGTCGGACACCCGGTAATGGACGCTTACGGACAAACCGGCGTCCTCCCGGTTCCGGGCGTGGTCGGGAGCGCGCTTCCCGGAAGCACCGGCTCAAACCAAATCACTGTGAGGGGTCATCGCTGGAGTCCGCCGAAACCGCCGCCGCGATGACGCCTGCGGTCGCAGCGAACACTCCGCCGATCAGCCGGGTACGGCCAGCGATCCGGTCAGCGTTTTTATGTCACGATCATCAGGATTACCCCCGGTGCGTGGCGGAGCAGCATTCCGAGCGGATGGAGCACTCGACCTGGTGGGCTGCCTGATGATACGGCGCAATTCCTAGCCCGGGAGCAGCAGGCGGAGGCCGCAAGGATACTCCAGTACCCGATTTCCGAGGTAGACGCCCATGGCCTTTCCGGGCTCGTCGTTACCGGCGGCAGGGCTTTCAAACCATATTTGACCTGAACCTGTTGTTGCATCGACTGCCCATAATGGATGGGCGGTTTCTTGGGTGTCGACGCAACAGATGCGTGTTTTCGGGTCGTTTTCCCGGTGCTTTGAGTCCATCGCAAGGCGGCCGAACTCAGCAGTGGGTTCTATGTAGCAGTTGCGGTCGTGTTCCCCAGTTTGTGAATGTGTCAGCTCAGACGCGGAGCGCAGCCCAGTGGCGGCTGTTCAGGTCGGATGCAGCATGGATTTCACAACCGGATTTTTTGAACCGTACTGACCGGTCTGTCTGGTTTGCATGTAGTGTCTGCTGGTGATGGAACACTCTCAAAGCTCATTAGCTGACCCAATTGGCACCCCTGCCCCTTCACGTCCATCCCGCGTTGGCGCGCGGGAGCGCATATTGGCTGCCTCCTACGAGTTATTCGCACAGCGTGGCATCCGCGATGTCGGCATAGCTGAGCTGATTTCGCGCGCCGGGGTTGCCAAGGCCACGTTCTACGGACACTTCACGTCCAAGGATGAGTTGGTTCTGGCTTTCCTGGAACGCTGCCATCAGGACCTTACTGTTGAGCAGATCATCGCTGATTGCAGGAAAAGATCCGCCGACCCAACAGCCCAGTTGCTGGCGATTTTCGATGTTCTGGACGGGTGGTTTCGCCGGGATGACTTCCAGGCCTGCGCCTTCGTGAGCACCATGCTGGAAATGGGCCCCAAACATCCCTTGGGAGAGGCATCCGTCAGCTATCTGGCCCGAGTAAGGGCCTTCATGCGAACTCTCGCCGAGGAGGCGGGTCTCGACCAGCCGGACGTTTTTGCGCGGTCCTGCCACATCCTGACGAAGGGCTCCATTATCTCAGCGGTCGAAGGAGACAGAGAGGCAGCCGTCTGGGCCAAGCGGATGGCCGTTTCCCTCATCTCCAGCCACGGGGGCGTCGCCGCTCAGGCCGGTAGCGGGCCGGCGACGGCCCGCACCCGAATCCAACGCGCCTGATACACGCTCGTCCGGCGCCCGCGCCGGAAGTAGCTGATTCGCCTCACCTCTGTTTCTCCGCCGGACGATGATCCGCAGTTCCGCTTGGCGTCCTTATCCAGGGCGCCGAGTTTTGAATCCGCTGTAGCCCGACGGCGGACCACCGCATCTTGTTGAGAAGAGCCCTCATGGCCTATGCAGAGTTCGACCAGTTCCTTCAGGAAGCCACTTATCGTGAACAGGAGTCAGACTCGACTCTTGACGGGGACTCCTTGTTTGGCCTCTACACCAGCTGGTGCAGCGTGTCCCACAACTCCCCTCGGACGGAGCACACCTTCTGGGCCGCGATGAGGCAACGCGTCGGTCCCGGACAGTGCCTGCGCATGAAGGGACCGGCGGCTGCAGACTACATCCTGACCAGCTACCGGGCCGTGGTGTGAACCCCGCCATGACCACAGCGTCAAGCAGTTACCTACCCCGGAACGCGCATCAGCCACGGGGAAATCGCCCCTGGTGCCCAGTGTGTGACACCGACCTGCACCTCGAGGTTGATTCACCGACCGTTCGGGGTGGGCAGGCAGGCACTCTCGCGGTGGCCGTCCTCTGTTCCAAATGCGGCAGATCCCGGGTGCTGGACACCACAGCAGAGCATCTGGCCGCCCTGTCCGCGCAGCCAACCCGTGGTTCTCGGTTCCCAGACCTGAAGGCACGATGACCCGTTTAGCTGACCAGAATGTTCCAGCTCCGACCGACCAGGCCCGGGACTTTCTTGCCGGTCTGCTGCTGCTCACGGCACAGGGCGATCATCAGGCATTCAGTGAGTTCTACCTCCGCACATCCCGACAGGTCACGGGATTGGTCCAGCGCGTCATCATTGACCGGGAGCTCAGCGAGGAAGTGGTCCAGGAAATATACATCGTCGTCTGGCAGGACGCAGCAAAATACCGGCCGGACACTGGCACTCCTATGGCCTGGCTGATGACCATCGCGCACCGACGGGCAGTCGACAAAGTCCGGGCAAACCAAAGTAGCCGCAACCGTGACCATCGATGGGCAGCGAACGCGCCGAACGCCTACGACGGCGTCCTCGATGCCGTGGCAGACAAGATGGACGCCCGGATCCTCATCGCCTCGTTGGCATGCCTGTCGGCTCTGCAGCGCGAATCCATTGTCCTTGCCTATTTCGGTTCGTTGACCTACCGGGAGATCTCGGTAAAGCTCTGCGTACCGCTGCCCACGGTCAAATCCAGAATCAGGGATGGCCTCCAAAGGCTCAGGACCCAACTCAAAGCTGTATAGCCAAGCGCCACCTGGAACGGCTAAGCCCCTGGATAATCTGGCCCGCCAGCAGCGCCCTGACGAACGATATCTTTAGTCCGTAGCAGTCCGTGCCCTGATGGCGCAGCGCATGCGGTGTGCCCTGCCGTCCCCGCGACGCCAGCCGGCTCCACCCTACGGCCAAACTGGGCCGTCCGTATCCGACGCCGGGGAGCGCGCAGCGTCGAGTTCTCCGGTAATCGGCCCGTCCATACCCAGCCACCACTCGGCTGTAAGAGAATGCGTCGAACGAGTTCGTGCTGTTCCTCGACGTCGACGTCGAAATCCGGCGGGTCAGGGCTGGAGGATGTTGTGGTGTGCGGTACCGCCCTTGGAACAAGCCGATCAGCATCGCCCCGGATGGTGCCCCGGGAACTAAAGCTGGTCGTATTGGCTGGTGCGGCCAGGGACGAAGCCAAGGATGCCGGCAGGGAGGGCCTGTGCCGACGGCGAGTGTTGCTATCTCTCAACGAGCCACTGCGTCCTTCCGTTTTCTGCAGCCTGGGCACGAGGGCCGGCAGCTTGCGCCTGTCGTTCGGATCCGGCCCGGTAGCGGATGGCACTGA
Organism: Pseudarthrobacter sp. MDT1-56; assembly: GCF_059383555.1. Lineage (NCBI taxonomy): Bacteria > Bacillati > Actinomycetota > Actinomycetes > Micrococcales > Micrococcaceae > Pseudarthrobacter > Pseudarthrobacter sp. MDT1-56. The sequence continues at coordinate 17,943 of NZ_JBWZCK010000004.1, forward strand.
CTGCGACACACCTCACCAAATACCGTTTCCGTCGCCGCGGCTGCCGCGCCCGGACATGTCAATGGTCCGCCCCACACGGCAGGGCGGACCATCGGAGTCATGTTGTACGCACCCATTGCACGCATCGGCACGGACACCTGTGCTGGATCAGGGCCCGCGGGGTGTGCTAGTGGCGTTCGAGGACTCCGCAGACTGCCGGGTCGGTGGCCTCTGCCGGGAGGTCCGGGTTCAGCTCGCTGGCGCCTTCCGGGTTGCTGAAGTTGTACGTGCCGTTTTCGTCGTAGTCCAATCCGTGAATGACTAGAACGCCCTCACCGTCACGGATGGCCTCGGCGATCTGTTTGGCGGTGCCCGTACCGCCGGTTCCTGGGTAACCCGTGCCTGCCACATCGGTGAACGCGATGTTATTGCGGCTGTAGTTGTAGCGGCCGTCCTTCGAGACCGGGAAACGCGTGACGTCAAGGAAGCTCGCTGGCGTGGTGTCGCCGCTCGTGTTCAGGGACACGACGACCGGCCCGTAAGCGGGTACGCCCTCGACGGTGTTCAGGCGCCCGTCGTTGTTGGTATCCAGTTCGAGCGTGGGGCACTCGTTCAGAGCCTGCTCGCCGTAGTGGATGTGCTGGGCGTGGGGGGCATCAGGTGTCAGGCCCTTGGCGTGCACCTCAATGTGCTTGATCGTTTCACCGCGAACGACGGCGGTAGCCGTGCCTGAGGCTCCGGAGCCATTGAGCTGTTTCAGCTTGGCGGTCAGGGTGACGGTTTTCTCTTCTGATTTGGAATTATGGGCCTGGGCGGGCACCACTGTCAGGGTGGTAGCAGCGATTAAAGCAACGGCTGAGGCCCCAAGGGCCACTACAGATGTTCGATTCACAATGCACTCCTCGATCAGGCCAGTGAGGAAATCCCGCTGGTCTATTGTGATTCGGAACACATGGTGCTTCGGATTGGCGTGAGCAATAAAGCGACTCAACCGATCAGGGACACGGAACCGGCCGTCTTCACGGCATGGAGCATGAGGTCGACCACGATGAGCTAAGTGATCGCGTCCGCAGGGGTAAAGCCTCGAGACGAGGGTGAGGCGCCCTTTGTGGTCGCCTCACCCTGATTTGCTGGAGTGATGTCTCACTGGATCGCTGGGCTTCTACTTTTGGAGGAAGCTCAGGAGTGCCTGGTTGAATTCATCGGGGTGGCTGACGTTGCAGCCGTGCGGTGCGCCGAGGATAACGTGCAGGTAGCTGCCGGGCAGGGCTGCGTGGGTCCGGGCACCGGATCCTTCGTAGGGCACGGTGCCGTCGCCGTCGCCGTGCAGGATCAGGGCCGGGACGGTGATATTGGGCAGGTCGTCGCGGAAGTCGGTTGTGCCGAAAGCCTCCATACAGGCCAGCGCCGCCTTCTTGTCAGCCTGCTTGCAGAGCCGGAGGGCTTCCTGACGCTGCTGCTCGGTGACTTTAAGCTCCCCGTTGACGGAGAAGAATTGCCGGGTGAAATCGTCGTAGAAGGAGTCTTCGTCTTTCGTCAAGCCAGCGGTCATCTCGGCTGCTGCGTCCTCGGTGAGAGGCCCATCCGGGTTGTCCTGGCCCCGCATCATGTACGGGGGGACGGCCGCGGCGAAAACGACGCTGCGCACCCGGTCGGTACCGTACTTGGTGAAGTACCGGGCCACTTCACCGCCGCCCATGGAAAATCCGACGAGGGTCGTGTCGGTGAGCTCGAGTGCCTCGAGGAGGGCGTGCAGGTCTGCGGTGAGGGTGTCGTAGGTGCAGCCGGTATTGGGTTTGTCGCTACGTCCGAAGCCCCGCCGGTCATAGGTGATGACCCTGTAGCCGGCAGTCTGCAGGACAGGCACCTGGGCTGCGAAGGATTCCCCCGACAGGGGCCACCCATGAATGAGAACGACCGGCCGGCCCGGGCCCCCCGTGTCGTCGACGTGCAGGTTCGTATCCTTGAACAGGCCGTGATGGGCAGTAACTTCAGTCATGAAAAGCCTCCAACTGTGAGATGGGATCGGCGTACAACGCCGACTCTAGCTACTTCGTCAGCAGGCTGTCTTTTGGATGGGTCCTCCCTCGCTACGATGACCAAATTGGTCAGCGTCGGCGCAGGGGTGTCCTGCACCAAGTTGACATACGCAACAACATCTCACGCCGAACCGCAGAGAGAGCGCTTGCTGAGCTCCTGAACACCCGCATCCAACCGCCCTGGAGCTGCGCCAATTGTCAAAATCCACCCATCCCAGTGGTCCTGAGTCGGGCTTTAGTCAGCCGCCTTCTGCATCAGCACTGAACTATCGGCCGGGTCCATTCCTGCCCCTCTCATAGCCCGCTGCTGACCCGGTGCGGGTCTTCCTGGCTTTGGCGGCCTTGCCAGCGGTTACTGCTGCGCTGGGATGTGTGCCGTCGCTGGATGCTGCGGCGACGCGTCCACGTACCTGGTTTTCGTTCGGGCCGGTGTTTGCCAGGGTCTCGGCGAACTTCTCATGGTGTTCGGCTGAGCCGTAGTCAGCGGCCGACGTACTTTCGGTTTTCAGGCGCTGGCGTTTGAGCCGGCTGCTGTCGTCCCTGGTGACGCGGTTCTCGATTTCGCGACCGAGGCCTTCCATGCGGGCGAAGAGTTCCTCTTCGGCGCCTTCGTACGGCTGTTCCAGAAACATCCATTGGGCGCCTGTGAAGCCGCCCTCGGCCCGAAGTTTGGCTTCGCGCATCTTCTTGGCGGCTTTGACGAACGCGGGGTCCTCGACGTGCGGGTCGTCGGCGCCGTTGACGTTCGCGGTGGTCTCTTTGCGCAGCTGGCAAGGTCGGGACCGTTGACTCCGTCCTCGCCGATGAGGAACATGCGTTGCTGCACGGTGGCGTCCGCTGCTTCCAGAGCACTGGGGGTCTTCGCGCTGTGTGCGGTCTGCAATGCCTGTGCCAGCTCGGGGTTGGTCAGGTAGTCCGCGGGCACCTGGTGATGTTCCAGTTCCGGGGCCAGTGTCGCGGCCTGGGCGCGGAGTTCTTCGGCGCGGGCCGCTGCGAGCAGCTGCATGACGGGCATCTGAAGGACGCCGGACCGCAGGTACTGGCCGCCGCACGCGCGTTCGCGGCCGCAGGCTGATTGGTGGCTTCAGGTGCGAGAAAGCATCACTGCTCGTGTTGCCGCCGGATAAACCCGGACATGCCGGGAACGGTGAACGCGACTTTGCCGTATTCCGGTGAGTAGATGAGTCCCTTGCTGATGAGCTGCGCCCGGGTCGGTCCAAGGCTCGTGAGCTTGACGCCAAGCCGCTCGGCAACTTGGCTTGTACTCGAACCCTCATCGCCGTCCTGGGCCATGGACCGCAGGTAGCTCTTTTCCTTCTTAGTTGCCCGGCCCCATCGAGACGGAAAAAATCCCGCGTCGAGTTGGCCCCGGCCGGCAACTATGGCGAGGTCTGCGTCGGCATCGGTGAACGGCGTCTCAGGAGCTGCATCCCAGATGGCCTTGCCGAATTCCTGGATGAAGTAGGGGTATCTTCCGGAGGCCTCAACGACCCTGGCTAGGGCAGTAGGTTCGAAGGCGGCCCCCATCTCCTGGGCCGGCCTCGCAAAAGCATATTCGGCCGCAGGCTGATCCAGGGGCCCGACCATTCTGTAGTCAAATAGTCTTTCAGCGTAAGTCCGGGCTTCGCTGAGGGTCGTTGGAAGGTTCGGTAGCCCGGCCCCGATGATGTAGAAGGGCCATCCCCGCTGTCCGGCCATGTGCTGGACTGAGATCAGTGCCGTGAGAAGGGCAGGATCCAGGTCCTGCATCTCATCAATGAAAATGCCGAAGGCGCTCCTGTCCTCTTTCAAAGAGCTGCAGATGTCATCGACCAACTCTTCGAGGTCTATGTCAATTTGGCCCGAGTCTGCACGTCCGGTCTTGAATCCCACGCCCGCCCTCACGCCTGTCAGCCCTAGAGAGAGATTGAACGACTGTATGGTGCCCATGGCCTGCTTGAACCGCTCCTTGGGCCGGGAGCCACCGTATCTGCGGGCGGCGGTGGTCAGTTCCCTCGCCAGCTTCTCCCGAACTTCGGTGAAACCCTGAGCCTCCGGCTTGCCTTCGATCCAGATGGTAAACCAGCCCTGGTTATCCGCGCGGGCCCGCAAGTAGTTCAGCAGTACGGTTTTACCAACCCCCCGCAGCCCGGAGAGCACCATCCCACGGTTCGGCAACCCTCTTTTGGTTCGGGCGACCAAGAGGTCAAACGCGTCGATCTCGGCCTGGCGGCCCCCCATAACTTTGGGAGGAAGGCCCGAACCAGGGTTGTAGGGGTTGAGTTCCAGATGCATATACAAAATTATAAGGCACTATGTGAAAAAGGCTATAACCGCCTATAGCTTCGTACTTCTTGGGCTGCGACAGATACTGGACGACAGCACCGGCCAGGGTCACAGCCTCGGGAACCAGCCTTGGCCAACATCTCGTGGTCGTGCGTCGTATGTTGAGCGAGGGGTTGATCGGGATCCGAGTGTGGAAGGAGCCTGCGGAGGACCGGTTAATTCCTACCACCCGGAGGTTCTGCCAGGACGGGTGTAGCGGGCCGCTATGACTACTTAAAACCACGCTCGGAGGAGATGCAGAAATTTCATGACCACTTCAACAAGTGAAGGCCGAGCCGGGAAATTGCGGGCGCGTACGGCACACCATGAGCAGTGGAAGACGTGATGGCGGACGAGGTGATTCTGGTGACCGGGGCTACGGGCAACATCGGCCATATCGTGGTCGAACAGCTGCTGGCCGCCGGGCGGAGAGTCCGCGCGGCCGGGCGCACCACCGAGTCGGTGAAGCTGATGTTCGGTGACCGGGTGGAGGCCGTCGGCCTTGAATTCACCAACGAGTCGACCTGGCCGGCCGCTTTTGACGGGGTTCAGCGGATGTTTCTTCTGCGCCCGCCGCATCTGGGCAAGCCGAAGAAACAAATCATTCCCGCCCTCGAGTACGCGCGAGCCCACGGCGTCGGGCAGATGGTGTTCCTTTCTCTTCAGGGTGCGGAGAAGAACAAGGTTGTTCCGCATGCCGCCATCGAGTCGTGGCTGCGCGGTGCCGGTGTCGACTGGACGTTCGTGCGGGCCTCGTTCTTTTATCAAAACCTCTCCACTACGCACTTGACCGATATCCGGGACCGCGATGAGATCCTGGTCCCGGCCGGCGGCGGTGCAACCGCGTTCGTCGATGGCGAGGATGTCGGTGCCGTCGCCGCGGCCGCTCTGCTCAACCCCGCCGCACACCGCAACACCGCCTGGACAGTGACGGGGCAGGAAGCGCTGACCTACGAACAGATCGCCCGAATCCTGACCGCAGAGCTCGGACGGCCCATACGCTACGCCCGTCCCGGGATCGTCCGGTACCTCCGGCACGCGCGCCGGACCCTTCGAATGCCCTGGGGCATGGTCATTGTCACCGCGGCGATCTACACAACGGCCCGGCTCGGACTGGCGGGCGGCCTGTCCAACACCGTGCAACAGGTTCTTGGCCGGGACCCGATCAGCTTCCCCGACTTCGCCCACCGGGAACGCGACATTTGGAAGCCCACCTCAACCCGCAAGGAGACACCATGAGGATGGCACTGCTCGGAGCTACCGGCCGCACCGGGGCCCTTTGTTGCCACCGAAGCGGCGCGGACTGACCAGGAAACTGGCGCCGGTCATGCACCGGCACGCCATCCTGTCCGCTGAAACCTGCGGCCCAGGCACCCGGATCCCGGATTCGGATCCACGCTCACCGTCACGGCCGAGCAGCCTTCCGCCGGACCGTCAGGTCGAAAGGAGGAAGGCCGTCACCCGCATATGTGGGCGCAACGGCCTTCCCCTGTTCTCATTCGCCGCCGGCCGCAGCCGACGGACTTCCCTGCACTTCATTGCCGAAGCCGGCAGAGACTGGCGATTTCCCCCAAAAACAAAAAATCGGCTTGTTGCGGCCTTGGGCGAGTCTAAGCGTCGGAACATTTGTATATCAAGACTCTTGAGAAAACTGCTCCAATCCTCCGGTTCTGGCAAGTGACCTGCCGGTGGCTGACGGGCGGCCAGCAGAGGTGCCTCGCGGGATCCAAGAAAACTCCCCGTTCCTTCCCGCGGTTACGGTGTCGGCACCCAGATTCGGGTCAGGGCGCCAGATCCAAACCGTCCAGCCGGGGCCAGAGATACCTGACACCCAGGCCCAGGCCACAACCGGGTGCCGTATGGGGGTGGCCCAGTGCCGCCGACCTCGGAGGCTGACACCACGCGTGCTTCCCGGCTTAAGGCCCCATCGCCAGAGGCTGCGCGGTGTCAGGCAGGTACACGCTTACTTGCGGACCCGACGGGCGCGAGATCAAGTGGACGGACTTTTCCCGCTCCTTCGTCCGGGCTGATGGCCCCGGGCGATCTGACGGGGCACGGCGCGATCGGGGCAGCCGCTGCCGTTCCCGCCGCCGTTCCTCCATAGGATGAGGGCATGGCGGCTGAACGCCGTAGCCGCAAGGTGGGGTGCCGCATATGGCAGAGCCCCGGCGGCGGTGAACGAACGGAACGGTGGCGATGGCTGATCTGGGAAAAGGGCAGGAGGACACCGCGCCCGGCCTGGGCGTGTATCTGCTCGAAGATCACGAGCTTGTCCGGCGGGGGCTGCGCAGGCTCCTGGAATCCAGCGGTTTCACTATCGTGGGGAGGCAGGGTCCGCCCGCGAGGCCGCCCGGCGGATCCCGGCCCTGCGCCCGGATCTGGTGATCCTTGACGATGACCTTCCTGATGGGTCCGGCACCGATGTCTGCCGGGACCTGGCGGCGGCAGACTCCTCAATCCGGTGCCTGGTGCTGACCGCGGAAGCCACCGAGGGTGTGTTGATTGACGCGATCCTGGCCGGGGCGTGGGGGTGCTTGTCAAAACAGGACGGCAACAGCGAACAGCTGAGGCTGATCCGCCGGGCACTGGCGGGGCACACCGCTTTCAGCCGACGGTTCCAGGAGGCCGTGCTTACCCCGTTCCCCGGCCACAGCCAAGGTCAGCCGGGTGGGAAACTCCTGTTTTTGTCGAGGCAGGAACGCAGGGTCGTCATCGGTCTGGGGAAGGGTATGACGAACCGCCAGATCGGCCAGGAAATGTCCCTGTCGGAAAAAACCGTAAAGAACATAGTCTCGTCCGCGCTGATGAAGCTTGGCCTGACGCGTCGGACAGAAGCCGCAGTGCTCATCACCACGGTGTTGAGTCAATCGGAAGACCCCGCATACGGCGGCTACCGGTTCAGTGTCTTCCCGGACGCGGCCGCGGAGGTCACGGCAGCACTTCTGGACTGCATTCGCGAGGACGGTAGCGTGCCGCCCGGGGAGCGGACGGGGGTTGCCGGCAGGCTCACCGCAGCCCTTGCCGCGGCCCGGACCGAGCTGACGCCAAGACCCGATTCTGACGTGAAGGAGAACCTTCACCTGACCCCGGAGGAGCCCTTGCCGGAGAGCCTGGAGCCGGTCCCGGACCGGGAACTGCAGGCGCTCGACAGCCAGAACCCGCGCCCGTTTGACCACGCGATCGTGGCCGAGGGCGAACCGAACCGGAAAACAGAGTTCGGCCGCTACGAACTGAACGAGGAATTCGAGAACCGGGACAAACGCCAAAAATTTGGTTGCCTCGGATCAGACGGCGGCTGAGCTCCCGGGAACGAAATCCCCCGTCAAGCCGGGCACAGCGCCGGCCGTGAACCCCCATCAGGCCCGCTTTGATCCGCCGCTCCTTGGCGTCCTGGTGCGCTTCGGTCTTTTGGCCCTGTGGTCAGGGCGGAATGATTAGACCCAGCTAAGGGCCAACAGGCGGCAGAATGCCGCCCCAGGGGTCTTCCGATGAGGTGCCGAAAGCATGCACATGAGAGAGTCCTCAAAAGTTGTCCCCGTCCGGGGCCGGTCCAAGGTCCCGGTGCGCGTGTTCCTTGTCGAAGGTCGGGACTTCGTCAGACAGGGCTTAAGAGGATTGCTCGACACGCAGGGCCTTGAAGTGGTCGGTGAATGCGCGAGTGCGCGCGATGCCAGCCATCAGATTCTGGAGGCGGGATCAAACGTCGCGGTGCTGAACGTGCTCCTCCCCGACGGCACCGGCATCGAAGTATGCCGGGACGCGCGCTCGGCTGCTCCGTCACTCCAGTGCCTGATACCGACCAGCTACGCCGATGAGGAGGCTCTTCGGGGCATCGTGCTGGCCGGAGCGGCCGGCTACGTGCTGAGGGAACTTCCCAACCCGCACTTGGAGGAAGCAATTCGCCGCGCCGCCGCCGGCGAGTCACTTATGAGCGAGGACGTGCTCGGCAGTGCCAGAGCGGAGCTGATCAAAGCGTCCGTCGATCCGAGGTTTGATGTACCAACCGACGCGGAGGAGGACGTGCTGTCATTGATCGCCCAGGGACAGACCAACCGCCAAATCAGCGAAGCTCTTGCTCTGGCCGCGACCACGGTGCGTGAGCACGTCTCAGCATTGCTGGCCAAGCTGGGACTCGGCGGCAACACCGGGCCACGGACAACAACCTGACCCGCATCCCCGCCCAGCAGCAGACCGATTGCGAACCATGGATGCGATGGCTGGTCGTGTCTTGTCGGCCCAGCGTTAACGGGCGCGGACTGCCATCTGGAACTCAAGAAAGCACCTGACGGCTGGTTCCGCGACGCCCGGACGCAAAGTACCTAAGCTCGACAGTATGGAAGAGTTCTTCATCCGACGTGGCGGCGGGCCAACCAATCTTGGCAACCCCAACTGTGGTCTCTCGAACCTCAGACAACAGATGAGCGACCCCCGATATTGGGGCGCTGGAGGAGACCCGTGGTGAACAAGCAAACGATTGGGGACGTCTTTGTCGTACCCGCGGGGGACGACCGGGCCGGGGTCGGGCAGGTGGTTGCGACCTAAGGCAAAGACGCGTACTTCTTCGCGATCTTCGACCTTGTGCTGCCTCTGGACGAGGCGGCCGGGCGAGCCGGTGAGGGTCTCTCGGCGCCGGTGCTGTTTCTCGCCCTCTCGATGGACGCCAAGCTTCACGCTGGCCACTGGACTGTGGTGGCTCAAGCGCCCGTCAATCCAGCGATCCCGTTGCCGGCTTACAAGGAGGCTGTGGGCTCGGCGACGCACGTCGAGGTTGTCGACTTCTCGGGAGCGCGCAGGCGGCCCGCGACTTCGTTGGAGGCCGCGTCATTGCCGAATCGAAAGGTCGTTGCGCAAGTGCGGCTCGAACGGGCGTTGCGGGCCACGCTCGGCCTGGAACCGTGGCTAGAACCGTTCGATGAGCTCAAGGTCGAGAACGTCGTGCCGAGAGCTTCTGTATTCGGAAGAGCCGGCTCAGCCTTGACAATTCAGGAACGGGGAAGACCGCCTAGGCGTCCGCCTCGAGTCAGACCAGCGCTGTTACCGCCTCGACCGTTGGGCTATTGGGCCGTCGCCGACGTCCTTCGTTTGGCCCCTAGACGGACCACCTCATGAACACCCAGAAGGCGGCCATGCCAAGGAAGCCGTAGAAGCTAAAGAGCAGTCCGAATATTGCCCAGAGGCTAGTGCCTAGATCGCTCGTTCGCGTTCTGAGGGCTGTCCCTTCTGTCCTGGCAGGTAGATCTGCCTGAGCGGCATAGACCCACGACGACAAGGCGTAAATAGCCGCGCAACCCAACAAGGAGATAACGAAAACCCGCCGGATGTTCGACTTACGGAAGACAAGGTAGACGATGAGCATGACGCCGACCATCCAGAGCCCTAATGACCAATAGGACCATAATCTCTCAACCATCGAAGCCATATCTGTTCGCCAGTCTCCCCGGCAACCCTACCGGGCTACTGCTTAGCGAGCCGGGCCGCTCTTCGTCCGTTCCGCACCCACTGCTGCCCCGCTGCGGGTCTTCTTGGCCTTGGCTGCGCCCTTGCCCATGGTGACGGCAGCGCTGGGGTGTGCGCCCTCGCTGCGCTCCGCAGCGGCGCGTCCCCGGATTTGGGTTTCGTTCGCTCCGGTTGTTGCCAGGGATGCGGCGAAAGCTTCCTGGCGTTCCGCTGAACCGTAGTCAGCGGCAGACGTGCTTTCCGTTTTGAGGCCCCGGTCTTTGAGCCGGCTGCTGTCGTTGCCGGTGACGCGGTTTTCGATCTCGCTGCCGACGCTTTCCATGCGGGCGAATAGTTCCTTTTCGGCGCGTGCGTACCGCTGTTCCACGGGTGTCCTTTCGGACCCTGTGAAGCCTCCCTCCGCCAGGAGTTTGGCCTCGTGCATGTCCTTGGCTGCTTGGACGAAGGCGGGATCCTTGAAGTGTGAGTCTCCGGCGCCGCTAATGTTCGCGGTGGTTTCCTTGCGCAGCTGGTCGATGTCGGGACCGTTGATGCCGTCCTTGCCGATGAGGAACAGGCGCTCCTGCACGGTGGCGTCCGCGGCCGCCACTGCTGAGGGCGTCTTCGCAGTGTGAGCGGTCTGCAATGCCTGGGCCAGTTCCGGGTTGGCCAGGTATTCCGCGGGCACCTGGTGGCGTTCCATTTCCGGGGCAAGCGTCACGGCCTGGGCGCGGAGTTCTTCGGCACGGGCAGCAGCGAGCAGGCCCATGGCCTTCTCATGTTCGGCGTCCGCCGTGCGAGTTTCTTCCTGGCTGCGGTCCAGTGCGTCCTGCCGTGCCTTGTCCGTGGCGGCCTGCTGGATATCTGACTCCAGGTATCCAGCATCCTTGCCGGTATCGCGGGTGTCGATGCCGTAGCGGGTGAGGACTTCCTGACGGATCTTTTCCGAGGCCGCCAGGGCGGTCGGGTCGTGGTCTTTCCAGCCTTCAGCGACGGCATGTGCCGTGGCAATGTCCTGGGGCTGGGCCTTGTCCCACCACTGGTCCCTATTGACCGGTGCCAGCGCCGCGTGCGCCGCACTGCGATCTGCCGTGAGGCGGGCCTGGGCTTCGTGCGCTGCCTTGGCGTCCTGGTGTTCCTGCTGCCGTTGTGATTCCTGCCGGCGACGGGCCAGCGTCTAGGCAATGCGTGAGGCGATCATGAGGGACTGCCGCATTCCGCCGTCCAGAACTTCGTCCATTCCGTCTGATTCACTCATCGTGCTCCCCTTGCAGTTGGGTGGTGGTCTTTATCGGTCAAGCACCGGGCCGGAATCCCTGCCCGTGTGCTGGTGGGATTTGGCTGGCTTTGGTGTGCTCGGTACCGCTGACCCTGGACGGATGGGCGCCATGCCGCGGAGTCCAAGTTCTACGGCGTTCTGGGCCGCTGCCTGTTCGGGTGCACCGACGGTGACCGGGCGGGGCATGGTCGCCGCGAATGGTTTCAGCTGCTCTGTGACGACAGCCCGGAGCCGCTGCGCTTCACGGGTTCGTCCGGACTGTTGGTGCAGTTCGTGGATGGCGAAGGCAGTGTTCACCAGTTGCAGCATGAGCGCCGATTGTGCGGCCGTCTTGTTCTTGCTGGACGCGGCCATGAACAACATGGCAGTGCCGGCAATCGACGGCCGAGAGACGGGCTTACCGTGCTGCCCTGGTGCCCGGAGTTGGGCGGTGCGGGACAGGGGCTGGCGGATCCCCTTCCTGGTCGGTGCCGTTATGGGCCTCTACGCGTTGATCATGCGCTCCAAACTGCACGAGACCGAGGCCTTCGAAGGCGAAACGGCCGCCGAGAAGCGCGCCCCGATCTGGCCGCAGATCGTGCAGTACCGCAAGCAGGCCTTCCAGGTCATCGGGCTGACGGTGGGACTCACGGTGATCTACTACATCTGGGGTGTGGTGGCCCCGAGCTACGCCGCCACCACGTTGAAAATCGATCGCGGGGAAACCCTCTGGGCCAGCGTTGTGGCCAACATCGTGTTCATCGCCACCCTGCCGTTCTAGGGCAAGCTGTCCGACAGGATCGGCCGCAAAAGGTACTCTGGGCCGGTGCGGCCGGAGCCGCCGTCATGCACTTCCCGATGACCTGGCTGCTGAAGGATTCGGCCTGGCAGCTGGCCGTGGCCATGTCCGTCATGCTGATCTTCATTGCCGCCAGCGCCGCGATCGTTCCGGCCGTCTACGCGGAGCTGTTCCCCACCAGCATCCGGACCATCGGCGTCGGCGTCCCGTACTCCATCTGCGTGGCCGTGTTCGGCGGGACCGCCCCGTACCTGCAGACCTGGCTCGGCACCATCGGCCTGGCCAACGTGTTCAACGTCTACGCCGTGGTGCTGCTGCTGGTCAGCGTGTTGTTCGTCTTCACCATCCCGGAAACCAAGGGCAAGGACCTGACCCACTAGGCAAGTCGAAAGAACGCGCCAGAAAGGGTCGTTTAGCCCTCCACGGAGTGCCCCCTATTGTCAAAGGCAGGGGGCACTTCATGGGTTGACGTTGAAATACCCTGCGCAGCCTTCAGCGGGTGTCCGGTGTTTCGCCGTTTCCCACGGCCTCGATCCAGTCGATCGCCTCGTCCGAGAAATAGAAGCCTGACGGCCCGTTTTCACCCACCCACCAGGCGCCGGACGCGACCGAACCGCCGGCGTCCTCGATCTCACCAAGTACCTCGGCCGGTACAACGTCGCCGTTGTTTTCAATCAGCCATTCCCGCGTCGAGGGCTTCAGCCTCGGCCACCATTGCTCAATACTCATGGCCGCAGTCTGTCACGGCTTGGACTTCAGCATCGCCAGCAGGATTGCCGGATCCGCACGGTAGAACGCCGATGCTTCCGCCACCCAGTCCGTTCGAGGACGTCATCTCGCCGCTCCCAGCGGTTAGGTGGAGCGCCCGTCGAGAGTGTCCTGGATGCGGCGCGCCACCTCAGCGGTGGGTGTGGAGCGGGGGAAAACGGCCACAACGAGGTCATCCCCGGCGGGGGCGGCGGACGGGTCACCCGGGGACAGGACGCCGAAAATGCGGCGTACTGTCCGCAATTCGTCTTCCAAGTTCTTCAGGGAACCGCGAGGGGAATCCAGCATCATTTCGCGCAACACATAGTTATGCGTGGACGTGACCGCCGCAGCGAACCGGATCGCATCCAGTGCCGCAAGTCCCGGGAGTGCCTGCCGGAGGTAGTCCGAGAAAAGGCGCTCGTAGCGCGAAACCATGATCGTTTCCCGGTCCCGGAGCGCGGGCACCCCCTGCACCACGTGATAGCGTTTTTGCGCTATTTCCCGGCGTTCAGAGAACTTCCCAAAGACGAGTGCCGCGGCCTGGCACACGGCTTCCCACGGATCGGGATGACGCGCGGCCAGATAGCTGCCCAGCTCATCGAGCAAGGCTTCGTGGTCTGCAAAGATCACGTCTTCCTTGGCGCGGAACTGGCGGAAGAAGGTGCTCCGGGAGATCCCGGCCGCCAGGGCAATATCGTCCACGCTGGTCGGGTCGTAGCCGTTGTCGATAAACAGATCCAGGGCGGCCTCGGCCACCTCGGAACGGAAATTAGCCACTGATGCCATCCCGGTACAGTAACAGCGCGTCGCCCTGTCCGCCGCCGCAGAGTGCGACGGACACCTGGCCGCTCATTTCGCGGTTTCCTGGTTAAGCGGCACGGCGCTGACGCCCAGGGCGCGGAGCTGGGACTTCAGGACCTTGCCGGTGGAGTTGTGCGGGAGTTCGTCGGGGAAGAGGATCCGGTCCGGCACCTTGAATCCGGAGAGCAGGCCCTGGACATGGGATCGGATTTCCTCGGCCGTGACCGGGTTGGAGCTGCTGCGGATGACAAAGGCAACTGGACGTTCGCCCCATTTCTCATGCGGGACGCCGATCACGGCCACGTTCAACACCGCAGGATGGCTGCTGATGGCTTGCTCCACCTCAATGGTGGAGATGTTCTCTCCGCCGGAGATGATGATGTCCTTGGCCCGGTCTTTGAGCTGGATGTAGCCGTCCGGATGCATAACTCCGAGGTCCCCGGTGTGGAACCAGCCGCCGGAGAAGGCCTCGGCCGTGGCCTCGGGATCCTTGAAATATCCGAGCATCACGTTGTTGCCCCGCAGCACGATCTCACCCATTGTTGTGCCGTCCGCCGGGACGTCGACCATGTCCAGGTCCACGATGCGCGCCGTCTCGGCCTGCAGCATCCCCACTCCCTGCCGTGAGATCTTCACGGCCCGGTCCTGAGGGGACAGGTCATCCCACTCGGACTGGTACTCGCAGATCGTGTAGGGGCCGTACACCTCGGTCAGCCCGTAGACGTGCACCACGGTGATTCCCAGTGAGTCCAGGGACGTGATGATCGCCGGCGAAGGCGGGGCTCCCGCCGTCGTGATCCGCAGCGGCTTTTTCAGTTCGTGCGCCTGGGGCGCGCCGGCGATGATGCTGCACACCGTGGGGGCGCCGCAGAGGTTAGTGACGCCGAGTGTGTCGATGGCGTCCCAGACTGCATCCGCGCGCACGGCACGCAGGCAGATATGGACACCCGCCACGGCGGTCACTGCCCACGTCGTGCACCAGCCGTTGCAGTGGAACATCGGAAGAGTCCAGAGATAGCGGGTGTCGCCGGTGAATTGATTGTGGATGGTTTCCCCGAGTGAGTTCAGGTAAGCCCCGCGATGTGAATAGAGCACGCCTTTGGGCTTGCCCGTTGTCCCTGAGGTGTAGTTCAGCGTGATGGGGGCGCGTTCGTCCTGGACGCCCCACGGGAGATCTGCGTCCGGGCTACCCGGTGCCGCGAGGAAATCAACGTAGAGGGTAGCGCCGGTTCCGCCCGGGACCTCCGGATAAGGGACGGTGCTGTCGGGCACTTCGATCACGTCGGCCACCTGCGTCAGGCCAAGGTCCAGTCCCGCCACTGTGCCCAGCAGTTCCGAATCGGCAAACAGCAGCCTGGCTTCGGAGTGTTCCAGGATGTACTGGAGCTCCCGGGCGGTCATCCGCGTGTTCAGGGCCACCAGGACGCCCCCTGCGAGGGGAACGGCGTAGTGGGCAATCAGCAGTTCAGGCACGTTGGGACTCAGGAAGGCCACGCGGTCGCCCGGCTGGATCTTGCGCCTGATCGCCTTGGCCAGCTGTTGGGCTTCGGCGGCGAAGTCCGAGTAGGTATAGGAGCGGTCGCCGTGGATGATCGCCGTCTTCTGACCGAAGACCTCGGCGGAGCGCTGGAGGAACCGCAGGGGGCTCAGCGGAGTTTCGTTGGGACGCTCGAGGGTAGTCAAGGCGGGTCCTTTAGGCGAAGGCGCTTTGTCCGGTGACATCGCGGCCGATCAATAGGGTCTGAATGCTTTGCGTGCCTTCATAGGTGTGGATGGATTCGATGTCCAGCAGATGCCGGATCACGTGGTTTTCCAGAAGGATGCCGTTGCCGCCCAGCATGTCGCGGGCAATGGATGCCAGCTCGCGGGCCTTGCGGGTGTTGTGGTACTTCGCCATCGCCGCTTGGGTGGGGCGCATCAGGCCGGCCGCATCAAGACCCGCCAGATGGAAACAATGCAGCTGCATGCTGGTCAGCTCCGAGAGCATGTAGGTCAGCCGTTCCTGGACCAGCTGGAACTTTGCGAGCGGCTTGCCGAACTGTGTCCGCTGCGTGGCGTAGTTCAGCGCGGCTTCGTAGACGGCGGTGGCATGGCCCAGGGCCGACCAGGCCACGCCCAGCCGCGTGGCGACAAGGACCGTGGAGGTGTCCTTGAACGTGCGCGCACCGGGGAGCAGATTGGCCTTGGGGATGCGGACATTGTTGAGCCTGATCCGGGCCTGGTGTATTGCTCGGAGCGACGCCTTCCCGGTGATGGTCTCGGCCTCGTACCCCTCCCGGTCCTGTTCCACCAGGAAGCCGCGGACATCACCGGCATCATCGCGTGCCCAGACCACGGTGACATCCCCCACCGAGCCATTGCCGATCCACTTCTTCTCGCCGTTGAGGATGTACTCCCCGCCGTCGAGTGTGGCGGTGGTTTCCAGTGCCACCGAGTCCGAGCCGTGGTCCGGTTCCGTCAGAGCGAAAGCGCCGAGCTTTTCGCCCCGGCCCAGCGGACCAAGCCAGGTTTCGCGCTGGGCCTCGGACCCGAAGAGTGCAATCGAGCGCATTGCCAGGCCGCCCTGGACTGCGATCACGGTACCCAGCGAACCGTCCCCGCGGGAGACTTCCATGTTGACCAGTCCGGCGCCTAGGGGCGACATCAGGTCCAGGCCCGGGACGTCGATGCCGTCGGCCAGCAGGTTCATGCTGCCCATCCGCTTCGCCAGGTGGGCGGGGAACTCGGCGCGCTCCCAGTAGTCGTTCATCTGCGGCATTGCCTCCGCAGTGAAGGCCCTGGCACGGTTCCAGACTTCACGGTCGGGGGCGGGAATATCCGCAAAGACGGAGTAGTAGTCGGTATCGAGTGGTTCGGTGACGTCATAGTCAGGCATGGCTTGCATCCTTAGCGGGAATTGAGGAACGGGTGAAGGGGGCGGCGCTTGTTTGGACGTTCCGCGCGCCGTGGCTATTCGGAAAAGCCTGTGCCGGGGTGGAAGTCCTGTCCCCACACGCGCCGGGAGGCGCCGCTGAGGTCAAGCATCGGTGTGAGGCCCCCTGGCGCTCCGGGAAGTTGGCGCCGAGCAGCATGCAGAGATCCACTTCCGCCGGTCCGGCCACCACCTTTTCAGCCAGCATCAGGCCCACCTCCTCCGCCAGGGCATCCAGGATCCGCGCCCGGATGGAGTCCGCGCCGGGTGCCGGAGCGCCGGCGACGGCCTTCGGCAGCAGGGCGGCCGCTTCGGGAAGCACGGTGCCCGACTTGTCGAGATAGCCGCGCAGGCGCGCCTGCGCAATGGCGGCCAGGCTGGTGCTGACCTGAAAGCGGTCCGGATATGCGGCGTGCATGGTTTCGCAGATATGCAGCTGGACGGCGGGACCGATCAAACCCAGCAGGGTCAACGGGGTCATTGGCAGTCCCAGCGGATCCAGGGCGTGGTCCGCCAGCTGTACCTCCGCCCAGTCATCAATGATCCGGAGAAGTTCGCAGAACAGCCGGCTCAGGATCCGGTTCACCACAAAGCCCGGCGTGTCCGTGACCATGACCAGGACAGCCGTCTTGCCCAGGAGCCGGGCGAGTGAACAGGCAGTGGCGACGCTGACCTCGTCGTCGTCTTCGGTGCTGATGATTTCCACCAGGGGCAGCACAGCCACCGGATTGAAGAAGTGCAGTCCCACCAGGCGTTCCGGATTGGCCAGTCCCCGACCAATTGCTGCCACGGAAAGGGACGAGGTGTTCGTCAACAGCAGAGCATCAGAACGCAGCAGGGGCTCTACCTCGGCGAAGACAGCGCGTTTGTCGCTCAACTCCTCGAACACGGCCTCAATGACCACGTCGCAGTTCCGGAATTCGCGCTTGTCCACCGTTCCGTGGACAAGGCCGCCAAGATCCCGCGCCGCCGTTGCCGTTAGCTGCCCGCGCAGAACCAGCTTGTCCAGGTGCCCGGCGATCCCGCTAAGTGCCGCATCCACCTTTGCCTGGGACAGATCGGTGATCAGCACCGGAACCCCAAGCTGCCTAGCGAAGAGCAGGGCCAGCTGACTGGCCATGAGCCCGGCTCCGATTACTCCAACGCGCCGGACAGGACGCGGGTCTGCGCCGGGCGAGCCCTGCGGGCCTTGCCGTTCAGCGGCCAGGAGGGCCGCCGCGTACGCGCGGGCCGACGTTCCGGCGACTCCGGAGACAGCTGTGCTGGCCCCCGCGGGCGTGGCAGTTTCAACGACATTGTCAGGAACCATCTCATCGTTCTATCGTGAAACTGAGTCTCACGTCAATAGGTATTGAGGTTCAGCCGAGTGGTTGCGGACCGTCCGAGCCGCCAGTGGAGGTGACCGCCCTCTTCATGACGACGCGCGGCCAGGCCGCCAGACGGTGGGCACGTTCGGACTGCACGATCCGCCGTATGCCTTCCGGCCATTGAGCTTCGGGCACCTCCCGGAAACCCAGGCGCCGGTAGTAAGGGGCGTTCCAGGGAACTTCGTCAAAGGTGGTCAGGGTCAGTCCCTCCAGTCCGCGTGCTGTTGCCCAGCGGGCCGCTTCTTCGATAAGCAACCGGCCAATACCGCGGCGGCCGTACCGGGGGTGGACGGTCACCTGCTCGATATGCGCGAACCAGTCGACGACGTCGAGCAAAATGTAGGCGATCGGTTCATCCGCGGAATCGGTGGCCACCCAGGCCCTGCCATCCTGCTGGTATACGGCCAAGGCATCCAGGGCGGGCGGCGGAGCGTCCGCGATCGCAGCCATGCCGATCAGTCGGAATGCCTCGCCCGCGGCGAGTTCGATGCCGCGCATTTTCGACAGGTCCTCTGCCCGGGCATCCCTGATCATACGGACCAGTCAACCAGACGCAGAGCTACGGCCGTCCGTCGGCCGAGGAAACCGGGCAGTCCGCCGTGAACCTGTCTAGACTGGCGAAATGAGGTCGAATTGGGGGATCTTTCGCTCGGCCGTGGTGCTGGCGGTTGCCGGCACCCTGCTGGCCCGGCGGCAACACCAGCTTGAGTGGACCAGGGTCGGCGGCTCGGACGAATGCGGCGGTCCCATGTCAACACAGCCCATCACCCTCCAACTCCCCGGCCGTCCGCAGTGACCGCGGGCGCCCACGGACGAAAGGACCATCCATGACCTTTTTCCAGGACTTTCCCGTGCCGCCCACTCCCCCACGCGGCAGGGCGGTCAGGTACGTCCCGCCGGTCTGGGCCGGCGCCCCGCTGTACGAGCTTCCGGCCGTCGTCCAGATCGGTCAGTTCCTGCACCAGGGCCCGACGATGGTGATGGCCGTCAAGAGCGCGGACGTCTTCTCAACGGGTTGTTCCTTCGACGTGTCCTGGACCATCCGCCGGGGCGACCAGACCGATGAGGAATGGGCGGACCTCAACGAGATGTTTTTCCGGCCCGGGCCTGGCGCCCGGAGGGTCGCCGGGGGAGCTTCGGTGCTTCTGTTCGGCGCGGCCTTCCCTGACGGTTCAAAGTCCAGCACCGGCGCGCACCCCCACGGATTCTTCGAAGGCACCGAGGAGCCCGATCCGCTGGTGCTCCTGATGAGAAACGGCGGCGGGAACGGCGGCGACGACGAACTTTCCGGCTCCTGCACGCTGTGGCTCTGGCCGCTGCCGACGGTAGGGACCCTTCAGCTGGTCGCACAGTGGAAAGACTTCGGTCTGGAGGAGTGCTCCATCTTCCTGGACGGCTCCCGGCTGCGTGACGCCGCCTCCAGTGTGCAGAAATTCTGGTGACCCCGCTGGTAACGCCTTGCCCAGGAATCCGTTGCGATGGCCGGAAGCCGCGGCGTAGTCTCCCTCCTATCAGTCCATCCGGCGGGAGGATCCATTGACGGCTATGCCGAACTGCGGGCGTTCCGTGCCACCCACCCGCGCCGGTCGCTGACAGTCGGCGGTGTCGAATGGCAGTACATCGCGGGACCCGCCACGCCATATGCCGCGGACGTTCCCGCCGCAGCTGAGGAAGCCAGACCGGCGCTTCTCGTCCTGGGCGGGGGCTTGTCCTTCGGCGATTCCGCGTTCCGCACGATCACCGCTTTCGAACCCCGCTTCCGCGTCATCTCCCCCTCCTATCCCTCGGTGCGGACCATGGCCAAGCTCGTGGCAGGGGTCGCGGCGATACTCGACGCCGAGGGAGTCCCGTCCACGAGCGTTTTTCGGGACGAGGCGTTCTCATCCCAGGCACGTGCGGCGCTCCGGGCTCTCTATCCCGAGGCTGAGGTCCGTCTTTTCGCGGGCGCCGGCCACGGTGTGATGGCAACGCGGGCCGCGGAGTACATCGATACCGTGCGGGACTTCCTGCGTAGACCCTGACGTCGGTTCCTCCGGTTGGGTGTGCCTGTTTCAGCCGCGGCCACCGCAGTATGGAAAAGGTAGAGGGACTGAGTCCGGTGCGATACCGTACGCAGTCCCTTCACCTCCAATTCCGCGGAGCGGGTCAGGCGGTAGGCTAGGGCTCCTTCTTTTCGGGTAGGAACATTGCTTTCTCCAGCGGAGTCACGGTGAGTGATTTGAGCTGGGCGGACCCGCCTTCTGCAAAGAGGGTCATCTTGTCTGCTCCGGCGTTAGGGAATACCTGGTCGGTGATGGTCCGCAGACCGTCCTGGGCGAACACCTCTACCGATGAGCGGTCGAGGTAGATCCGGAGCGTGATATTCCCCTGCGCATCCAGGGTGACGGGGGCGTCCTCGATTGAAGCGAAGGCCGGGTGGAACGCGGTGTTGCCGGATTTGGTGCGGTCAACGAACATCGTCCCGGCCGTGGCGTCGTAGCCGACGACGGTGGCTGATGTTCCATCGCCCAGCACGGTGATGCCGGATTTCTTGGCCGTGCCAGGAGCGAAGCTGATGTCGACGCGTTGGACCTGACCCGAGGCAGCCGCTGGCAGCGGGGTCGTTCCCTCCGCGATCGCGATGCCTCCCATGGTTGAGTAGCTTGGCTTCTGGGCCAGCTTGTCGACCTGCTTGACGGCGCTTTGGGCGAGTCGGGGACCTTCAGGGGTCTGCGTCAGTTTCACTTCACGCGGCAGGGACATGGCGCTGCGCCACGGGTTGGTGGGGATGTCGTTGGCGTAGTCCCAGTTGTTCATCCAGCCCAGCATGACCCTCTTGTCCTCTGGCATGTTGGCGAAGGACACGGCGGCGTAGTAGTCACGGCCGTAGTCCAGCCAGTCATAGGACTGCAGTCGGGTTGTCGCGGGTGCGGAGCTCGCCATGAATTCGTCAGCGAGGATGTGCCCCCAGCCGAATCGGTTGTTGTCGACGACTTTGATGTGCGCCTCTTGGCCGACGAATTCCTTGACATTCCATGAAGCCCAGTCGAGCGTTTCACTGTCGTTTCCGGTGGCCGTTCGCACCACCTGTCCATCGATTACCAGGTTCACGGATTCTTCATCGGACCTGGGCACGGCGGCTGCGTCGGTGAGCATGACATGGTCAAGGGTAAGGTGTCCCCACCCGCCAGTGGCTTGGTCAACGACCCGCAACTGTGCGTTCTGTCCCGCGAATTCGGAGACGTCCCAGCCCTTCCAGTTCAGGATTCCGGCATTGTCTCCTGCCAGGGAGCGGACTACGCTGCCGTTGATGAGCAACTGGACGGCAAGAATCTGTCCGGAGTCCGCGGAGCGGTTGCCGCCGCCGACCAGCATGCTCATGAAATTTTTGGTGATGGGGAATTCCGGTGATGTCAGGGTGCCCTGCCGGTCATCGCCCGGTGCGGTGCCGGTGTCGAAGGTGTTGACCCGCTTGGCCCCGATGTAAAAGTCACCGCCACTGGCGGAGGGCTGGAAATTGGGGGCGAGGTCGCCGGTTCCGGTCCAGTCGGCGTCGGCCAGTGTGGTCCCTGGGGGAACCTCGAAGCCGTTGAACTTGAGCTCGCCCTCGGGTGGGGTGTTGTCCAGCTTGTCGGAGACCCGCGGGTGCTTGCCGCCGCCCACGAGGAAGTTCAAATAGTCATCGGACACCGTAAAGGTTGGTGACTGCATGGACCCAAGCGGCCAGTCGCCGTCGTTGAAGGAATTGATAAGGCCGGTGGCGCCGAATCCGGTTACCGGGCTCTGGCCGGGAAGAGCGCCGGAGGCGGGGGCGTCACTAAAAGGGCCGTTTTTCCAGTTGCCCGGCTCGTTGTTCACCGTCCAGCCGTTGTAGGTTCCGTCGTTGAACCCGGCCAGGACCGTGCCGGGAGGAAGCGCTGCGGCCGGTTTGGTGGTGTCGGAGGTAAACGTGGTGCCATCGAAGCTTCCGACGAAGTACTGTCCGGCGGATCCGCCGGCGACACCGCCGGGATTGATATTGACGACCATGACCCACTTGATGTTGTTCCTATCGCCGTCCACGGCGAGCGGGAACAGGTCCGGGCATTCCCACAGTCCCCCGGTGGCGTTGGCTGGCCCGAATTCGCTCAGCGCCGTCCAGTCCTTGAGGTCGGTCGACTTGTACAGGACAACCTTGTGTTCGGTTGCCTCTACCGCCGTCATCACCCAGTAGCCACCGCCGCCGGGTTGGTTGTACCAGAAGACCTTGGGGTCGCGGAAGTTTGCCGAGTTACGGTCCAGAACCGGGTTCTGATCGTACTGCGTCCAGGTCTGCCCGTCGTCCAGGCTGTAGGCCAGCGACTGCGCCTGCAGGCCCCGATGCGGAGAAGCGTCTTTGTACGCACTGGTAAAGATAGCGATCAGCGGCGGGTTCTCCTTTGTTCCGAAACCGGAGGTGTTGTCCTTGTCCACCACGACGCTTCCGGAGAATATGTCCTGCTGGGCATCGGTGGAGATCGCCAGGGGCTGCTCCTCCCAGTGGACAAGGTCCTTGGACGTGGCATGACCCCAGGACATGTTCCCCCAAGTGTTTCCGGAAGGATTGTGCTGGTAGTACAGGTGGTAGACGCCCTTGTGGAAGACCATCCCGTTGGGATCGTTCATCCAGTTTTTTTCGGGCGTGTAGTGGAAGGCCGGCCGGTAGGGTTCTTCCCCGAGGCTTGTGTCGGCAGACGCCGGCAGGGAACCTGCCAGTGCCGCCGCCAGCGTCAGTCCCGCGAGCGTCAGTGCAGACACGGCTTGCGTCCTGCGGGTGGTTGTTCTCTT
The DNA here is from genome assembly GCF_059383555.1 of Pseudarthrobacter sp. MDT1-56. Classification (NCBI taxonomy): domain Bacteria; kingdom Bacillati; phylum Actinomycetota; class Actinomycetes; order Micrococcales; family Micrococcaceae; genus Pseudarthrobacter; species Pseudarthrobacter sp. MDT1-56. Next base: position 40,372 of record NZ_JBWZCK010000004.1, read on the forward strand.
CATCTGCTTGTTTCGCCCTTCATCGCGCGCGTTGCCGGTAGACAACGTTGTCAGTGGGAAGGACGCTAAGTTATGTCCGTCAGACAAGTCAACGGTTTTGGCGACTCGGGCAACGCCGGCTGGCGGACACCCGGCTGAAGACTACTCCAGGGGCAGGAGCCAGGTCAGCGCCGACCCCTCACCCTCGATGTGGTGAGCCAGCTCCGCATTGAATCGGGCACCATAATCGGCTCGGATGTGTTCCTGGAACGCGGCTTCATCGCGATAAACCTCGAAGACGAAGTAGTCCCTGGGATTCTCCTCCCCCGTGTACGGAAGGAATAGAACACTGCCCGGTTCCTGCCGGACTTTCTCGGTTAGTTCAAGCATCATTTCGGCCACGCGGGCTTCACTGCCGGGCTTGACGGTGAATTCGGCGTACAGGGTCTTGGTCACGGGTATCCTTCCAAATCAATCGGTTGTTCAGCCATAGATGGCCTCATGATGGAGGACGGATTTCGCCGGAGCCTCGTTGAATCAGCTCAGAGGGAACGACATACGTCCGCGCAGGCTGCTTGTCGCCATCAATTCTGGCCAGCAGCCGCTCCGCTGCCAGCCTCCCGATCCGCTCGGGATGTTGGGCGATGACTGTCACCGCGGGCTCCATCATGTCGGCAAGCGTGAAGTCATCGAACCCTATCAAGGCCACGCGATTGCTCAATCCGAGCTCCCTCAGAGCACGCATGGCGCCGAAAGTGACGAGGTTTTGGCTGGAGAAGATAGCCGTTGGCGGGTCCTCGGCCCTGAGCAGTTCAAGCGCGGCGAGCCGTGCCGCCTCCTCATCATGGAGTCCGTCGCGGACCGGAACCGTCGATGTTGCAATACCGGCCCGGCCCAGTTCCTCGATGAAGCCGCGCCGCCGTTCCCGGGCAGTCTGGATGTCCGTGCGGTCGCCCAGGAAGGCGGGCTTGGTATGACCATGCGCCAGGAATTGGGCGGCTGCCCTGGCGGCACCGATAGCGTTGTCCGTCACCACGGCGTCCGCCTCGAGGCCCACGGGTTCACGGTCGATGAACACCATGGGCAGATCGCGGGAGTGTTCCGGAATGACGTAGGACTGGCTCCGCGCTATGGGAGTGAGGACCAGGCCATCAACCCGCCGCCCGAGGAAGGCGGCCACCAGGGCCTTTTCCCGTTCTGGGTCGTCGTCGAGGCTGGCGGCAAAGACGGCGATGCCGCGGGCCGCAAGAGCGTCTTCCAGGGCCCGATGGATCTCGCCGCTGAACGGGTTGGCCACACTGGGCAGCAACAGTCCGATCGAAAGCGTCTGCCGGCCGGTCCGCCGGAGACTCCCCGCCGCCATGTCCAGCTGGTAGTTGAGCTGCTGGGACGCGTCCAGCACGCGCTGGCGGGTGGCTTCGGAGACGCCCGGCTCATCGTTCATGACGCGGGAAACCGTCTTGATGCCCACGCCTGCCAAGGCTGCAACGTGGCGCATGGTGGGGCGATTCTTCGCGGGGTCCGCCTGGTAACGATTAGACATCGTTGTCACAACATCGTCCTTCATCATCGAATTTTCATTGACTCTACCTTGTGACGCTGGTTACATGAGGCCTGACATCGTTGTCAGGCATCGGAAGTGCCCCGAAAACAGGAGATTCAATGTTGAGTTCCAAAGCCCCGCACACCATGACCCACCGCCTGCTCGCCATGGGCGCAGTACTGACCCTCGGCACCCTCAGCCTCTCCGCCTGCGGCGGAACCTCCACCGCTACCCCCGGAAGCGCGTCCGCCGAAAAGGTCGGCGTGTCCCTGATCGTAAAGACCACCACCAACCCCTTCTTCGTCTCCATGCAGGACGGCGCTAAGGAGGCAGCCGCTGCCGAGGGCGTGGACCTGAAGCTCGCAGCCGGCAAGGCTGACGGTGACGAGGACACCCAGATCCAGGCCATCGAGAACGCCATCTCCAAGGGCGACAAGGGCATCCTGATCACGCCCAACGGCCCCTCCGTCGTGGACGCACTGAAGAAGGCGAGGGATGCGGGGCTGTTCGTCATCGCGCTGGACACGCCGCCGGACCCGGCAGACGCAGCAGACATCACGTTCGCCACCGACAACTTCGCCGCCGGCGAGCTGATCGGCAAGTGGACCGCAGCCCAGCTGGGTGGGCAAAAGGCAACCATTGCCCTCATCGATCTCTTTGACGACAAAGTCGTCTCGGTTGATTACAACCGGGATCAGGGCTTCCTCACGGGCCTCGGCGTCGACACCGCCGACGCCAAGAAGAACGGCGATGAAGCCAAGACCGGCACGTACACCGGCGGCAAGGGAGGCGACTACGAGATCGTGGGCAACCAGGCCTCGCAGGGCGCCGAGGACGGCGGACGCACCGCCATGGAAACCCTGCTCGCCAAAAACCCGAACATCAACGTCGTCTACACGATCAACGAACCTGCGGCCGCGGGTGCTTTCGAGGCGCTGAAGGCCGCCGGCAAGGAAAAGGACGTCCTGGTGGTCTCGGTGGACGGCGGCTGCACCGGCGTCGGCAACATCAAGTCCGGCGTCATCGGTGCCACAGCCCAGCAGTACCCGGTAAAGATGGCCGAGCTGGGCGTCAAGGCAATCGTGGAACTCGCCAAGACGGGCAAGAAGCCGGCCAACTCCGCAGGATTGGACTTTTACAACACCGGCGTCGAGCTCGTCACGGACAAGCCGGCCGACGGCATTAAGAGCATCACCACCACCGAAGCCACCGACATCTGCTGGGGAAAGTAGCCCAGACAGTTCTTTGCCGGGGAGGCCGGCGCCCGCTGCCGGCCTCCCCGCACTGCACCCATCGAGCTAGGACTTCTCTAGCAAACCCCACCGAAGATCAGGATCAATCGTGACCCAGCAACAGACCGCCGGCCCGCCCAGCACCGGGCACGCCGACCTGGCGGAGGAATTCCTTGACCGGCAGACGCCGCTCAGCCGGATTCGGAATATCCTCCACCGTTACCCCGCCGTCAGCCCTGCCCTCGTACTTCTCATCGCGGTGGTCGTGTTCGGCCTCCTCAACGACAGGTTCCTGCGGGTTGAAAACCTCTCCCTGATTACCCAGCAGGTCTCCGTCGTCGGCACCCTGGCCATCGCCCAGACCCTCATCATCCTCACCGCAGGCATCGACCTTTCCGTCGGGGCAGTCATGATCCTTTCATCGATGGTCGTGGCCCAGCTCGCCGTCAACAACGGACTGCCCGCACCCGTCGCACTCCTCGCAGGCCTGGTCGTTGGGCTCGCGGCCGGAGCCCTCAACGGGTTCCTGGTCACCCGGTTCCGGCTCCCGCCGTTCATCGTCACCCTCGGCACGCTGAATATCTTCATCGCCCTGACCCTGCTCTACTCCAACGGCGCGACAGTGCGCGGTTCGGCCATGCCTGACCTGCTCACCTGGACCGGAACCACGTTCCCGGTGGGCCCGGTCAGGATCTCCACCGGTGTCGTCGTAATGCTCCTGCTCTACATCGTCGTCGCGTTCATCCTCGGGAAGACCGCATGGGGCCGGCACGTCTACGCCGTGGGCGATGACAAGGAAGCCGCCCGCCTGGCCGGCATCGCCGTCAACAAAGTCCTCATGAGCGTTTACCTCGCCGCCGGCGCTGTCCTGGCCGTCGGCGCCTGGATACAGATCGGCCGCACCAACGCAGCCAGTCCCAACGCCGGCGTCGACCTGAATCTGGACTCCATCACCGCCGTCGTTATCGGCGGAACCAGCCTCTTTGGCGGACGCGGGTCCGTATGGGGAACCCTCCTGGGCGCCCTGATCGTTGGCGTCTTCCGCAACGGCCTCTCCCTCGCAGGCCTGGACGTGCTCTACCAGACACTCGCCGTGGGCGTCCTCATCATCGTCGCTGTGTCCATCGACCAGTGGATCCGAAAGGTGAAATCATGACCGCCACCCACCTGGAGCCGGCCGGTACCCAAGTTCGGCAGCCCATCCTGCAGGCCCGGAACCTCGTCAAGACCTTCGGCCGCGTCGTAGGGCTGGACGGCGTCAGCCTGGACCTCTACCCGGGCGAGGTCCTGGCGATCATCGGCGATAACGGCGCAGGAAAGTCCACGCTGATCAAGTGCCTCACCGGTGCCGAAATTCCGGATACCGGCGAGCTGATGGTGTCCGGGCAGCCGGTCCACTTCAAACGCCCCCAGGACGCCCGTGCCCACGGCATCGAAACGGTGTACCAGAACCTTGCCGTCTCGCCGGCCCTGGACGTCGCCTCCAACCTGTTCCTTGGCCGGGAAGAACGGCGTGCAGGTCTCCTCGGGAGCGTGTTCCGGATGCTTGACACCAAAGGCATGCGCACGAAGGCCAAACAGGAATTGGCCCGGCTGGGAATCTCCACCCTCCAGGACGTCACAGTGCCGGTGGAGAACCTCTCCGGCGGCCAGCGCCAGGCCGTGGCCGTGGCCCGCGCCGCGGCGTTCGGTTCCAAGGTTGTCGTGCTGGACGAGCCGACGGCGGCTCTCGGCGTCCGGGAATCCAACCAGGTCCTGCAGCTGGTCCGGGACCTCCGGGACCGCGGCCTGCCAGTCATCCTGATCAGTCACAACATGCCCCACGTGTTTGACGTAGCGGACAGGATCCACATCCAGCGCCTCGGCAAATGCGCTGCCACCATCACCCCGCAATCACACACCATGACCGATGCAGTTGCGATCATGACCGGCGCAGCCACCGCCTGATCCACTGCTGCCGCCATTTCAGTCCGCGGACCGGGTTACCAGTCCGCGGACTGAAGTGGCTCGGACGCGCCCCGCCATCAGCTTCCCACGAGAGACACAGCATGGATTACCTCAAAACAGCCCGGCGCGACCCTCACCAGACGCTCGACGTCATGGTCGTGGGTGAAGCGCTGATCGACGTGGTCACTACGTCACACAACCAAGTGGAACACCCTGGCGGCTCGCCGGCCAATGTCGCCTACGGACTTGGTCGCCTCGGCGTAACCACCGGTCTGCTCACGGCCATCGGCCCGGACGCGCGGGGGATCGCCATCGAAAACCATCTCCGCAGCGCAGGAGTGATACTTCTGCCCGGATCAAGATCCATGGCCCGGACGGCATCGGCAACAGCAACACTTGAACCGGACGGCTCCGCCAGGTACGACTTCGACATCTCCTGGGACCTTGCCCCGGCAGCCCCCGCCCACTTCCCAAGAATTCTGCACACCGGATCCATCGCCACTTTCCTTAGTCCCGGCGCCGGCGCCGTGAAATCTCTCCTCGAACAGGCCCACAGACACTGCATGATCACATACGACCCGAATATCCGGCCAGCCCTGCTCGGCAGCCACAGGGAGGCGAAAGCCATCTTCGAAGAGCTCGTGCCCTTAACCGACGTCGTCAAACTCAGCGACGAGGACGCCCAATGGCTGTACCCCCAAAAAAGCCTGGACGAAACGGCAGCCCACCTCCTCGGCTTGGGCGCCGGACTTGCCGTCATCACCAAGGGCGCGCACGGCTCACAATTCACGACCGCCGCCGCTAACGTCGGCATTCCTGCCGATAAATGCAGAGTTGCCGACACTATCGGCGCCGGAGACTCCTACATGTCCGCCCTGATCCTGGGCTTTCTCACCCGGGGAACCGAGGGCTTTGCCCCAGCTGTCTTGGACCAGCTCGGTCACACCGCAGCTGCAGCCGCGGCCATTACCGTACAGCGCCCGGGAGCGAATCCTCCGACCCTGGAAGAACTCAACATGGCAATCGGCGCCCCGTCCGTCGCCCAATACGCGGGTTCTTGAAGCACAATCCCCGCCGGGAGATTCTGGTCAGGGATTGCCGGACAGCCTTGCCACGGCGGCGATATCGTGCGGGGTCGTTCGACAGCATCCGCCCACGAGCCGGGCACCAAGTTCACGCCAGATCGGCGCTCCCTCCGCAAGGCTTAGGGGCGTTTTGCTATGAGGGCCCGCCGGGCGGTCCCCGGCCGCGGCCGGCCCCCAAGTCTTGGTGACTGCGTCATAAGTTTCTCCCGAATTTGGGTAGGCGATCAGTGGCGTTTCGGTGGCGTTGCCCAAGGCCTCCAGGGCTGGGGAGACCAGCTCCAGCGGCACACAGTTTACGCCGATCGCCACCGCGAGCGGCTGATCCCTGCAGAGCTCTGCCACCTGAGCCAGCGGCGTGCCGTCACTGATGTGGCCGCCATCCCTCAGCGTGAAGGAGAGCCAGGCCTCGACGTCGAACTCTTTCATGAGTGCCACCAGGGCCTCGGCCTCCGGCAATGAAGGCAGCGTCTCACAGGCCAGAAAGTCCGCTCCGGCGTCCACCAGCGCCGCGATTCGAGGCCGGTGGAACTCCAAAAACTCGTTTCGGCTGAGGACGTAGTCGCCCCGGTATTCCGATCCGTCCGCGAGGTACGCGCCGTAGGGTCCGACCGACCCAGCAACCAGCAGGGGGCCCGCATCCGGGTTTTCGACGAGGTACTCGCGGCGCGCCTCATCGGCCAGGCGCACACTCAACCCCACCCGTTCCAAGGCCTCTTCTTCGCCGAGGCCGCGCCGCGCAAATCCCAGGGTCGTGGCCTGATAGCTTGCCGTGATGGCGACCGCTGCTCCGGCGCGGAAGTAATCGAGGTGTACGCGCTTGACGAGGTGAGGCTGTTCCAGAAGGACTTTAGCCGACCACAACGGGTCTTCCAGATCGCAGCCGTGCGCTTCGAGCTCGGTGGCAAGTGCGCCGTCCACGGTCAGGTTCGCTCCGGCATCGAGGATGCGGGACAGCTTGGTGTTACTGGGCATCGTTTCGGACTCCAAACGGTTCGGTTCGTTCTTGCCTGCCGGGCAGACGCGGCGCCTCGTGGTCCGGCAATGCAAGGTAGCACAACGTGCAGTGAGAGGAGGGCGGCCGTCGCGTTGCTGCCGGGAGCCGGGCTGACGTAACAGGATCCCGGCAGCCAGCGGACCATACCCAATAAAGCTCATCATGCTTACTATTGAGGCTCCGGTTGCAGGTCACCCATGCGCTGCTGGAACCGTCCTATCCGAGGAGCACCGATGTCGCTGAGCAAGGGAACACCCGTGGAATGGAACACGCCCCAGGGCCCCACCCACGGCAAGATCGTGCAGAAAAAAGTCAGTGACTTCGAGGTGGACGGAAAAACCCACCGGGCCAGTGAGGACGAGCCGCAGTACGTCGTGGAGTCCGCTAAAACCGGCGCCCGGGCAGCCCACAAAGCCTCTGCCCTGACTGTAAGGAAGTAACGTCATGGCCGGGCAGTACCGCGAAGTCCTCATTATCGGCGGGGGTAACGCCGGAGTTTCCCTCGCGGCGCGCCTCCATCGCTACGGGGTTAAGGATGTAGCCGTGGTGGAGCCCCAGGACCACCACTTCTACCAGCCGCTGTTTTCCCACATCGCCGGCGGGAGGGCTAAGGCCTCGGAAGCCAGCCGGCCCCAGCGCAACGTTATGCCGCGGGGCGTGGAATGGATCCGGGACGGCGCAGTGGACATCGACCCGGCAGGCAACACGGTGACTTTGGCCTCGGGCGGGCAACTGGGGTTTGGCCACTTGGTGGTTTGCCCCGGCCTGCAGCTGGACTGGGACAAGATCCCTGGTCTGGCAGAGGCCGTCCATTCCCCGTCCGGCGCGTCCCACTATGAATTCAGCCTGGCAGCCAAGGCCTGGACGCTGCTCAGCGGCCTCACGGCCGGGACCGCCGTTTTCACCATGCCCTCAGGCCCCATCAAGTGCGGCGGCGCCGCACAGAAGCCGATGTACCTGGCCTGCGATTACTGGCGGGAGCAGGGGGTGCTCCAGGACATTCGGGTAGTCATGGTGCAGCCGTACCCCACCGTGTTCGGAGTGCCCGGAGTGGATGACGAGCTGAACCGCAAGATTGCCGAGTACGGCATTGAACTGCGTCTCAATAGCGAACTGGTTTCGGTGGACGCTGCGGCACAGAACGCGCTGATCCGGGACAATGCAACCGGAGCCACCGAGGAGCTGCACTACGACGTGCTCAATGCCGTCCCGCCGCAGTCGGCCCCGGACTGGCTCAAAGCCACGGAGCTGCCCGCTCCGGGCGACTCCGGCGGATTTGTGGAGGTGGATCCGCAGACCCTCCGGCACGTCCGTTTTCCGGACATCTGGTCTTTGGGGGATGCCGCGGCGACCACCAACTCCAAGTCCGGCGGTGCGTTGCGAAAGCAGACGAAGGTCTTGGCCAAGAACCTGGTAGCGGCCCGGAAGGGCAATCCCCTGACGGAGAAGTACGACGGATATTCGGTGTGCCCCTTCACGGTTTCCCGCGCAACGGTTGTCTTCGCTGAGTTCGATGACCAGTACCGGCCCATGCCCTCTGTCCCGAAGGTGCCAACGTGGAAAGAAAGCCGCGCATCATGGGTTGTGGACCGCGATATCTTCCCCCAGGTGTACTGGAACCTGATCCTAAAAGGCCGCGCTTAGCCTTCAATGGCCACCCGGGTCCGATCGACGAATAGGCCAGCGAGGTGCCGTCGATCGACGGCACCCGCCCTGTGCGCTGCTGCGCTTCTTTCGTTATGGGCGCGCAATGCACGACCCTTTGGTTGAGGTTGCCCTCGTCAGCTGGCCGGGTCGTACTGGAACTGCCGGACCTCTTGCGAGCAGCGGCAGGCGACGGCGATCTTCGCGGCCCACTCGAGTGCAGCCTCCCGCGAGGGCAGCTCGAGAACGGTGTAGCCGCCGTTGGGCACCTTGTGCCCTGGGTACGTGCCCTCGGTGACGGTGCCGTCACCGGCCACGAGCACGGGGTCTACGTCCTCATCGATGCCGCCGCCGAAGACGTACACGCCCGCCGCCTTGGCCTCGTCGATGACGGCATGCGAGGCTTCGACCACAGCCTCGAAGTCCTCCTCGGGGAACACCATGGCCTCACCGGGGAACGAGATCAGGTACTTCGTCATGCGAGGACTCCTCTCCTCCGACGGCGCCAGCCGTCGGCTCTTCTCTGCGGCACCGCTTTGGTGCTCAGCCCTATTATGAGGCGGTGTCGGGCCTCACTAAAAGGCTGCAGGTCTGACTGCTAGGGCAGATCGGAGACGCCCGTGTAGGTCGCGTAGGTGGCGAGTCCAGCTTGTTCGTAGACCTGGAGGGTGAGTCCGCCAGGGGTGGTCTGACTGCTGACCAGGCGCAGTCCCACGGACGGGCCGCCGTCGGGGAAGAGGCGGCGACCGAGACCGACGATGACGGGAGCAATCACGAGTCGGAACTCATCGATCAGCCCTGCGGCTAGCAGGGACTGGACGAGCCGAGCGCTTCCGTGGATCTGGAGTTCCCGTCCGGGTTGCTGTTTGAGCTCCGCGACCTCGGCTGCGACGTCGGCGGAGAGGATCGTGGTCGGATTCCATGTGCCCCTGGTTAAGGTGCGCGAGGCGACGTATTTCGGCAGGTTGTTCATGGACGGGGTGAAGGGATCGTTCGGATCTGTGATCTGCGGCCAGTCCCTCGCGAAGGCGTCGTAGGTGCGCCGGCCGAGCAAGAGCGCGTCGGCCCGGCTGAGCCACTCCGCGGCCTGGCGGATGAATGTTTGGTCCATGTAGGGGACAAGCCATCCACCCCGGGTAAACCCGTCGCTGGTGTCTTCCTCAGGCGATCCCGGGCCCTGCGATACGCCGTCGATGCTCACGAACTCGGTCACTGTCAGCTTCATGGCCTTCTCCCTGCTCGGCATGGTTAGGCTATGCAACGCAGACACCAAGGGCAATGGCTGCGCGTTGGGTTCACGTCTTCCCTCCGAAGGCGGCAGGGCCAGATTAGGCAAGGACCCGGATTTCTTGCCCTCGTAGATATGTTTGGCGGGATCCCCTCCCCCGACCTCGACTGCCGCAGCCACACGCTCACGTCCGGCTCATGGAAGTATTCACTTATGACTAGCGATAATGATGCTGCCAACCTTCCGGCGCCAAAGGACTCCCACGGCACAGACGCCTCGACCGAAGCCAGCCGTGGTTGGGACCACATCGGGGCGATCATTGTCGATGCCACCTTGCAGCGACGGCAGAACTACCACGAGACCGTCAAGCCGCGCGTTGACGCCTTGATTGCGGCATGGCCGGATGCCGCCACGACCAGCGGGTTCCGCCAGCACCTTGAGACGGGGAAGCTCTCGGACGTTATCAGCTGGCCGTCGCCGGGCCGCCTGGCCCAGGTCGAGGACATCACACGCGTGTTCGAGCGCCAGGGCATCGAGACGGTCGTGGAACTCCGAGCCGCGCTCGGTGACCCGGCCAGGAGAACAGCCCTCCGGGAGGACCTTGCGGCCGTGCGGCATGTCAGCGCCAAAACGCTGGATTACATCGACACCCTGAGCGGAGTCTGAGCAGGGAGAACCTAGCCCCGGCCTTTGACGACGTCCGCCAGCCAGGTCATGGCGGCGTTCCTGGAGGTAAAGAACTCGTGCGGGTACAGGGTGTGGCGGCTCATGGCGGCGGCAACCACGCGGTCCACTGCGCTGGATCCGAGGACCGCGATGGCCAGCACACCGGTGGTTTGCGCGAACTCGTACCGGGCGGCGGCGCTGATCTCCACATCGGTCATTTCGGAGAGCATCGGCATCGGGGTGCCTCCGCTGAGTCGAGCCACGGCCAGCATGGCGTCCTTGGCGTCGTCGACGTCAACAAACGAGCCGGGACGCCAGACGGATTCAATGATCCCCGCGCGCACGCTCAGGGAATTCTTCCCTTCGGCGGCGACAGCTTCTACAGGCATCATCGTGCTCATTCTAGGCCTGAGCTGGGACGATACTCTGCAGCATGGCCCCGGTGCGCCCCCGGCTGGCGCCCTATCCCGCGCCGGGCAGCGCCTGCCGCTGCGGCCACAGCGTCACCGATTCCAGCGCGGACAGTGCCCGGGCCATGGCCCGGGCCTCCGCGGTGAACAGATGCCCGTGGACCCGCTGGCTGCACAGCCGCAGCGCCTGCCCGCGGTCCAGGCCGAACCAATCCATCACCGTGTCGATGCCGTGCGGGCTGAGCCGCCAGGTCTTATCCGCGTCCTTGACGATCGCGTCCTCGATCGACATCGCCTCGCGGCGGGAGTCGTGGCCGTCGATGATGTCCAGGATGGCCGGCACCTTCCCGGCGTCGTACCCGGCCTCGGCGAGGATCCCGGCGGCGAGCCGGGCGCCTTCCTTCTCGTGCAGCAGCACCAGGTCCGGCTTGCCGCCGCCGGGCGCAATTGCCTGCAGGACCTCCGCGGGCGGCACCCGGGACCAGCCGATGTCGTGCAGCATGATCGCGGGGAGGACGACGGCGGCGTCCGCCTCGGGGTGCGCCTCGAGAAGCGCCCGGGCCAGCCCGAAGGCGTAGAGCGTGTGGGCGTCGTTGTCGCGAACCAACAGGTACGGCGCCGCAAGGGTCCAGATGGCGGCCAGTTCCGGGTCCAGCGCGAGGACGCCGTCGGGCTCCGCTTCGATCCCCGCGGAGATGTCCAGGCCGGAAAAGTTGGCGTCGGGATGCAGTTTGGTCATCCTGCCAGCGTGCCCGCCGAACCGGCCGCGGGCAAGGACCATCTTCCGCCCAGCAGAACCAGGAGGGGCCCGGCCGGTTGAAACCGGCCGGGCCCCTTGCCTCACTCTTTGCCGCGGCCGCGGAGACTAGCTCAGCGTGGAGGTGTCAATCACGAAACGGTAGCGCACGTCGGAGGCGAGCACGCGCTCGTAGGCGTCGTTGATCTTCTCGGCCGGGATGACCTCGATTTCGGCGCCAAGGTTGTGCTCGGCGCAGAAGTCAAGCATTTCCTGGGTCTCGCGGATGCCGCCGATCATGGATCCGGCGAAGGACCGGCGTCCCATAATCAGGGCGAACGCGTTCACCGGCAGCGGTTCCGCCGGGGCGCCCACGTTCACCAGGGCGCCGTCGAGGGTCAGCAGCTGCAGGTAGGAACTGATGTCGATCTTCGCGCTGACGGTGTTGATGATCAGGTCGAAGGAGCCCGCCAGATCCGTGAAGGTGTTTTCGTCGCTGGTGGCGTAGTAGTGGTCGGCGCCCAGTTTGAGCCCGTCCTCCTGCTTCTTCAGCGACTGTGACAGCACGGTCACCTCGGCGCCCATGGCGTGGGCGAGCTTGACGGCCATGTGTCCGAGTCCGCCGAGCCCCACGACTGCCACCTTCTTGCCGGGTCCCGCCCCCCAGTGGCGCAGCGGCGAGTAGGTGGTGATGCCGGCGCAAAGCAGCGGCGCGGCGACGTCGAGCTCGATGCCCTCCGGGATCTGTACGACGAAGTCCTCGGTCACCACCACATGGGTGGAATAGCCGCCCTGGGTGATCGTTCCGTCGCGGTCGACGGCGCCGTACGTGCCCGTGTTCCCGGCGAGGCAGTACTGTTCCTCGCCCTTTTGGCAGTTGACGCATTCGCGGCAGGAATTCACCATGCAGCCGACGCCGACCCGGTCGCCGACGGCGTGCTTGGTGACGGCCGAACCGACCTCGGTGACGATGCCGGCGATTTCGTGGCCCGGTGCCAGCGGGTACTGCTGGGGGCCCCAGTCGCCGCGGACGGTGTGGATGTCGGAGTGGCAGATGCCGGCGAACTTGATATCGATCAGGACGTCGTGCGGGCCAACGTCCCGGCGTTCAATGGTGGTCGGAACGAGGGATTCCGTCGCGGAAGTGGCGGCGTAAGCGTTAACGGTAAGCATGGATCTCCTGCTTTTGGATGGTTTGGGGGGTGCCCCGGCGTCCGGCACCGGTCAGGTGCGGCCTTTCGGCCCGGACGTCATCGGGGGCACTATCCATCAAACACTACTCAGCTGCCGGAGAGGGAGGCCCTGCTGTAAGGGGTACTGGCAGGGACTCCCTTACGGGGCCGCACCCTCTAACGTTGAAGGTATGGACAACCAGAGCGAGACCCGGGACTTCCTGGCCACCCGGCGGGCGAAAATCACCCCGGAACAGGCGGGTCTGCCCGTCTACGGCGGCAACCGCCGGGTCCCCGGACTGCGCCGCGGCGAGGTTGCCATGCTGGCCGGGGTCAGTGTCGAGTATTACACCCGGCTGGAGCGCGGAAACCTCTCCGGCGTCTCCGAGGGAGTCCTGGAAGCCCTGGCGCGGGCGCTGCAGCTCGACGAGGCGGAGCAGGCCCACCTGTTTGACCTCGCCCGGGCCTCCAGCACCAGCCGCAAGCCGCAGCGACGCCGCCCCGCCACCCAGCCCGTCCGTCCGTCCGTGCAACTCATGCTCGACGCGATGACCAACGCCCCGGCGTTCGTGCGCAACGGACGCCTGGATATCCTTGCCGCCAACCAGCTCGGCTACGCGCTGTATTCCGAGATGTACGCCAGCCCTGTCCGGCCGGCCAACCACGCCCGGTTCATCTTCCTGGACAGCCGGGCCTACGGGTTTTACCCGGACTGGGAGCGTGCCGCGAATGACACGGTGGCGATCCTGCGGACCGAGGCCGGCCGTGACCCCTACGACCGGGGCCTGACCGACCTCGTCGGGGAACTCTCCACACGCAGTGAGGAGTTCCGCACCCGGTGGGCTGCCCACAACGTGCGTCAGCACTACACCGGGCTCAAGCACTTCCGGCACCCCGTGGTCGGGGACCTCCACCTCATGTACGAGGGCCTGGATCTCGCGGCCGACGCCGGGCTGTCGCTGCTTGTCTACACCGCCGAGCCCGGTTCTCCCACCGGGGACGCGCTGCGGCTGCTGGCCAGCTGGGCCGCGACCCGTCAGGCGGAGACGCAGCAGGCGCAGTCACCAGCTGCTACCCGATCAGGGCCGGCACCGCTCCAGCCGTAATGACGCCCACGGCTTTCGGGCCTACCCGCCCTTCGGCCCGCTGCTGGCCCGCACAACCAGTCGCGCCGGGTAGATCACCGGATCGCGGTCTGCACCCGAATTTTCGATGTCAGCGAGGAGGAGACGGCCCGCCTCAGTGGCCATTTCCACCATGGGCTGGTTGATCGTGGTCAGGGGCAGCTCGCCCGGAGCCGACACGTGGTCGTCAAAACCGACGACGGCGACGTCCCCGGGGACCGTCCGCCCCGAGGCCCGGATGGCCGTGATCGCGCCGCGGGCCATGAGGTCGGAGGCGGCAAAGATGCCGTCCAGGCCTCCGTCCTGGGCCAGCAGCTGCTCCGTGGCCTGGGCGCCTCCGGCGGCGGTGAAGTCTCCGTGGGCGACCGGGCCCGGCGGGAGTCCGGCTTCCCGGAGGCCCGCATGCCAGCCGGCGAGCCGATCCGCCGAGGCCGTCATGTCCAGCGGGCCGGTGACGGTTCCGAGCCGGGTGCGCCCGGCTGCCGCAAGGTGGAGCGCCGCCAGCCGGGCGCCCTGAAAGCTGTCCACGTCAACGTAGTGGATGCCGAGATCCGCGTCCCAGGGCCGGCCAATGAATACGGTGGGCAGCCCGGACGCGGCGAGCTCCTCGGTCCAGCCATCCGCTTTGTGATGCGAGACCACAATGGCTCCGTCGACGTGGCCGCCGCGCAGGTAGCGGACCGTCCGGGAGGGGTCGCCGCCGGCACGGGACATCAGCAGGACCAACTGCATTTCCGTCTCGCGCAGCGCCTCCGTCACCCCGGTGATCACGGCGGCGAAGAACGGGTCCATCATGACGCGGGCATCGGGTTCGTTGATGACCAGGGCGATCGATGAGGTCCGCCGGGTGACGAGGCTCCGTGCCGCCGGGTTCGGGGTATAGCCAAGGGCAACGACGGCGGCGTCCACGGCTGCCCGGGCTTCCGGGCTGACCCGGGAGCCGCCGTTGATGGCCCGCGAGGCGGTCGAGCGGGACACTCCCGCCGCCTTCGCGAGGTCTTCAAGGGTGGGGCTTGGCCTCGCCGGTTCGGGCCGGACACCCCGGTGGATCTGTTCGCTCATCACTTTGAGAATACGACATCCCCGGTCATCCCATGTGCGAGACCATCTGGTGGGCCGGTACAGCGTTCGACGCGGCCACCTTCGCGTACCAGAGGCCGCTGGCTTTGGGTATCCGCTCCAGGGTCTCGTAGTCCACCCGGACCAGACCGAAGCGCTGGTGGTACCCGTAGGCCCATTCGAAGTTGTCCAGCAGCGACCACGCGAGGTAGCCGCGGACGTCCGCGCCGGCGTCGATCGCCTCCCGCACCGCCCGCAGGTGTGCGTCAAAATAGGCCAGCCGGTCCTGGTCGTCGACGAAGCCTTGGGCGTCGGGAACGTCCGGGTAGGCGGCACCGTTTTCGGTCATGTAGATCGGGATACCGGCCGGTCCCGTGTACTCGCGCTGGAGCCGCGTCAGCAGCCTGAACAGGCCTTCGGGCTGGACCTCCCAGCCCATGCCCGTCACCGGCAGCCCGCGCGGCACCGAGTGCACGCCGTCAGCGGAGACGAACGGTGATGCCGCAGGCCGGCCGACGGACTCCGGCGCGGCCTGCGCCGTCGTCGTCACGGTTTCCGGGCGGTCCGGATGGTCGGCAGGAGACGCGGCCTTGGTGAGGGCCTCGCCCTGGTAGTAATTGACGCCCAGCAAGTCCACGGCCGCCGAGATGACGGCCAGGTCACCGTCCTGCACGACGGTGTCGAACCCGAGTCCGGCAACGTCCTCGAGCACGTCCGCGGGGTACTCGCCGCGGAAGAGCGGATCCAGGAAGATCCGGTTGTGCAGCCCGTCGATGCGGCGGGCCGCGTCCCGGTCGTCCGCGGAGCCGGGGTCGGCCGGATCAGCAACGGTGAGATTCAGGGTGATGCCGAGGCTCACGTCCGGGTCACGCCGGCGCAGTTCGGCAACGGCGAGCCCGTGCCCGAGCAGCAGATGGTGGGCTGCCGCGAGGGCGGTCGCCGGTTCCTGCCGGCCCGGGGCGTGGACGCCGGCGGCGTAGCCAAGGAACGCCGAACACCACGGTTCGTTGAGGGTAGTCCAGATCCGCACCCGGTCACCGATCGCCTCGTGCAGCACGGCGGCGTAGGCGGCGAAAAGCCGGGCGGTCTCCCGGTTGGCCCAGCCGCCCTCGTCCTCCAGGGCCTGCGGCAGGTCCCAGTGGTAGAGCGTCAGCCAGGGGGTGATGCCTGCGGCGAGCAGTTCATCCACCAGACGGGAGTAGAACGCGATCCCCTCAGGATTCGGTGTCCTGCCGTCCGGCATGCAGCGGGCCCAGGACACCGAAAACCGGTACGCCTTCAGGTGCAGCGACTTCATCAACGCCACATCCTGGGCAGTGCGATGGTAGTGGTCGCAGGCGACGTCGCCATTGTGGCCATCGGCGACCGCGCCGGGAACCCGGCAGAACGTGTCCCAGATTGAGTCCTTTCTGCCGCCGAGGTGGGCCGCCCCTTCGATCTGGTAGGCAGCTGTGGCCGCCCCCCACAGAAAGCCTTCGGGGAATGGTAGTGGGGTGGTGTTCATCCTTTTACTGCTCCTTGCATGATTCCGGAAACGAGCTGGCGGCCTGCAGCGACAAACAACAGCAGCAGCGGCACGGTGGCCAGGACCGCACCTGCCAGCACCACCGAGTAGTCCACAAAGTGTGCGGCCTGCAGCAGCTGCAGCGCCACCGGCAACGTGGGGTTGGAGGGGTCCAGGACGATGAATGGCCAGAAGAAGTTCGTCCAGGTGGCTACAAAAGTGAACAGGGCCAGCATGGCAGCAGCCGGCCGGGCAGCCGGAAATCCGATGTACCAGAAGGCCTGGATCATCGAGGCGCCGTCCATCCGCACCGCCTCGATGAGCTCATCCGGAAGGGCGTCCCGGAGATACTGGGTCATCCAGAACACCCCGAAGGCCGTCACAACACCGGGGATGATGACAGCCCACAGCGAGCCGGTCCAGCCCAGCTTGGACATCACGATAAACAGCGGGACCACACCCAGCTGCGTCGGGACGGCCATGGTGGCGACGACGAAGACCAGCAGCCCCTTGCTCCCCCGGAACCGAAGCTTGGCGAAGGCAAAGCCGGCGAGGGTGGAGAACACCACAACGGAGGCCGCAGTCACGCTGGAGACGATGAGACTGTTGCCCATGGCCTTCCAGAACGGGATGCTGTCGAAGACCTTCTCCGCGTTGGCGAGGAAATTTCCGCCGGGCAGCAGCGGGATGCCGCGGCTCGGGACCGTGTTGTCGTGGCTGCCTACAAGGAAGGACCAGTACAGGGGAAAGAGGGACGCGAGCAGGACGGCTCCGAGGAAACCGTACGTCAGGAAGCCGGGCCGGCGGACGCTGGAGGTTCCCGTTCTGCGCCCGCTGCCGGGCCCCCGCCGTGCGGCGGCCCGGGCGGCGCCCTTGCCTGCGCTCTGTTCGATCATGGGGATGGAGCTCATTTGCGGCCTCCCTGGCTTGCTATGCGCTTGGTGATGATGAAGTTGAGCAGGGCTATCAGCACGATCATCACGAAGAGCAGCCACGCCACGGCGGAGGCCCTGCCGAAGTTCCGCTGGCCCCAGCCAAGTTCCCAGATGTACATGGTCAGCGTCTGCCACTGCCTGTCCGCCCCGCCCAGCCCGGACTGGTCGAACACCCGCGCCTCATCGAAGATCTGCAGTCCGCCGATGGTGGAGGTGATCACCACAAAGATCACGGTGGGCCGCAGCATCGGAACGGTGACAGAGAAAAACTGCCGCAGCCGGCCGGCACCGTCGATCGTCGCAGCTTCGAACACGTCCCTCGGGATCGCCTGCATGGCCGCGAGGAAGATGAGGGCGTTGTAGCCGGTCCAGCGGAAGTTCACCATGGTGGCGATCGCCGTATGGCTGGCCAGCGACTCGGAATGCCAGCGGACCGGATCCAGGCCGAGAGCCTTCAGAATCTCGTTGATCAGACCGAACTGGTCCGCGAAGAGGTTGTTGAAGATCAGGCCCACCGCCACCGGCGCGACGACGAACGGCACCAGGACCCCCATCCGCCAGAACGTCCGGGCCCTCAGGTTCGCATCCAGCACCGCCGCTATCAGCAGGGCAATGACAACCTGGGGAACGGAGGACAGCATGAAGATGCTGAGGGTGTTGCCGACGGCGTTCCAGAAGTAGGGCTGCGCCAGGACGAACGCATAGTTCTCCAGGCCCGTGAACTTCCCCTGCCCGCCGATGAGGTTCCAGTTGTGCAGCGAAACCCAGCCCGTGTACAGCAGCGGGAAAAGACCCGTGACGGCAAACAGGAGGAAGAACGGGGAAATGTAGAGGTACGGGGAAAGTTTCACATCCCACTTGGAGACCTGCTGGGAGAACGCCAGACGTCGGACGCTCTTGCCGCCGCCCGGCGGCGGCGGCTCATCACCGACGCTTTGGGGCTTGACCTGGTCCGTGATCGTCATGGCTTACAGGGACTTCACGGCGGTGACGAACTTCTCCCAGGAGGAGGCGGCGTCGTCCGTCTTGTCGACGTCCACGCGTGTGAGTGCCTGCTGCATGGCGTCGTTGATGGCGAAGAACTTGGTGCCCTTGAACGGGGTTACGTCAACGGCCTTGGCCCGCTCGGCGAAGATCTGACCGGTGGGGGCACCGTTGAAGAAGGCGTTCGTCTCGCCGAGCAGTTCGTTGCTTTCCAGCGCCTGCTTCTGGCTCGGGAAGGTGCCCTTCGCCGTGAAGGCCTTGATCTGCTGCTCGGGGGCGGTCAGCCAGCCGGCCAGTTTCTTGGCCTCGGCCTGGTGTTCGCTCTGGGTGGGGACCGTCAGGTAGGAGCCGCCCCAGTTACCGCCGCCTCCGGGGAAGACGTTGGCGACGTCCCAGCCGGTCACCCCGGCAGCGTTGCCTTCAATAACACCGAGCATCCAGCCCGGGCACAGGGTTGTTGCGAACGCGTTCGTCTGGAACCCGGCGGCCCAGTCGTCGCTCCACTGCTTGAGGTGGGCCGAAAGTCCATCATCCGTGGAGGCTGTCAGCACCTGGTTGTAGATGTCCTTCACCTTCTGGTTTTCCGTCGCGATGACGGTGCCGTCTTCCTCCTCATAGGCCTTCTCGAGCTGGTTGCTCATTCCCTGGTAGATGGCCCCCGCGGAGTCGAACCACGCCGCGCCCGGGTTGGCGGCCTTGAACTTCTTGCCGGCCTCAAAGTAGCTGTCCCAGGTCCCGCCCAGCATCTTCGCGACTTCTTCGCGCTCGGTGGGCATGCCCGCCTTTTTGAGCAGCTCGGCGTTGTAGCAGACCGCCTCGGGTCCGGAGTCCGTTCCGTAGCCCAGAAGCTTCCCATCGGCAGTCTTCGCGGCGTCGGCCTTCCAGTCCAGCCAGCGTCCTTCGACAGCCGGGTCGCTCAGGTCGGTGAAGCGGTCGGGGTACTGCAGCAGCTCGGGCAACCAGTCCACCTCAACGCCTTCGATATCGGACAGGCCGGATCCGGCTGCCAGCCGGGTAGTGAGGTTATCGCGGGCTTCGTTGCTTGTGGCGGCCTTCTTGTGCTCGATCGTGACGTTGGGGTTCAACGTTTCGTATTCTTCAAAAAGCTTTTCGTAGCCGAACTCGTTAAAGGTGCCAACGGTCAGTGTCACCGGCTTTGAGCCGGTGACCTCCCCGGCGCCGGCTTTCTCGGGAGCGGAGGATCCGCAGGCCGTCAGCGACAGGGCCAGGCAGGCGGCCGCAGCCGACAGCACAGAGAATTTGCTGGGGTTTTTCACAGGGGAGACTCCTTCGTCAAAGTTCCATCCGTTTCACAGCGCCGGAGAAAAGGTGCCGGTGCCGGATGGGGGCAGGCCCACCATCGGCGAGCTGGGCGGTCCGTGTGGGAGCGCTCTCACGGACATGGTGTCCTACCTCACATCGCATTGTCAAGAGCGGGTACTCCCCAGGGGATCGAACCCTTGCCCACCGCCGGGGGCGGTGCTACGCTCCAGTGCGGGAGCGCTCCCACACCCCCAGAGAACAGGACCAGCAATGCCGCTAGCCCAATTTCCCGCTCGACCGGCGGCAGCCCTGGCTGAGATTCAGCAGCCACGGCGCCTCCGGGTCCGCTCCATCGCCGGCACCGCCGCCCTCCTCATCGGCCTGATCGGCAGCGGCGGTGGAGTGGCGGCCGCCTCGGTGGCGGCCACGCCACAGGCGCCCGCCCCGGCACCAACCCAAGCCGCCGCCCCGGCCGTCCCGCAGGCAGAAGACCCCGGCTTCGGTCCCAACGTCCGCATCTTCGACCCCAGCATGCCGGTGGCTGAGATTCAGGCCACTGTCGATTCCATTGCGGCCGAACAGGTCGACGACGAAATGGGAGCCAACCGGTACTCCCTGCTGTTCAAGCCCGGCACCTACGGCAGCGCCGAGGAGCCCCTCATCGTCCAGGTTGGATACTCGACCGAGGTCGCGGGCCTGGGCGCCTCACCCACGGATGTCACCATCAACGGGCACGTTGACGTCTACAACCGGTGCCTGACCGCGGACAACTGCATCGCACTGAACAACTTCTGGCGCTCGTTGTCCAACCTCACCATCAACGTCACCGGTCTCGACGGCTGCCGCGGCTCGGCCAACTTCTGGGCTGCCTCGCAGGCCTCCCCCATGCGGCGGGTCAACGTCACCGGCGGCAACCTCTCCCTGATGGACTACTGCACCGCCGGGCCGCAGTTCGCCAGCGGCGGCTTCATTTCCGATTCGAAGACCGGCCCCGTCATCAACGGCTCACAGCAGCAGTACTTCGTGCGCGACAGCAGCATCGGCGACTGGTCCAACGGGGTCTGGAACCAGGTCTTTTCCGGTGTGGAGGGTGCCCCGGCGCAGTCGTTCCCGAATCCGCCGTACACCAACCTGGCGAGCACCCCGGTCAGCCGGGAGAAGCCGTACCTCACCTTTGACGCCGCAGGCAAGTACGGCGTCTTCGTTCCCGCGGTCCGCACGGACTCCGCCGGGACCACATGGGAAAACGGTCCGACGGCCGGCCGCAGCATCCCGCTGTCCGACTTCTACGTGGCCAGCCCCGGCGATTCGGTGAAGACCATCAACTCCCAATTGGCCCGCGGCAAGAACCTGCTGCTGACTCCAGGGGTCTACGACATCGACCAGAGCATCGAGGTCAAGCGTGCCAACACCGTCGTCCTCGGGCTCGGGATGGCAACCCTCACCGCGGTCAACGGCGCCGTACCGCTGACCGTCGCGGATGTCCCCGGCGTCGACATCGCCGCCGTCACGGTGGATGCCGGCGACGTGAACTCGCCCGCGCTGATGCGCATCGGCAAGGCCAAGAATCCAGCGGCCGGCGGATCCCCGACCTCACTGAATCGCAGCGATCCGGCCAATCCCACCACGCTCCACGACGTGTTCTTCCGTATCGGCGGCCCGCACGTGGGCAAGGCCTCGCTCAGCCTGGAAGTCAACAGCGACAACGTGCTCCTGGACCACATCTGGGCCTGGCGGGCAGACCATGGAAACGGCGTCGGCTGGACCACCAACACAGGGGACAACGGCGTCATCATCAACGGCGACCATGTCACGGCCACCGGCTTGTTCGTGGAGCACTACCAGCAGTACAACGTCATTTGGAACGGCGAGCACGGCAAGACGGTGTTCTTCCAGAACGAACTGCCCTACGACGCTCCCAACCAGGCCGCCTGGCAGCATGACGGAGTCCTTGGCTGGGCGGGCTACAAGATCGCCGATTCGGTCAAGACCCACGAACTCTGGGGCGGGGGAAGCTACGTCTACAACAACGTCGACCCCACAATTCACGCCACCCGGGGCTTCGAAGTACCGGTCACGCCCGGAGTTAAGCTCCACGGCCTGCTGACGGTCAACCTCGGCGCCGGGACCCTGGACCATGTCATCAACGACACCGGCGCGCCGGTGTCGACGGACGCCGTCGGGGTTCCCAGCTACGTCGCCAGCTTCGGCTAAGACGCCGCCTGCGGGCGGGACGCCACGTCCCGCCCGCCGGCCAGGCAAACCCGGGACGCCGGCCGGCTAGTTGGCCGGCGTGCCGCGGCCAGGCGCCCGCGCACGGAGGCTACTCCCCAGATGGTCAACAGGCAGGCCACCAGCAGCAGCCCGGCCTCGCCCAGGTCGATCTGTCCGAGCCAGGTGGTCACGGGATCCTCGAGGCCGAATGCGGAGTTGAAGAACCCGCCCAGGGTGATGAATGAAATGGCCAGGGCCGACACAGCGGAGATGCCGGTAATCAGCGCATTGAAGCCCAACTTCCGCTGCGGATTGTAGATGGCGGAGCTGTACATGCGCATCATGGCTACCCCGTTGGCGGTGTCGCACAGCGTCATCGCCGCCGTGAATGCCAGCGGAAGCGCCAGGAGGGCCAGCGGGGAGACCCCGGCCAGGGAGGCGGCCGCCGCCATCACCAGCAGGCCGATCGTGGTGGCTGTGTCGAAACCCAGCCCGAAAAGGAAGCCAATGACGTAGATGTTCCGCGGCCGCTGCACGCGGGACAGGGGCTTCGCCAGCAGCCGGGCCACGAATCCCTTGGCCTCAAGATCCTCCGCCCGCACTGCGCTACCGCCCTGCACCCTCCGGTAGGCCTGCGTGGCCCGGATGAAGGCGGATCCGTTGAACAGCCCGATGGCCAGCAGGAAGATCCCCGAGACGCCGCTGCCGATCAGCCCCAGCACAAGGTTTCCGGTGGTGCCGTCCTCCATAAACTGGCCCACCATCGCGGCGCCGCCCACCACGAGGATCCCGGACAGGATCACCACCGAACTGTGGCCGAGACTGAAGGCGAAACCGACGCTCACGGGGTCTTGGTGCTGGGCCACGAACTTGCGCGTCGAATTGTCAATGGCGGCGAGGTGGTCCCAGTCGTAGCTGTGTTTGATGCCCGCCAGATAGGCAGTCAGCACCAGGCCCAGCGCCAGCGGTTCACCGGCCGTCACCAGAGCGGCCAGGAGAAGCACGACGGCGGCCGCGTGCAGGGCGACTACGGCGCCGAAGGTGACAAGCAGCCGGGTCCGCAACGGGAGCTGCTCGCGCCGGCGGTACAGGGCGGCGAATCCGGTCAATGTGGTCATCAGTATTTCCTGAGGTCCAGCGGCGCCGTGCCGTGCCATCGCTGCCGGAGCAGGGCGCTGCAGGCGCCCAGCAGCCGGTTGAGTTCTTCGGTGCTGTTCGAGAGGGACCGGAGCACCAGGCCGCTGATGCCATCAGCCGTGGCAGTCAGGGAGACGCCGGTATAGGCATCATGCCCCCCGGCCAGCACGTGGAGTTCGTCCGCGAGGGCCTGGTCGACCCGCCGGTCGACCACGATCAGGGATCCCACATGGCTGAATCCCTCCAAGAATCCCAGCCCTGTCACATCATGCGTCGGCGGCCGGATCAGCAGGTTGTCGAGGGCCAGCAGAGCGCTCCTCCCTGAGGATTCGACCAGAATTTCGGTCCGGAGCCGCAATTCCTCGTAACGGAACGAGGCACCGTCCGGCGACCAGCCGGGGGTGATGACCTCGGACATGACCAGGCTCGACGTCGGGTGCAGGGTGATGTGCGTGTTCTGCCGGTAGCTGGCCTCCCGGTAGGCGATCAGCTGGTCCGGGGCGAATTCCAGTTGCGATCCTTCCCCCAGGCGCAGCCGCGTCCGTTGCTCCGCGAAGGAACCCGGCGTCCGGTAGATCTTGGTGGCGGACTGGGTAGTGAGCAGCAGCCTCGCCCCGTCCTCCACCTCCACATCAATGACATAGAGGTCTGCCCCCAAATATGCCCCGCCAGGATTGACCACCACATAACAAACCTGTCCGGAGTCATCCAGGTAATGCGGCCGCAATATTCTCAAGGCGCCCTGATGAAACTGATGCGAGGCCACCGACCGTCCAGCGCGCACGCCGATGCGCAACGCAAGCTCCCCCATCGGTGCGACAACAGCAGTAGGGGAATCCGCCGTCGTGCTCATGACGCCAGGTCGAGCATCAGGACATCGCGCCGCACCCATTCGATGACGCGGTCCAGTCCTTCGTCGGTCTTGAGGTTGGTGAAGCAGAACGGCTTCACGCCCCGGAATTCGCGCGAGTCCCGTTCCATCACGGTCAGGTCCGCGCCGACGTGGGGTGCGAGGTCGGTCTTGTTGATGATGAAGAGGTCAGACTTGATCATGCCCTGGCCGGCTTTGCGCGGGATCTTCTCGCCTTGAGCCACGTCGATGATGTAGATGGAGAAGTCCACCAGTTCGGGGCTGAATGTCGCGGAGAGATTGTCCCCGCCGGATTCCACAAAAATCACCTGCAGGTCCGGGTGCCGCCTCTTGAGTTCCTCGATCGCGGCCGTGTTCATGGAGGTGTCCTCGCGGATGGCTGTGTGCGGGCACCCGCCGGTTTCCACACCGATGATCCGGTCGATCGGGAGAATGCCGTTGGCCGCAAGGATCTTAGCGTCCTCGATCGTGTAGATGTCGTTCGTGATCGCGGCCATGGAGATGTCCCGGCTCATGTGGCGGGTGAGGCGCTCAACGAGCTGGGTCTTGCCGGCGCCCACCGGGCCGCCGATGCCGATTTTGATGGGCTCAGACATATTCTTCTCCAGACATATTTCTTGTGGCTAGCTCATGAACATGCGGGCACGCTGGCGCTCGTGCCGCATCTGCGAAATTTCCAGGCCGGGGCTGACCGCGCCGAAGTCGGACCGGTCCGGGCTGCCGGCGCGCCCGACCGCGGCCGCGACGTCGCCGGCTGCCGTCCGCAGCAGCCGCTGGCCGGCGTTCTGCCCCAGCGGGATGGCCCGGACGGCGTTCTGCGTCAGCGATGTGACCGCGGCGAATAGGTAGGCGGCGAGGGCCTCGGGCAGCGGTACACCGAGCGAACGCGCGACGACGGCGAACGCCAGGGGCTGGTGGCCGGCGGCGCGGCCGGAACCCACCAGCTCCCGGTACTCCGCCAGACCCGGTGACGGAAAGATCTCCGCGCCGATTTCGAGGAGCCGGGTGCCCATCTTGACGCTGGCCTCGCGCAGCTGCCGGGGCAGCAGCTGGGCCGTCAGCAGCGAATCCAGCTCGGAGATCGGGTCGCCCTCATAGAGGAAACGGATGGCCAGGGCGTCCGAGTAGCTCAGCTGCTGCCCCACAAAGGCGGACAGCCACACGCCGAAGGACTGCTCATCGTGCACCAGCCCGCGGTCGATGTAGCTCTCAAACCCCAGCGAGTGAGCGAACGCCCCGGTGGGCAGGGCCGAATCACACAGCTGCTGCAGGGCCAGCTGGTAGGACGCCGGGCTAGTGGGAGTGCTCGGCATGGCGGAAGGGGACGGGCATCACGTGCTCCTGGCGGTCATAGGGCGCTCCGACGTGTTTGAGGTAGTCCTCCACCGTGTGGTCGTACTGGCAGACCATGACCTCGGCCCGGTACTCCGAGGAGGCGTCGAAGAACTGGGCCTGCAGGTGCCGGTTGCCGAGCGAGTGCGCCACCACCCCCATCTCATGGATGGAGCGCGGCGCGATGACGAGGACATCGGTGGGCAGCACCGACACCACGATCATGTTGGCTTCCGCGACTTGCAGGATGTCGCCGTCACGCAGGTCCCCGGCACCGGAGGGGAGGCGGATGCCAAGTTCCTTGCCGTGGTCGGTAGTGACACGCTGGACACGTTTGACCAGCTGGGCGCTGGGGAGCACCACCTTTTCCCGGTGCAGCCCGGCATACGGGTCCGGACCCGGAGGGAGGTCGTGCGTGTTGCCTAGGACCTTTTCGATGATCATGCCTGTCTCCTCTGGACGCCTAGAAAAGGAAGTAGCGCTGCGCCATGGGCAGCACGTCGGACGGCTCACAGGTGACGTCCTCGCCGTCGACCGTCACCCTGTACGTTTCCGGGTCCACCTCGATCTCCGGGGTGGCGCCGTTGTACTTGAGGTCCGCTTTCGTGAGGTTGCGGATGCCGGACACGGGCCGGATGACCTTCTCCAGGCCCAGCTCCGCCGGAACCCCGGCGTCGATGGCGGCCAGGGAGAGGAAGGTAATGGAGGACTGCTGCAGGGCCTTGCCGTAGGCGGCGAACATGGGCCGCATGGTCCGCGGCTGCGGGGTGGGGATGGAGGCGTTGGCGTCCCCCATGAGTGCATAGGCGATCTGCCCGCCCTTGAGCACCAGTTCCGGCTTGACCCCGAAGAAGGCCGGGTCCCAGAGCACTAGGTCCGCGAACTTCCCGGCCTCCACCGAGCCGATGGAGTCCGCCATGCCCTGCGCGATGGCCGGGTTGATGGTGTATTTCGCCACGTAGCGTTTCAGGCGGAAGTTATCGCTCTCCGCGCCCAGGCCGGAGGCGGCGCCGTGCACTCCACCGTCCGGGTCCTTGAGCACCCCGCGCTGCTTCTTCATCTTGTCCGCCACCTGCCAGGTGCGGATCACCACCTCGCCCACCCGGCCCATGGCCTGGGAGTCCGAGGACGTGATCGCGAAAATCCCCAGGTCCTGGAGCACGTCCTCCGCGGCGATGGTCTCGGCGCGGATGCGGGAGTCCGCAAACGCCACGTCCTCCGGAATATCCGGGTTCAGGTGGTGGCAGACCATGAGCATGTCCAGGTGCTCTTCGATCGTGTTGCGTGTGTACGGCAAGGTGGGGTTGGTGGAGGCCGGCAGGACGTTGGGCAGCCCGGCAATCTTGATGATGTCCGGGGCGTGCCCGCCGCCGGCGCCCTCGGTGTGGAAGGTGTGGATCACGCGCCCGTCGATGGCCCGGATGGTGTCCTCCACAAAGCCGCACTCGTTCAGGGTGTCGGTGTGGATGGCCACCTGGACGTCGTAGGCGTCCGCGACCTTGAGCGAGGTGTCGATCGAGGACGTCGTGGAGCCCCAGTCCTCATGGACTTTCAGCCCGATCGCGCCGGCGCGGATCTGCTCGGCCAGGGGCTCGACGGCGGACGCGTGCCCCTTGCCGAACAGGCCGATGTTGATTGGCAGCCCTTCGGCCGCCTGCAGCATCCGCTGGATGTGCCATTTACCGGGGGTGACGGTGGTGGCCTTGGTGCCCTCGGCGGGGCCGGTGCCGCCCCCGATCATGGTGGTCACGCCACTGCACAGGGCGGCGGGGACCTGGTCCGGGGAGATGAAATGGATGTGCGAGTCCACGCCGCCGGCGGTCAGGATTTTCCGCTCACCGGCAATGATTTCGGTACTGGCACCGATCACGATGTCCACACCGTCGGTGATCTGCGGGTTGCCGGCCTTGCCGATCCGGAAGATGTGGCCGTCCCGGAGCGCGACGTCGGCCTTGTAGATCCCGGTGTAGTCCAGGATGACCACGTTGGTGATGACGGTGTCCGGAATTTCGCCGCCGAGACCAGTAGGGTCGCCCCCGTCCCTGGTCAGCTGGCCGTTCTGGCCCATGCCGTCGCGGATCACCTTGCCGCCGCCGAAGACCACTTCCTCGCCGTACACGGTGAGGTCTTTCTCGATCTCGAGGAAAAGGTCGGTGTCGGCGAGGCGGATGGAGTCGCCGGTCGTGGGTCCGTACAGGTCCGCGTACTGCCTGCGGGATATTTCGAAGCTCATTTGCGTGCTCCTTCAATCGGGGCAAGCGCGCCGTTGACCGCGTTGCTGAGACCGTAGACCTCGCGCCGGCCGGCGAGTTCGATCAGCCGGACGGTCTTGCTGTCCCCCGGCTCGAAGCGGGCCGCCGTGCCCGCCGGGATGTCCAGGCGCCGGCCGTAGGCGGCCCGCCGGTTGAACGTCAGGGCGGCGTTCGCTTCGGCAAAGTGGAAGTGCGAGCCCACCTGTACGGGACGGTCGCCGGTGTTGGTCACCACGACGTCGGTCGCCTCCCGGCCGGCGTTGACCAGCACGGGCTCAGGGCCGAGAACGTATTCTCCGGGAATCATCGTGCTCCCCTAACGGATCGGGTCGTGGACGGTGACGAGCTTGGTGCCGTCCGGGAACGTGGCTTCGATCTGGACGTCGTGGATCATCTCGGGCACGCCCTCCATGACGTCCTCCCGGCGGAGCACGGTGGTGCCGTAGCTCATCAGCTCCGCCACGCTCCTGCCGTCCCGGGCGCCCTCGATCAGCTCGTAGCTGATGATGGCCACCGCCTCCGGGAAGTTCAGCTTCAGCCCCCGTGACTGGCGGCGGCGGGCGAGGTCGGCCGCGACCACGATCATGAGCTTTTCCTGCTCACGGGGCAGAAGATGCATGACGGAATCCCTTCAACACCGGCGGTCACGGGCCTGGCGGCGCCGCGGTGTTGCCAGAGTAGACGGCGAACGTTTCCTGCAGGTTTCCGGCGAAACAAACTGCGGCGCGCCGGACGCGGACGGCGCCGGCGGCGTCCCGGGCTCAGCGGGTCACACGGCCGAAAAGGGCATGCACTGACGGCCCGCAACCAGCTTCCGCTCAGGAGCGGTTGTTAGGGTGGATGAATGAAACTCCGCCTCGCCGCCCTGTCCGCTGCCACCCTCATGATTGCCCTGACGGGCTGCGGGCAGGTGGAGGACGCTGCGAACAAAGCCGTCAGCGACGGCGCCTCCCAGGTTGCCACGGCGGCCGGCAGTGAAGTGAAGAAGCAGGCCTGCACACTCGTCGAGGACGGGCTGGTCAGTGTCCAGGACAAGGAACTGCTGGGCGGCCTGGTCGCCGGTGCAGAGACCGCAGGTGTTCCCGCCGAGATCACCACCCCGCTGCGCCAGATCGCCGACTCCGGCGACCAGGTTCCGGGCGACTCCGTCAAGGCCCTGCAGGACGCCTGCGCCAAGTAGCCGTTCCGGGTCGGGCAGCGTCCTAGCGCTTGCCCTTTTTCCGTGATCCCTTGCCGCGGCCTTTGTCCGGGTTGGGCGCGTAGCGCTGCGCCACCTTGGGCTTCTTGACCGCGGGACCGCGCCGGTCCGGCTTCGGCTCTTTCTTGGGCTTTTCCTGCTGGGCGGAGGGCTGGCGGGAGCTCGCGGCGGTCCGGCCGCGGACTATCCCGATGAACTCCTCGATCACCTCGTCCGTGCTGTCGCTGGGCCATGCCACGGCGATCTCGGTCGTCGGCGCGCCGGTGAGCTGGCGCGCCACGGTGCCTTTGACGTTGAAATGGCGTGCCACGGACATCGGCAGGATCACCAGGCCGGCTCCGGAGGCCACCACCTGCAGGGCCATCTCCGGTCCGCCGAGTTCGGCGACGTCCAGGAACGTCTCCGCGGACAGGTCGGCGAAGGCCACCTCCTCGAACACCGAGATCTCGTGCCCCTTGGGTGCCACCACCACGGGTTGTTCCTCGTACAGGGGGATGACGCTCAGGCCTTCGCGGTCCACCGGCAGCCTGACGAAGCTCAGGTCCGCGGACCCGTCCCGCAGCACGGTGAGCTGGGCGCCCTCGTCGGACATAAAGGAGTGCAGCGGAACATCGGGCATCCGCTCTTCCCAGCGCCGGGTCCACTTGCCGGGCGTCACGCCGGCGACGTAGGCGAACCGCAACTCCCGTGCTGCTGCTACGGCCGGGACGGCGGCGGTTTCGTCGGGGGTCTGGGGTGTTTCTTCTGCTGCGGACACATGTTCACAGTACCGCCCGGGCTGGCGCCGGGCTCAGCGCCGGTGACCAGTCAGCCTCTGGCCGGATACCCTTGAAGCATGACCTCTGCAAACTCCCAGTCCATGAAGCCGGCCACCGTTGCCAAGAAGCTTGGTATCTACCTGCCCGCAACACCCCAGGAGTTCCAGGATTCGGTCATCACCCGCGCCGATTTCGCCGAGCTCCAGGCAAACCCGCCGGAGTGGCTCGCCGAGCTGCGCCGCAACGGCCCGCACCCCCGCCCGGTGGTCGCGCAAAAGCTCAATGTCTCCATCAGCGGCCTGGCCCGCGGCGGCGTTGAGGAAGCGCTGACGACGGCGGAAATCACCGCGCTGCTGCAAGCTCCCCCGGCGTGGCTGGTCGCCGAACGTTCCACCCACGCCGCCGTCCGCGCCGAGGCCCAGCGGGTCAAGGACGAGGCTGCGAAGAAGGACGCCAAGAAGGCTCGCGCCGCGGCCGAGTAGCAGCGGCTTCCGCCCAGGGCACGCCCGGGGTCCCGGCGAGGGCCGGTCCTGCCTCAGTCCTGGTGGAGCTGGACGAAGTTCCCGCACCCGTCGTCGAACACCGCCGTGGTGCCGCCCGGACCGTCGGAGGGCTCGGCCTGGAATATCACGCCCTTGGCCGAGAGCCGCTTGTACTCCGCCCGGACGTCGGTCACACCCAGGACAATCGCGGGCATCCCGGCGTCGTGGAGTGCATTCATGTAGGTGGACCCGATCGGGTTGTCGCTGGGTTCCAGCAGGAGCCCGACTGATCCGCCGCCGGACCCTGCCGGGTCCTTCACGATGTACAGGTTATGCTCCGGCATGGCCAGGAGGCTCTCGAAACCCAGGATTCCAGTGTAGAACTCGTAAGCCGCAGCGGGGTCCTTGACGTGGATGCTGCACATTTTCAGTCGCATGGGCCTTAGGCTACGCCGGGACGGACCCGGTGTGAACCGGACGCACCGCGCCGGGCTCCCGCACAGTGCTCGGACCATTGACGGCCCGCCTTCAATGGATTCCAATGGAATCAGCGGAACCGCGCCCGCCCGGGCCGGATCCCTGGAGGTGTTGTAATGCCGTCCCTGTTCGAACCCGCCCCCTTTGCGCTGTGGCAATTGTTTGCCTTGGCGGTCGTCGTCGTGTGCGCGTCGGGAGCCTCCGTTTATCTCATCCGCAAGCATGTGGCCGCCGACGGCGACGGCCTGCCGGACGCCGTGTTCTGGGACCTCTTCGCCGGCCTGGCCATTGTGGCGCCGGCCGTGATCCTCCCCGCCCTCGCCGCACCGTGGGCCGGCCTGCTGCTGGGTGTCCTCGCCGTTGCCGCCGCAACTGCCTCCTACTTCTGGACTCCCCGGGTCCTCAGCCGGCGCGAGGACCGGCGGGTTTCCCGGCACATCGCGGCCAGCAATGAGGCGGCCGCGCCCCGGCACCGCAGCGCCGTGGCCCGATGGCAGCGCTACGAACTAGATCCCGCGCACAGCATCGACTATCCCGCCATGAGTGATCCGCGGCAGCCGGAGACGGCGGCCCTGATCCGGGCGATGAAGGCCGCGGAGCGGCTCCGCGGCGGGACGGACGCCGGTTATGCCCCGGCGGTTGCGCGGCTGGAGGAGGCCCTCGCCGACGCCGAACGGGCCGCCGGGGTCGGGCAAGACACCCCGACCCGACCCGCCGGACATCCCACCGCGGATCCGGCGCGCGGCTGAGCGCACGAACCGCAACAGCTGAACCCCCTGCCGCACTCCACGTCCCGCAATCCTCGGTCATCCCCGGAAGGAAGCACCATGGCAGACATCACCATCATCGGCAGCGGCAACATGGCACGGGCGATCGGGACGCGCGCCGTGGCCGCGGGACGTTCGCTCCAGATCCTCAGCCGGTCCCCGGAACACGCGGCCAAACTCGCGGCCGAGCTGGGTGGTGACGCCGCATCCGGAGGACTGGGCGATATCCCGGAGGGTGACATCGTGGTGCTGGCCCTCTACTTCGGACCGGCCAAGGAAGTGGCGACGCACTACGGCGACACCCTGAGCGGCAAGACCGTGGTGGAGATCAGCAACCCGGACAATGCGGACACCTTCGATTCCCTCACCGTGGAACCTGGGTCCTCGGCCGCCGAGGAAATCGCCGCCCTGCTGCCCGGGGCAGAAGTCGTCAAGGCCTTCAACACGACGTTCGCCGGCCCGCTGACGGACGGATCAAAGGGCGGGATGCCACTGGATGTCTTCATCGCCTCGGACTCCGAGGAGGCGGCCAACAAGGTCGCATCGTTCGCGGCGGCCGCAGGACTGCGGCCCCTGCGGGTGGGCGGGCTACGGCATGCCCGGGAGCTGGAAGGATTCCAGCTCCTCGTGATGGCACTGCAGGCCAACCCCGCCTACGAGGCGTTCAACTGGGCCAGCGGGCTCAAGATCATCGACTAGTCCGACGCCGGTACCCCCGCGGCGGGTGCCTAGACCCGCCGCGGTGCAGGACGGGCCTAGAGTTCGACCGTGCCGCTTTCCCCCACGCTCATCCGGCTGTGCGTGACCTTGGACTTGACCCACTGCAGCACCGTCGCGGCGGTTCCGCCGGGGCTGGTCCAGTACTCGGCGGAGTCGGAATCGACGTGCAGCATGACCACCTCCGGGGTGTCCGGGCCGTCCGGGAACCAGGCCTCGACCATCTGGTTCCAGAGCTCGTGGATCTTCTGGCGGTCGGTAACGACTTCCGCCGTCCCGGCGACCGACACCCATTCCGTGCCTTTGCCGAAGGAGACGTTGACGCGCGCGTGCGCCCGGACATGGGCCACCTGGGAGGTGGTGGCGGAGGTGAAGAACCACATATCGCCGTCGTCCTTCACGTCTTGGACGGCCAGCGGCCGGCTGACGAGGGCGCCTTCTTCGTTGACGGTGGTGAACATCCCGATCCGTGAATCGTTGATGATGTCCGTAACTTTGCTGATGTTTTCTGCGTCCGACATGCTGTCACCTCGTTCTGGTTCCGAACGGGGGAAGATCCCCCTCCCGCCAGCCTATTGGTAAGTGTGCTTACTTTCCAGTGGGCTGCCGGAAGGAGGATCTTTCTGGCGTGTTGCGGCGGCGGCCTAGTACCCGGTGGGCAGGACCTTGCCCTTGAAGAACTCCGGGCGGATCTTGGCCATGACCAGCATGAGCACTACACCCAGCAGAATCACACCCATGCCCAGGATGAACACAAGGCCAATGCCGCCGACAGATGATCCGGAACCGTACGCCGGGTCCATGGAGTCATAGGCGGTCTTGACGAACATCACCAGCAGGATGACCCCGCCCAGGAGCGGGGAGAGGAACTTGAAGAAGAATGCCCGTGCCCCGCTGAAGGCCTCGCTCCGGAAGAACCAGACACAGGCCAGGGCGGTGATGCCGTAGTAGAAGCAGATCATCATGCCCAGCGCGGTGATGGTGTCCCACAAGGCGTTCTCGGAGGTGGTCCGGGTGATCACGTAGAACCCCGCCGCGGCAATGGCCGCCGCGATCGTGGCGTAGCTCGGGGACTTGAAGGTAGGGCTGATCCGGCCGAACTTGGTCGGCAGCGCCTTGTAGTGGCCCATGGCCAGCAGCGTCCGGGCTGGTGAGACGAACGTCGACTGCAGGGACGCGGCCGAGCTGCTCAGAATGGACAGAGACATCAGGATGGCGAACGGGCCCATGACCGGTCCGGCGAGGACGGCGAAGATGCTGCCCTGGTTTTCCGGGTTTCCGGCTCCCAGGCCCTCCTGCCCGATGCCGGCGAACGCCAGCGTGGCCAGAGCGACGGTCATGTAGATGATCACGATGACGAGCACGGTGACGGTGGCTGCGCGGCCCGGGGTTTTCTCCGGGTTCCGGGTTTCCTCGTTCATGGTCAGGGTGACGTCCCAGCCCCAGTAGATGAAGATCGAGAGGGAGACGCCGGCGGCGAAGGCCGAGAAGGATTCGACGGCGAACGGGTTGAACCAGTCGGGGGTGATCGCGGTGGCATCGAAGGCGGTGCCGTTGGCGACGTGGCTGAAAGCGGCGACCGCGAACCAGCCGAGCACGAAGAGCTGGAACGCGACCAGCACGTACTGCACACCCTTGGTAGTTTCCATGCCGCGGTAGGAGATCCAGCAGGCCAGCGCGATGAACACCAGCGTGGTGGCGATATTCAGCGGCAGGTTCAGGGTCAGGTCCGCCAGCTCGGGGTTGCCGAACAGCTGGGCCAGCATGAGGTAGAAGAAGTCCACCGCCACGGCGGCAAGGTTGGACAACACAATGATCGTCGCGGCGATCAGTCCCCAGCCGCCCATCCAGCCGATCCACGGGCCGAAGGCGCGCGAAGCCCAGGTAAAGGAGGTTCCGGCGTCGGGCATGGCGTTGTTCAGTTCCCGGTAGCCGAACGCGACGAGCAGCATCGGAATGAAGCCCACCAGGAAGATGGCCGGCAGCTGGACGCCGACTTCGGCGACCGTGGGGCCCAGGGCCGCGGTCAGAGTGTAGGCAGGGGCAATACAGGACACCCCGATGACGACGGCGCCGATCAGGCCGACCGATCCGGCTTTGAGGCCCTTGGCGCTCAGTCCTGCGTGGGTGTCGTGCGAGGCCTTGGCCGTCACGTGTTCGGTGCTCATTGGGGTGCCTCTCCGGACGTGTCATTCGATGTTGACGGATTCTGGTGCTTGAGTTCGTAGCCGCTGGGGACCACGAGCATCGGCACCGGCAGGGCGCGCAGGATCCGGTTGGCCGTGCTGCCGAGGAAGATGGACCGGCCCTGGGCCAGGCGGCTCGAACCGATGACCAGGACCTCGCCGTCCTCCCAGTCGAGGCCGTCCACGGCCTCTTCGATGCTCCGGCCCTGTGCGACGACGACGTCCGTCTTGGCTGCCAGCTGGACGCCCGACGGGCTGACCGGCGCCGCGGCCGCGACGGTCTTCTCCGCGTACTCGCGGGCGGCATCGGCCGCGCCCGGGTCCCCGCCGTCGAGGGCAAGCAGCGACACCACCCGCAACTGGACCGCCCGGTTCGCCGCCATGCCGATGGCGAAATCGAGCAGCTTCTCCGCTCCCGCCCGGGTGCCGAGTCCGCAACTGATGCGGGTCAGGGCCTCCTGGCGGTAGTAGCCGTGCGGTGCCAGGGCCACCGGAACGGTGGACGCGTGAAGGAGTGCACTGGCCACCGAACCGATGGTGAACCGCTTGAACAGGCCGGTGCTGCTTGCCCCGATGACCAGGACGTCCGCCCCTAGTTCCTCGGCCGCCTCGATCAGCGCCTGGGCGTCCGAGTCGCCGCTGCGGATGTGCGCCTGCGCCGGAACGTCCGCGGGGACGAGGGCCAGGGCCTCATCGAGCCATTGGCGCGCCTGCTCGTTCAGGAGGTTCTCGAAGCCTGCCTTGGGCGCATGGGCGGCGCCGAACTGCTGGACTTCGGGCACCACCAGGACGAGGTCCAAGCTGGCACCGCGGCCGCGTGCCAGCGCTGCGGCCAGATTAACGGCATCGTGGCCCCTGGCATTGGCTGAATACCCCACTACGTAACGCATCTGGCCGGTCCTTTCTGAACTGTTGGGCGTGGGTGGGAGCGTCGGGCTAATTGGAGGCCACGGGGGTTCGGTCTGCCGCTGCGACAAGCCGGGCCGCAGTCTGGCGTCCCATCCGGACCGCGCCGTCGACGTGCTGGTAGCCCTCGGCAGCGAGGTCCGAGGAGGACCAGTAGATCGGGCCGACCGGGGCGTGCTGGTCCTTTCCGTAGCGGTGCAGTCCGCCGAGGTCGTAGCTGGAGGCATAGGCGCCGCGGGTCCACTCCTCGGAGCCCCAGTCCGACTCGTAGTAGACCTCCGGCTCGAGGGCCTTGTCACCCAGGAATCCGGCCATCGATTCGAGGATGGCGCGGCGGCGTTCCTCGGCGCTGAGCTCGAACATTGCATCGGCTTTCTCATCCGAGACAAAACCGACCAGGGTGCCGCGGGTGTCTTCGTGGTTGGTGTTGTCGTAGACCTCCTGGACCAGGGCGCCGGCGCCGAAGCAGGTTCCGGAGAGGCCGTCCTCGCGCCAGAACGGCGTGCTGTAGACAGCGTGCACCTTGATGACCAGGCCGAGTGACTGGTGCTGGTGCATCTGGTGCTGGCGGCGCGGCAGCGGCGGGTTGAAGGAGACCCTGGAGTAGAGGTTCGGCGGCACGGCCATGATGACGAAGCGCGC
This sequence comes from Pseudarthrobacter sp. MDT1-56, assembly GCF_059383555.1. NCBI lineage: Bacteria > Bacillati > Actinomycetota > Actinomycetes > Micrococcales > Micrococcaceae > Pseudarthrobacter > Pseudarthrobacter sp. MDT1-56. The sequence continues at coordinate 75,816 of NZ_JBWZCK010000004.1, forward strand.
GTTCACGGTGGCGCGTTCCGAAACAGCGGTCACGCGCTGACCGGCGGTGTTTTCTTCAGTTCCTCCTGCGGAGGACGCCGCCCAGTTAATGGTGCGCACCGGACTGTCCAGCACGACGTCGTCACCCAGTTGGGCGGCGAGCAGCTCGGAAAGCTGCTGCATGCCGCCGACGACGCGCTTGTCCAGGATGAAGTCCTCATCGGTGAGGTGGCTGAAGGAACCGGCGGAGGCAGCCATCAGCACGGCCTGCAGCGCGGAGAACGCATGGGCCGGCTTGGTGAGCATGCCGCCGGCAATGAAGAGCCCGATGTTGTTGCAGGCTTCCTCATCCGAGGAGTTCTGCCGCAGCCAGTGGTGGAAGGAGACGGTATCCAGCTCCCGGGCCTTGGGGTGCGCCCACGGTTCGGTGGCGCCGATGTCGGCGGCGAGGGAATCCAGCAGGGCGGTGAGTTTGTCCATTTCGGCGGCGGTGGTTTCGCTGACCGGGAAGGTATCGCCCGAGTACAGGGTGCGTGTGCCGTCGGAGCCGATATAGACAGATTTGCCGTCGCGGTAACGGGAATAGGTCTGCAGGCCGAGCTCGTCGAGGAGCGCCAGCAGTTCGGTCTGGTCCGGGGAGACCCACTGGCCGCCGATTTCCAGCATGGCGCCGTCAATCGTGTCGGTCCAGGTGCGGCCGCCGACACGGTCGCGCGCCTCCAGGACGGCCACACTGAGGCCGGCCCTCTTCAGTTCCCGGGCGGCGGTCAGCCCGGCGGGGCCAGCTCCGACGATGACGACGTCGCGGTCAAGTTCCAGCATGATGTCCTCTCTGTGGCCGCTGAAGTGATGCGGACCACTAAATGAATGCCATTCATTTAGGATTGACTATAGACCCTTCACGGGCATCAGGGAAGACCTCCCGCACAAGAAATTTCGCTGGCAAACTGGCCGTAAAGTTGGGGACACAATGGGAGCACCCAGGAGACCGACCGCAGAAAGGCCAGCAATGCCGGCATCAACCAGCGCCCCTGCAGATCCACACCGCCACGACGCCAAACCGCGCCGCCGGGTGGGCAGGCCCGCTGCCGCCGTCCTCGACCAGGACGGCATCACCGCGGCGGCCCTGCAGCTTATCGGGAAGAGCGGCTACGACGGGTTCACCATGGCTGCCCTGGCGCGCACGCTGAATGTGGCGCCGTCGGCCCTGTACAACCATGTTTCGTCCAAGCGCGATGTCCTGGTCCTGGTCCAGGACCACCTGACGTCGTTCGTTGACGTGACCGCCTTCGAGACCGAACCGTGGGACCAGGCCGTGCGCCGTTGGGCCTGGAGCTACCGCGACGTGTTCTCCAAGCACACGCCGCTCATCCCGGTGATCGCCGTGCTCCCGGTGACCGACGCCCCCAAGACGCTGGCCATGTACGAGGCCGTCAGCGCGGGATTCAGCCGCGCGGATTTCCCCCGGGGGCGGATCGTTTCCGCAATCGTGGCTATGGAGTCCTTCATCTTCGGCTCCGCCTATGACGTCACCGCGCCGGCGGACATCTTTGACTCCGGCAGCATGGCGGACTCGACGCCGAACTTCACCGCGGCAGTCAAGCACCAGGACCTGGAAGGCTACGAGAAGCCCGCCGACGTCGCCTTCAACCTGGGCCTGGAGGCGATGATCGCGCGCTTCGGGGCGCTCCGCGGCTGACCGCCGACGAGGACGTGCCTCGCACGTTGCACCGGCGCACCGGCGCGCCCGGCCAGTCATGCCGACGTCGACGGTGCCTGCCCGGATCTCCTCAGCATGGCGTCCTCCAGCAGGGCGACAACCGTGTACAGGATGATCGACACGAGCGTGATCACCACCACCAGCGCCCACACCTCGTTGTTCCTGGCGCGGGAGACGGCTGAGATGATCGCATAGCCCACACCTTTACCCGTGGCCAGCCATTCGGCCAGCAAGGCCCCCGTCACCGCTCCCGGGATGGAGACCTTGACTGCGGTAAAGAAGGACGGGAGGGATGACGGCAAGGCAACCTTCAGCAGCGCCGTCCACCGGGAGCCGCCGTAGACATCGACGACCTCCAGCATGGCGGGCGACGCCGAGCGGAGTCCGAAGACAATCGTCACCAGGGCAGGAAACAGCACCACGATCCCCCCGATGGCGGCCACGGCCGGTTCCTGCCGCCCGAAAATGAGGATGATGATTGGCGCCAACGCGACCAGTGGCACGGAGCGCAGCAGCATGGCGATCGGCATCAGTGCACTCTCCACGCCGCGGAAGAGGACAAAGACGGCCGCGATCACCACGGCCCCGGTTATCCCGGCGGCGAAGCCGAGAAAGGCGTCGATCATGGTTTGGCCGAGGTTCTGCAGGACAGCCTGCCGGTTCCCGCCGGATGCCGGGACGGTGAAGAGGAAGTTGAAGACATCCAGGGGGCCTTTGCCCACGTACGGCGAGATGTTGAAGAACTTCAGCAGCGCCACCCACAGCAGCAGCACGACGGCCAGGGACACCAGCAGCCCCACTGCCGCACGGCCGAGGCCTTTAAGGACGGCGGGACCGTGGTTTCGCGACGTCATCGGGAGGCCCCCGGTCGGCCGGCGGACCACGGAGTGACGAACCGTGAGATCACGGAAAAGACTCCATATCCGGCGCCGGCCAGCAGTCCGGCGACCAGGGCGACCCCCCAGGCCCGGGCAATTTCGAGGTTCTGTTGCGCGTTGACCAGCGCCGGGCCGATCCCGCGGTCCACTCCTCCCACGTATTCGCCCAGGACTGCCCCCAGCACGGCCGCGGGAACGGCGATCTTGAGCGCGGTGAGGATCCCCGGCAGCGCCGAAATGAGCTGCACTTTGACCAGCTGCTTGAACCTGCCGCCGCCGTAGACGGCAACGAGGTCCAGGCTCGCCTGGTCCGCACTTTTCAGCGCGGACAGGGCGCCCACCACGGTGGTGAAGAAAACGGAGATGCCGGCAAGGAGCACGGCTGTTCCCGACGCCTGGCCGCGCGCGGGCGATCCGATCACAATGAAGGCCAGCGGTCCGATGGCCACGATCGGCAGGCAGTAGCTGATGACGGCCAGCTGGGTGACAAGCCGCTCCAGGGCCGGCAACACGAGCACGCTGCCGGCCAGCAGGAGCGCTGCAATATTGCCCCAGAAATAGCCGGCGGACGCCTCCACGACCGTGACCGCAAGGTTGGGCCAATAGAAACCAACGCCGTCGCCGGCCAGTTGGCTAACAACCTCGCCCGGTGTGGGCACGGCGCCGCCCGTTCCGTCGCCTGCGGCCCCCACCCCTGAAAGTACGGTGGCCGCGGCCAGCCACCAGAGCGCAACGGTGGCCGCCACCCCGATTCCCGCCGCCGCCCACGGCGGAAACGGCCGGGAAACGGGCGCTGTCTTCGTGTCAGTCGTCGTCACGGGACCCTCCCTCCCCTCGGTGCGCGCCGACGTCGCCGAACAGCAGCTCAGAAGCCCGGTCGCACAGGGCGTGGAACTCTGGCGTCCGCATCATCTCCGGTGTCCTTGGCCTGGGAAGGTCAACAGTGATGATTTCCTTGATCCGGCCGGGCCGTGCACTCATTACGGCGACGACGTCGGAGAGGAACATTGCCTCCGCGATTCCATGGGTGACCATAAGCGTGGTGGCCGGCTTCTCCGTCCAGATGCGCAGCAGTTCAAGATTGAGGCGCTGACGCGTCATGTCATCCAAGGCGCCGAACGGTTCGTCCAGCAGGAGCACCGACGGCTTGAGTGCCAGCGCCCGGGCGATGGAGACCCGCTGCCGCATACCGCCGGAAAGCTGCGCCGGCTTGGCCTTTTCAAACCCCCTCAGGCCGATCAGCCCCACCAGCTCGTCCACCATGGCATGGTCAACGGGCAGACCGGCCACTTCGAAGGGCAGGCGGATGTTGGAGACCACGCTTCGCCATGGCAGGAGGGCCGGATCCTGGAAGGCGATACCCAGTTCATGCCGGGTGCGCAGCTCAGCCGGGGTGTGGCCGTCCACCGTGACCTGGCCGGTCGTGGGGGTTTCCAGGCCGGCGAGGATCCTCAGGATGGTGGACTTGCCGCATCCTGAGGGCCCCAGCAGGGACAGGAACGTTCCCTGCGATGTACTCAGGTTGGCGTCTTCCAGGGCCACGACGCTCTGGCGGCCCATGCGGAAACTCTTGCCCAGCCGGCTGAGCGATATGCCGGTACCGGAGAGCATGCCGTGGGAGACGGCAGCCGTGCTCACGTCAGTCATTCGTCCTACTTACATTCGTCAAACTTACTTCCGGGCATGGCTACTTCAGGGTCGGGTTCTCGGCGTAGACCTCGTCGAGGAGGCTCAGGTCGAAGATCTGCTCCGCCGTGGTGTCGTAGCCGGCCAGCTTGAGTATTTCGATGTTCTTCTCCATCAGCTCCTGGGAGATGGAGAAAAGTCCGTTGCTGTCCGTATCCGGAGTCTCGATGAGCTTGCTGTTCTGCGCCTCCGCCTGGGCCTTTTCCTTGTCCAGGGTGAGGCCGAGCTCCTTGCCATAAACCTCCACGGCGAGCCTGGCCGATTCCGCCGGGTCCGCCAGCGCGTCCTTCCAGCCCTTGATAGTTGCCGCCAGGAACGCTTTCAGCTCTGTCCGCTTGTTCTTGATGGAATCCTCGGTCGCGACGAAACTTTCGGCGACGAAGGGCAGGCCGTTGTCCGCGAACGGCAGCACCGCGGTCCTGTGCCCGCCCAGCTCGAGGGTCAGGACCTCGTTGGTGAGATAGGCAAAAAACCCTTCGACGTCGCCATTCAGCAGCGGCTGCGGGTCGTACTGCACCGGCAGCTTCGTGACCTGGGACGGATCAATACTGTTGACCTCCAGGAGGGCATCGAAGAGAGTCTCGTTGACGCCGGCCTGCACCCCGATCTTCTTGCCGATCAGGTCACCGGGGGCGGTGATCGGATTTTCCGCGAGCGACACGATGGTGAACGGGTTCTTTTGGTACGTGGAGCCGATGATCTTTAACGGCGCACCCTCATTGAGCACCACCGGGGCTACTCCCACCGGCGACGAGGTGCCAACCAGGGCCTTGCCGGAAAGGACCATGGTCTCCGCCGAAGCGCCGCCCGGGCCGCCCGCAATCAGGTTGACCGCCGTAAAGCCCGCATCTTTGTAATAGCCCTTGCTGTCGGCAAAATATTCACCGGCGAACTCAGCGTTCTTCAACCAGGACAACTGGACCTCCAGTGTCCCGAGATCCCCCGCCGCACCACTGGCCGTCGACGTCGCAGCGCTGGTCCCGCCGCCGCAGCCGGTAAGGGCCACGAGTGCGACGGAGGACATCCCCGCCAGCAGCATGCGGCGCGTCGGGCGCATTTCCGAACCAAAAGCCGTCATTCTACTTCTCCAAATCGGGAGCCGGTGCATTAGAACGACCCCCGCGGGGTCGTCTGGCACTGACCTTAGGGAACGGTTGTTTCAGGAATCTGCGCCTTGCCGTTTCCGTAAAGTTAACTCTCGGTTAGATCGGCGCCGCGGCGCTGGGCGGTCTTGGTTGCGGGCTGAACCAGACGCGTCAGTTCCGCGGGTTAAACGAAAGAAACCCCGGTCCGAAGACCGGGGTTTCTTTCATTTGCGTGCGCGAGGGGGGATTTGAACCCCCACGCCCTTTCGGACACTGGCACCTGAAGCCAGCGCGTCTGCCGTTCCGCCACTCGCGCGCAACTTCTTCCACATAGTTCTTGGCCCAAAATCAGGCCGTGAACCTCGTAAAAGCAGCGAGATCAAGCATAACGGACAACAGCGGGAAAACACCAATCGGCTCCCGGCGAGGGATGGTGCAGGACGTTCTGCGCCCGAAATCCGGGGTCCGGCGCGGTGAGCCCCGGGGCTCACCGCGCCGCCAGGAACCCGTCCCCGCCGGGCGGATCGGGCCGATGTCAGTGCACGTCAGAGCCGGTCCGAAGCAATTTCCCGGCGCGGAGTGGCGACGCGCATTAAGGCCATTCCCAGACTCGCCCAGTAGTATCTGATGTAGGAGTGCCCGTTAACAGCGGGCTCCCGCAGATGTGGGCAACCGAGTTCCGGAACGAACGCTGCCCTGCAGCCGTCACGAAAGGAGAAGGACCATGGGATTGCTGGACAAAGTCGAGCGCGGCATCGAAAAGGCCGTCCGCGGAGTCTTCTCCACCGGTTCTCGCGCCCAGGTTGAGCCTGTCGAGATCGCCAGCCACCTCCGCCGCGAGGTTGACAACAAGGCCATCACCATCGCCGCCGGGCGGACCCTCGCCCCCAACGTCTTCGACGTCCTCCTCAGTGACGATGACTTCCAGCGGGCCCAGGAATGGGGAACCCCGCTCGCCGAAGAACTGTGCGACGTCGTCATCAACCACGTGCGCAGCCAGGGCTACACCCTGCCGGGTCCCGTCCGGATCAGTTTCCGCCGGGACGGGGACCGCCGAGCCGGCGACTTCGAAATCAAGTCCCGGACCGAGAAGTCCTCCTCCTCCCCCTCCACGCAGCCTCCCGCGCACGCCGGAATGCCTGCCGCGCCGACGCGCCAGCCTTCCCGGATGCAGCCTGTGCTGGACATTGACGGGCAGCGCTACTCCTTGAATGCGCCGTCGATCGTGCTGGGACGCTCCTCCGAAGCAGACATCCTTATTGACGACACCGGCGTTTCCCGCCGCCATCTGGAAATCCGTACGGGGCAGGGCAACGCCCAGGCCGTCGACCTGGGATCCACGAACGGCAGCTACGTCAACGGCCACAAGATCGTGGGTTCCTCGGAACTCAACGACGGCTCCACGATCACAATGGGACGGACCAAAATCATCTTCCGACTCTTGCCCGCCAGCCCAGGCGGCCGCCAGTGAGCGAACTGACCATCACCGCCCTGCGTTTCGGTTTCCTCCTGCTCCTGTGGGTACTGATCTTCAGCATTGTTGCCGCCATGAGGCGCGACCTCATGATCGGCCGCAAGGCTGCAGCGGGCGCCCCCACGGCGAGGCAGGTCCGCAAGAATCCGGCTCTGGCCGAACCGGCGGCCCCAGTCAAGCAGCAGCCACGCCAGCTGGTCGTGACCGAAGGGCCACTCAAGGGCACCACGATCCCCCTTGCGGCGAGCCCCATCCTGCTGGGCCGCGCGCAGGAAGCCACCCTCGTGCTGGAGGATGACTATGCCTCGGGCCGCCACGCCCGCCTGTTCCCGCAAGGCAGCCGCTGGTTCATCGAGGATCTTGGCTCGACCAACGGCACCTACCTGGCCGACCAGCAGCTGACCAGGGCACTGCCCGTAGAGCTGGGTGTCCCCGTGAGAATCGGCAAGACGGTCATTGAATTGAGGCCGTAGCCGTGGCTGCCCCGGACCACCCCGCAGACAGGGCCGAAGGCGAAACAACTGCCTCCAAGCGGCCACTCATCATGCGCTACGCCGCGCGTTCCGACGTCGGCCGCGTGCGCGCGAAGAACGACGACTCCGCCTACGTCGGCCGCCACCTCGCCGTCGTTGCCGACGGCATGGGAGGACACGCAGGCGGCGACGTCGCCTCTGCCGCCACGGTGCTGGACATGATCCACCTCGACAGCGACGACTACGACGGCGACGCCGGCACCGTCCTGGCGGACGAGATCCAGACCGCCAACTCGCTGCTCTCCGAACTCGTCCACATGAATCCCAAACTTGCTGGCATGGGCACCACTGTCACCGCCCTCCTGCTGGCCGAAGGCAAGCTGCACTTCGCCCATATTGGCGACTCCCGCGCGTACCGGCTGCGGAACGGCGAATTCGAGCAGGTCAGCGTGGACCACACATTCGTCCAGCGCCTCATCGACGAAGGCCGGCTCCGCCCCGACGAAGCCGAGTCCCATCCGCACAAGAACGTCCTGATGCGCGTCCTTGGCGACGTCGACGCCAGCCCTGAACTTGACCTGGACACGCTTGACGTCGAGCCGGGTGAGCGCTGGCTGCTCTGTTCCGACGGCCTGAACTACGTGGCCGGCCACGTCGTGGAGCGCACGGTCCGGGAGACCAAGGACCTGCGTGAATGCGTCGAACTGCTGGTCGATCTCACCCTGGACGCCGGCGCTCCGGACAACGTCACCGTGGTGATGCTGGAAATCGCCGAACAGACCACCGACGACGTCCGGACGGCCGCCGTCGAAATCGTCCCGCTGGCTGGCGCGGCAGCAACGGCCCCCAACCCGTCCGTGGCCACGGCGTCCCCTTCGGACACCGGTTCACCGGGCGACAGGCCGGCTGGCGGTGCCCCCGAAAAGGGCGAACCGCCCACCTCCACCGATCCGCACCTGGGCGAGCACTTGTCCGCCGAGGTGCTCCGCGAGGAACTTGCCGGGCGCCCCCACGAACTCGTGGGCGCTGCCGCGGCCGCCGCGGAGTCCGGTTCCATTCCGACCATCGCGGGGCGCACCATGGCCCGCCGGGCTGCGACGGTCCTGACCCACAAGTCGGAGCAGGCGAGGGAGGAAGCCGACGAGTACCGGCAGGCCGGCCGGCCCCGCCGCTGGGTGACGGTCTCCATCGCCGCGGCCATCGTGGCACTACTCACGGTGGGTCTGTGGCTCGGCTACGCCTGGACCCAGACGAGGTACTACATCGGCGAGCACGACCAGCACGTGGCCATCTACAACGGGGTCTCTCAGCGCCTGGGGCCCATCCAGCTCTCCACCCTCGAAGCGGTGACCGAAATCCGGATGTCAGATCTGCCCGAATTTTCCCAGCAGCGGGTGCGCCAGACCGTGCCGGCCCGGGACCTCTATGACGCCCAGCGAATCGTCAAGAACCTTGAGCGAACCGGCACCACCGCACCCGCGGACGAATGCATCACCCCGTCCCCAACCCCAGCCACCCCCGGTGCGACGGCGGATCCCAGCGCCACAGCGGATCCGGGCGCCACCGCGGATCCGGGCGCGACGGCGAGTCCCGGCGCTGCCGGAACTGCGGCACCCTCGCCGACGGCGACGGCCCCTATCTGTGAGGGGGACCAATGACACCCATCGATCCCACGCCCAGGCCGCGGCGGAACGTTGAACTTGTCCTGCTGGTGCTGGCCCTCGCCGTCGGCATCGGGGCCAACGCCCTGGTCGGGGTGGACCAGCAGAAGGCGTTCGACACCGATTTCTGGTTCCAGTCGAGCCTGCTCGCCGTCGCCGCCCTTGCTTTCCACATCGTCCTCCGGATTCGGGCGAAATATGCCGATCCGGTAATTCTTCCGCTGGTGGTCGCACTGAACGGCCTCGGCCTCGCGATGATCCACCGGCTGGACCGGGTCGGGGAGGACACGGGGAACAACCAGTTGCGCTGGACCCTGGTGGCCATGGCCGTTTCGATCGCCGTCATTTGGTTCCTCAAGGACCACCGGATCCTGCGCCGTTTCACCTATATTTCCCTGGCCGTCAGTGCGTTTCTGCTGATCCTTCCGCTCGTCCCCGGCATCACGGCCGGTGAAATCCTGGGCGCGCGGGTCTGGATCAAGGTCGGCTCGATGACCTTCCAGCCTGGCGAAATTGCCAAGATCACCCTCGCCATATTCTTTGCCGGGTATCTTTCCTCGAACCGCGATCTCATCCTGCTGGCCGGCCGGAAAGTCGGCCCCATCCAGTTCCCGCGGTTCAAGGACATGGGCCCCATGATTGCCGCGTGGCTTGTGAGCATCGGCGTATTGATCTTCCAGCGGGACCTGGGCTCGTCGATCCTGTTCTTCGGCCTATTCCTGGTGATGATCTACGTCGCCACGAGCCGCATCAGCTGGGTCATCATCGGTGTCGGGCTCATCGCCGCCGGCGGGTTCGTCGCCTCCCGTGTCTTCTCCCACGTCGCGCTGCGGATTGACGGCTGGATCAACGCTTTCACCGACGAAGTCTACGGACGGGCGTTCGGCGGAAGCCTGCAGATCGTCGAGGGACTGTTCGGCATGGCCAACGGCGGCCTGGTGGGCACCGGTCTCGGCCAGGGACGCCCCAATCTGGTTCCTTTCGCCAACAGCGACATGATCATTGCCTCCTTCGGCGAGGAACTGGGGTTGATTGGCCTCTTCGCGATCGTCCTGATGTACCTGCTGCTCTTCACCCGCGGTTTCCGGGCGGCACTCGGCACCCGGGATGCGTTCGGGAAACTGTTGGCCACCGGGCTCTCCTTCGCCATCGCGCTGCAGTGCTTTGTCGTGATCGGTGGCGTCACCCGTCTCATTCCTCTCACCGGCCTCACCACCCCGTTCCTGGCCGCGGGCGGCTCCTCATTGCTGGCCAACTGGATCATCGTGGGACTGTTGCTGATGATCTCGCACACGGCCCGCGGCCCGGTGGACACAACACCGCTGGCTCCCGGTGAGGAACCCGACCCACAGAAAGTAATGCCGGCTATGCCTTCGAAGCCGGCCGCCGTTCCCGGCACCGGACGGAACAGTCCGGACGCCCCCACGGAGGTGGTGAAGCTGTGAACCAAGCCATTCGTAATGCCTGGATCGCCGCGATCGCGATGTTCGTCCTGATCTTCGGTGCCCTCAGCTACGTGCAGGTGGTCGGCGCGGACGAGCTGGAGGCCAATGCGTGGAACAAGCGCACCCTCCTGCAGAATTACTGCAACGACCGCGGCGCGATCATTGTCGGCGGTGCCCCCGTGGCGGAGTCTGTGCCTGCCGCGGAGAGCTGCAAGTTCCAGCGCACCTACAACCAGCCGGAACCATACGCCGGGATCACCGGCTATTTCTCCAGGAGCTTCGGCGTGACCGGGCTCGAGAAGACGATGAACGAAGAGCTCGCGGGCAGCTCGGACCAGCAGTTCCTGGACCGGGTCGGCCAGCTGTTCCTGGGCAACCAGCCCAAGGGCGCCTCGGTTGAGCTCACCCTGGATCCCGAGATCCAGAAGCTCGCCTTCGACCTCATTCCGGATGGCCAGCGCGGATCGATCGTGGTGACCAACCCGAAGACCGGCGCGATCCTGGCCATGGTGTCCAAGCCCTCCTACGACCCCAACCTGATCGCCACCCAGGATCCCGTGGCCGAGGCCGCCAACTTCGCCGAGCTCAACAAGGTGCCCGGGATCAACCTGAACCAGAACGTCAGCGGCCCGACCGGGGAATTGCTGGCACCGGGCTCGGTCTTCAAGATCATCGACACAGCCGCGGCCCTCAGCTCAGGAAAGTACAACAAGGACAGCGTCCTGCCCAACCCGGCGGAGATGTCCTTCCCCGGCATCCAGTACACGCTGCCCAACTATGCCGGCGGCAACTGCTACACCCGCGACACGGCGACGTTCGCCTTCGCCCTGCAGCAGTCCTGCAACACCCCCTTCGCCAGTATTGCCCTGGATCTGGGGCAGGCGGCCATCGCGGACCAGGCGGAGAAGTTCGGCTTCGGCAAGGACTTCGGCGACCAGCTGAAGCTGGACTCCGCCCCGAGTTTCTTCCCGACCGAAGTGCTGGACGACGCGAGCCTGGCACAGTCGTCGATCGGCCAGCGGGACGTTCGGGCCACTCCGCTCCAGATCAACCAGATGACGGCCGCAATCGCCAACGGCGGGGTCCAGATGCAGCCGAACCTGATCAAGGCCGTCCGCTCCCCGGACCTGCGGCCGATCAGCGAGCCGAAACCTCAGGCCCTGCTGACCTCCACCACACCGGAGATTGCCCGGCAGATCAACGAATGGATGGTCAGCGTAGTCAGCGAGGGCATCGGCCGCGGGGCGGCAGTGCCCGGCGTGAGGGTGGCCGGCAAGACCGGTACCGCCGAACTCGGCGACGGCCTGAACAACTCATGGTTTACCGGGTTTGCCCCGGCGAATGACCCGCAGGTGGCAGTCACTATCGTCATGGAAGGCGTAGACATCACCACCGGCGCAAAGCTAACCAGTCCGAACGCGAAGAAGATTTTTGAGGCGGTGTTGAATAAGTGAGGCCTTCATCAGGAATCACCCTCGGCGGCAGGTTCCAGCTGACCACGCGTATTGCGATCGGCGGCATGGGAGAAGTCTGGAAAGCCAAAGACCTGATCCTTGGCCGCATCGTCGCCATCAAGGTGCTCAAGGAGGAGTACACCGGCGACCCCGGCTTCCTCCAGCGGTTCCGCGCCGAGGCCCGCCACACGGCGCTCCTGAACCACGTGGGCATCGCCAACGTTTTTGACTACGGCGAGGAAGAGGGCTCCGCCTACCTCGTCATGGAGCTGGTCCCGGGCCAGCCGCTGAGCAGCATCATCGAACATGAACAGGTGCTCTCCCCGGACCGCACCCTGTCCATGATCGCGCAGACCGCCCGCGCCCTCTCCGTGGCCCACGCCCAGGGCCTGGTCCACCGCGACATCAAGCCGGGCAACCTGCTGATCACCCCGGACGGGCGCGTCAAGGTCACGGACTTCGGCATCGCCCGCCTGGCCGACCAGGTCCCCCTCACCCAGACCGGCCAGGTGATGGGCACCGCCCAGTACCTCGCACCCGAGCAGGCAACCGGCCAGCTGGCCACCGGCGCCTCGGATATCTACGCCCTCGGCGTGATCGGATACGAGTGCCTTACCGGGCATCGTCCGTTCTCCGGGGAATCCCAGATCGCGATCGCGCTGGCCCAGGTCAACGACGCTCCGCCGCCGCTGCCGGAAACCCTGCCGAAGCCGGTCCGAGCCCTGCTGATGTCCATGCTGGCCAAGGACCCCAAGAACCGCCCGGCCGACGCCCTCAAGCTGTCCGAGGCCGCCGAGGCCATCCGCAACGGCGACATCGCGGCGGCACACGCCGCCGTCCCGGGCATGCTGCTCTTCGAGGCAGCAACCGGGCCGATCACGGCACCGGTGGACATGCCCACGGCAGCAACCGGTGTCATCGGCGCTGCGGACCGTCCGACCTCGGCCACCTCGGCGTTGCCGGTGGTCGGCGCCGCCGGTGCGGGCGCCGCGGCAGGGACCGCTGCCGGAGCCGCCGCCAGCTCGTACGGAGCACGCAACACGCTGTCGCGTGCCGACGCCCTCGCCGCGGAACGCAATTGGGTCCAGGAGGACGACGACTACGACGAACCGGTCAATGAGCCGGAACGCCGCGGCCGCAGCCCCTGGACCTGGCCGCTGATTGCCCTGATCCTGCTCGTGCTGTTCGCACTGGTGGGCGTCATGCTGACCCAGGCCGGAATCCTGTTCCCGCAGACTCCTGCGAGTAGCAGCAGTGCCACCACGACCAGCGCGTCACCGACCACCACCAGCGCCTCGCCCACGTCCACGAGCCCCAGCCCCACCAGCAGCTCCGCCACCCCCACGCAGTCGACACCGGCTGCAATCAACCTGATTCCGGAAAGCTACCTGGGCCGGCAATACAACGAAGTTCGCAACGAACTGATTGGCCTGGGCCTTGGTGTCACCGGAGTGGAAGTCTTCGACGCCTCCGCCCCCGGGACGGTACTGGAAATAGACCCGGCCGGGCGGGTCCAGCCTGACACGACCATCACCGTGTCCTACTCCAAGGGACCGGAAGCCCCCGAAACCGTGACGGTCCCGACCCTGCAATCCGGGGCGAGCGAAGCCACCGTCCAGCAGGCCATCCTGAATGCGGGCCTGCGGTGGGCCAAGGGTGTCGATGTCAATCCGACGAACAAAGACGAGGACCCCGGGACTTTCGTCCGCTCCGAGCCCGCCTCCGGCGCCAAGGTTCCCGCCGGTTCGCTCGTGACCTACCACCTGGCCAAGGCCGCGGCCGTGGAATCAACCCCCAGCCCAACGGGAACGTAGCCCACCATGCCCACTTCACCCCGCACCCCATCGCACCGGGAGGACCGCGGCCCCGTGAACACGCAGCGCGTCCTCAGCGGACGCTATGAGCTGGGTGAGCTGATCGGCCGCGGCGGCATGGCCGACGTCTTCCGCGGCCTCGACACCCGGCTGGGACGCACCGTGGCAGTTAAGCTGCTCCGTCCGGACCTGGCCCGGGACCCCCAGTTCCAGGCCAGGTTCAAACGCGAAGCGCAGGCCGTCGCCGCGCTGAACCATCCCTCGATCGTGGCCATCTACGACACCGGGGACCACGCCGTCCCCGGCGACCACGAGGACACCGTCCGGGTGCCGTACATCGTGATGGAGTTTGTCTCCGGCAAGACGATCCGGGACCTGATCCGGGCCAAGGAAGTCAGCATCGACCAAGCGATCGACTTCACCCTTGGGGTGCTCGCGGCGCTGGATTACAGCCACAAGGCCGGTATTGTTCACCGCGACATCAAACCCGCCAATGTGATGTTCTGCCCGGACTCCAACAGCGTCAAGGTGATGGACTTCGGGATTGCCCGCGCCATGGCGGACTCGGCAGCGACCATGACCCAAACCCAGGCCGTGGTGGGCACTGCCCAGTATCTGTCACCGGAACAGGCCCGCGGTGAGACCGTCGATGCCCGCAGTGACCTCTACTCCGCCGGCTGCCTGCTGTACGAGATGCTGGCGGGCCGGCCGCCCTTCATCGGGGACAGCCCCGTCTCGGTGGCCTACCAGCATGTGCGAGAGATCCCCGAACTGGCCAGCAGCCTGAATCCTGACGTCTCCGAAGCACTGGACAGCGTGCTGATGAAGGCGCTGCAGAAGAACCGCGCGGACCGCTTCCAGGATGCCGCAGCGTTCCGCCGTGCCCTCCGGGCTGCGCGGAGCGGAGTCGGCGTCACCGCGCCGGCCGCGAGTGAAGCTCCCACCGACCCCAATAACACGGTCCCGACCCCGGACGGCACCCCGACTGCGGCCTTCTCCGTGACCGGCGCGAAATTCCTCGATGAGACCCCCACCGGCCGGCTCCGGCCCGTGCTGGAGACCCCGGCTGACGATGAGAACGCCCTGATGGCCCACGGTGTCGTCTACGGCGCCGCTGATACCGGAAGCCTGCCGCTGGTCCTGCCGCCCGAACGCGAGCACACTCCGCGTCAGAAGTCCCGGCGTCGGACGTGGATCACCGCCCTGATGCTCGTCACCGTCCTGGTGCTGGCAGGAGGCGGCCTGTGGCTATACAACATGATGAACCAGCCGCCGCCCCCGATCGCTAAAGTGCTGGTGCCGTCGGTGACATCACTGACCGAGACCGAGGCCCTCCAGAAGCTCTACAATGTAGGGCTGAAACCCCAGCTCAGCCGGATGCAGCACGAAACCGTTGCCAAGGGCATCGCGATCGGTACCGTCCCGGCCACGGGGAGCTCGCTGGACCCGAATTCCGACATTACGCTCAACATCTCTGAGGGCCCCAGCGTCATCACCATCCCCGCCGACCTGCCGGGACGCACGGAGGCTGCCGCGCGCGATATGTTGCGCCAGAACGGTCTCGCCGGAGCGCCGGGTACCACCATGGCCAACAGTCCCACGGTCCCGGCCGGCATCGTGATCACTACCAACCCGGCGCCGGGCCAGAACGTACCCACCGGCAGCATCGTCGAAATTATCGTTTCCACCGGCAAGGTGGTGGTTCCCCAGCTCGTCGGGCTTCCTCAAGCCGAGGCTGAAGCCGCCCTGAAGGCGCTGGGCTTGGGCATGACCGCCACGGAAGTCGAAAACTCCCAGGTCGAACCGGGTAAGGTCACCGGACAGTCCGACCCTGCGGAGGCGCTGGTGGAACAGGGCAAGACGGTGACCGTCACCGTGGCCAAGGCTCCGCCCCCGCCACCAAGCCCCACACCCACACCCACGCCGACCCCGACCCCGACGTCCACCAAGGGCGACAAGGGCGACTGAGCGTTCCGGGGCGGGCTTAGTGCTTGATAAGCGGGCTTAGCGAGGCGGCACGCTGGGCAGCGCCGGCCATACCGAGCGACTCCAGCCAGTTCCCGAGCATCTGGTAGCCGCCTTCGGTGAGCACGGACTCAGGGTGGAACTGCACTCCGCAAAGGGGGGCACTGCGGTGCTGGAGCCCCATAACCACTCCGCTTCCCGTCTCCGCGGTGATCTCCAGGATCTCCGGGATGCTCTCACGCACGGCGGCGAGGGAGTGGTAGCGGGTCGCGGTGAAAGGCGAAGGCAGCCCGGCGAACACGCTGGTGCCGTGATGCTCCACGAGGGACGTTTTGCCGTGCATCAGCTCGGGCGCGTGCGTGACGGTTCCCCCGTAGGCCTCGGCCAGGGCCTGGTGTCCCAGGCAGACCCCAAGCATGGGTTTGTTGTGGCTGCCGCACCACTTGATCAGCTCGATGCAGACGCCGGCGCCCGCGGGGTTCCCGGGGCCAGGGGAGATGAGGACGCCGTCGCGTGCCTCCGCCAGGTCGATTGCCTCGGCCAGGGTGACATCGTCGTTGCGGACCACCGTGGTCTCGGCGCCGAGTTCCTGGAGGTATCCCACCAGGGTGTACACAAAGCTGTCGTAGTTGTCGACGACGAGAATCTTGGTTGTGCTCATGGGTGCCTTGCTGAACCAATCGTTGAAACAGAGAACAGGGTGAATCGTGCCATTCCGGACATTCGCGGCGGACATCCCCGTGGTGTGAACTACGGCTAGAATTGGCTCCGAATAAGAACTTCAACGTGACCAAGAGCGCTGACCGCCGGGGTATTCCTTCTTGCAGGATATCAAGCCAGGGTCCCGCTCCTGGTCCAGCCGCCTAGGAGGACCCGTGCCCGAGTCAAAGCGCCGCAAACGGACTGCCCACGAAACGCCGCAGACTTCCGCCGCGCAGGCCAATAAGCCCAACCCGGTCTGGTTCAAGCCGGTGATGTTCGGCCTGATGATCATTGGTCTGCTGTGGATCATCACCTTCTACATCAGCGAAGGCACACTTCCCGTCGCCGCTTGGGGATCCGGCAATATCATCGCCGGCTTCGGCATTGCCATCATTGGCTTCCTGATGACCACCCGCTGGCGTTCCTGAACGCCGCAGCACGTTACGAAGACCGGTACACCCTGTGTGCCGGTCTTTCGCGTTAACGCCGTGTCCTCCGAGGGGAAGATAATGCTGGAGCTGAAGAACAACGCAAGCGAAGGAGTCCAGATGGCCCCGGCACTAACCGGACCGGTAATCGGCGACGACGGCCTGGCCCGGCCCCCGTGGGCGGCCGTGGATCCGATGCTGCGCGAGTACTACGACACCGAGTGGGGACTTCCCGTCCGCGACGAGCAGGGCCTGTACGAGCGCATCAGCCTCGAGGCTTTCCAGGCAGGACTCTCCTGGGCGACGATTCTCCGGAAACGGCCGGCATTTCGGGCTGCATTCCACGACTTCCATCCCGAGACGGTGGCCGCGTTCACCGACGCCGATGTTGACCGCCTCCTCCTCGACGCCGGCATCGTACGAAACCGGCTGAAGATCCGGGCCGCCATCACCAACGCCCAGGCCACCCTGGATCTGCGGCAGGATGGCGGGCTTGTTGACTTCGTGTGGGCCTTCCAGCCGGAGTCCACTCCCGAGCCGAGGTCCCCTGAGGAAATCCCCACGACCTCGGCCGAGTCGATCGCCCTGTCCAAGGCCTTGCGGAAGCGGGGCTTCGCGTTCGTCGGACCCACCACGATGTACGCACTGATGGAAGCCATCGGGATGATTGACACCCATCTGCTGGACAGCCACCGCAGGGGAACCTCCGGAATCTGGCCACGCTGAGGCTCCTACTGTGCACAACTCCGGGTTTTGAGTTATCCACAGTGTTGATAACTTTGCAGGGGTTTCGATCCTGAGCGGGCCTTTCCTGCGCGTTATGGCGCTCAGAATGACCCTCCAAAGAAGGCTCGGCGGAGAATTACGGGGTTGTAAGTTATTAACAGTGTGGATTCCCTGTGGATAACTTCGGAGGATGTTCCCCGTTGCCGGAAGAGGGAAGCGTCACGCGGAGACGGCCGCGCCTGTTCAGCGCCTCCAGCCACCCGGCCGAGTTATCCACTTAACAACACTGCGGTACCCACAACTTATCCACACCTGGGGATAACTGAGCGGTTTGAGACAGGTTCCGAGGGGTTCGGCCCCAGCTGGCGCTGATTCTGGCCACATTACTGCAACCCACAAGTTATTAACATTGTGAATAACCCTGTTGAAATCAGATTTGATCCCGGAACCGACCCGGGGACGGCCTTGGGCATCGGCATCGCTTGTTCGACCACGCAGGCGCCCCCAGCGCACCAGCGTGGATTCCCGGGGAAGTTGTCCACTTAACCACAGGGCTGCCCACAGGAGTTATCCACATTTGTGGAGATCGCAAAGGGCTCCGGCGAGGAATCGCCCGGTGTGGCCGTCAGATCCGGGACGACCGCCTGAACTACAGACGTGTAAGTTACCAACAGTGTGGATAAACCCTGTGGACAACTTTCCGGTTCGACCGGTGGGCGGGTCTTCTTGCGGTTCCCGCCGACTGCTGGTGAGAGTGCACAAAGCATGCGCGGGCGTGTTGCGCTGTGGAAAACGGGACCACGCTGTGGGAAACCCCAGGACGAGGGTCCGCGCGAGAGGCGCGGCAGGGGGCTGGACCGTCAGGTGCGGCGCGGCAGGGGGCGTGACCGTCAGGTGCGGCGCGGCAGGCCGGCGTGACCGTCAGGTGCGGCACGGCAGGGGTGGGCCCGCGGGGTCAGGCGCTGGCGACCCGGAGGGCGGAGACGGCGACCAATAGGGCGAAGACCAACACCAGACCGGCGGCCTGCAGCAGGCCCTGGCGCGGGCCGCGGGGTGTGTACGCCAGTACGGCAGCACACAGGGCACCGGTGACGGCCCCACCCAGGTGCGCCTGCCAGGCGATCGAGGGGACCACAAAGCCGATGGCGCCGTTAATAAGGATCAGCACCCAGAGTTGCCTGGTGTCGCCGCCGCGGCGGCGTTGGACCACCAGCATGGCTCCGAAGAGCCCGAAGATGGCGCCCGAAGCGCCGACAACTCCGCTCAGCTGCTGGCCCGCGACGTATCCCGGTGTCAGCAGCAGATAGCCGACCGAACCGCCAAAGGCGGACAGCAAATACACCGCCAGGAATCTGATTCGTCCCAGGAGCGGTTCGAGTGCCTGGCCAAACACCCACAGCATGTACATATTGAGCACGATGTGGAGGATGAAACCCTGCGAATGAAGGAAGGCGGACGTCACCATCCGCCAAGGCTCGAAGACCCCGGACTCCGGGCTGGCGAAGACGGTGGCGAAGGCCAGGTTCCGGTAGATCCAATCGTTGGGAACCAGCCACTGAAACACAAAGACCAGGGCACACAGCCCGATGAGGGAAAGCGTGACCACAGGCTTGCCCAAGGTCACGGCGCCGCCGTAGACGGTCTTGACGTCCGGTGTGGTGCGTTTCGTTTCGTTGACACAGTCAACGCATTGGAATCCGACGGCGGCCGCCCGCTGGCAGTCGGGGCACGCGGGGCGCCCGCAACGCTGGCAGCGCACATAGGCGGGCCTGTCCGGGTGCCGGGGGCACACCGGGATCTCCGCGGACGGCTCTGCCGCCGGAATTCCGTAGCTCATGCGCTGGGCTTAGAGCTTTTCTACGTCAATGCTGTTGATGGTGACGTCCTCGACCGGACGGTCGCCCGCACCGGTGCGGACACCCTCGATGGCGTCGACAACCTTCTTGGAATCATCGTCCGCCACCTCGCCGAAGATGCTGTGCTTGCCCTGCAGCCAGCCGGTGGGGATGGTGGTGATAAAGAACTGCGACCCGTTGGTGCCGCGGCCCATCTGGATGCCGGCGTTCGCCATGGCCAGCTTGTAGGGCTCGTTGAAGGTCAGCTCCGGGTGGATTTCGTCGTCGAACTTGTAGCCCGGTCCGCCCACGCCACGGCCCAGGGGATCGCCCGCCTGGATCATGAAGTCCTTGATGATGCGGTGGAAGATGGTGCCGTCATAGAGCGGCGTCCCGGTCTTGTCCTCGCCGGACTCCGGGTGGGTCCAGGCCTTCTCGCCCGTTGCCAGTCCGACGAAGTTCTCGACGGTCTTGGGGGCGTGGTTGCCGAAGAGGTTGACGACAATGTCGCCCATGCTCGTGTGGATGGTTGCTTTTGCAGTTGCGATGGCAGTCATAGGCCCTATTCTTCCATGAGAGGCCATCACACACCGGGCCGGTCCGCCAGTTCCGCGCTGGGTGAAATCGGCCCAAAATCGGCTTGAAGAATAGCCCGTGAGGTCTGGGACACGTAGGCTAACTGCAGAACCGTCACATTAATCGGGAGGTAGTTGTGAAGAAAACGGACCGTATTGCCCGTGAGCTGGAGCATTCAGTCAGCACCGGAGTAGAGACCGCCAAGGACTGGGCAACGCCGCGGGTTGAAGCCGCAGTCAACTGGGCCGTTCCGCGTCTGCAGCAGGGCCTGGATACCGCTTCTCCCAAGATCCAGGAGGGGCTCAAGTCGGCGGCCCACAATCTCGCCGATGGCGTGGCGACGGTGACCCCGCGTCTCCAGGACGGGCTCGCCCACCTCGCACCAAGGATCAACGACGCCGTTGACAGCGCCACCCCGCGCCTGCACGAGGCACTGGACAAGGCGACGCCGGTGATCGCAAACGCGCGCGACCTCGTGGTCGTGGAGTACCTGCCGAAGCTTTCGGATCAGATCGGCCACGCGTCCGACGCCGTGCACCGTACGCTCCAGAGCGCTCCGGCGCATGTGGATGCGGTTGCCCAGCGGCTCGGCGAAGCGGGAATCATCCACTCCGTTCAGGAACAGGCGAAGGCCGCGGGAAGCCACGTCAAGGTCGCCGCGAACAAGGCGAGCAAGGCCGTCAGCGGTGAGCTGGTCAAGAAGCAGAAGCCCAAGCACCGCGGGCTGTTGATCTTCGGTATCATCGCCGCGGCAGTTGCCGCCGGTGTTGCCGCCTGGCGGGCTTCCAGGCCGGTCGAGGACCCCTGGAAGACGCCGGCTCCGGTCACGCCGGCACCCGTTCCGGCCACCACCGTCAACGACGTCAAGGATTCCGCCAAGGAAGCTGCCGGTCAGGCCGGCGCCGCCACGGTTGCCGCCGCCGACACCGCTGCTGACGCGTCGGCTGACGCTGCCGAGTCCGCCGACGAAGCCGCGGACAAGGCCAAGCACGCGGCCGAGGACGCTGTTGAGGACATCAAGGACGCTTCCGCCAAGGTTGCCACCGATGCGAAGACCGCTGTCCGGAACATCGCCGCGAGCCGCAACAACGGCACGGACAAGACCACCGGCAGCTAAGCAGACCGCCGGCGGCCTGCGGGCAGCCGCTAAAGGGAGGGATTCCGCCATTGTGGCGGGATCCCTCCCTTTTTGCACCCGATGTTTACCAGTTTGTAGCCGGGGCACCGCCCGGCGCCGGACTCGAAAAACCGCGTTGGTGCTAAATTTGGGGGGATGTCACCCGAAAAATCCTCTGAGGATGCCTTACTCGATGCTGTGCACACACCGGCTGTGTCTATTGTCATCCCGGCCTACAACGAGGAAAGCGTCATCCGGCAGTGTCTCATTGCCGCCGTGTACCAGTCTGTCCCGGCACACGAGATCATCGTCGTCGACAACATGTCCAAGGACCGCACGGCCGACATCGTCCGGCAGATGCAACTGGAATACCCGGAGAGCCCCATCATCCTGCTCAGCCAGGACCGGGACCAGGGCCTGATCCCCACCCGCAATTTCGGCCTCGACCATGCCACCGGGGACATCCTGGGCCGGATCGATGCCGATTCCGTCCTGGAACCCGACTGGGTTGAACAGGTGCAGAAGGCCTTCCGGGACAAGTCCGTCCACGCTGCGACCGGGCCGGTGGTCTACTACGATATGCCGATGCGGCGCTTCGGCCTCAAAGCCGACGACAAGATGCGCCAGCTGATGCTCAAGCTGGCCAAGCACCAGTACCACTTTCTCTTCGGCTCCAATATGGCCCTCCGACGCTCCGCCTGGGAAATCATCCGGACCGAGACGTGCCGGGATGAGAAGGACGAGATGCACGAGGACATCGATCTGTCCCTGCACCTGGCCGACCACGACCTCCGGATCCAGTACTGGCCGCAGATGGTCTCCGGCATGTCCGCACGCCGGCTGGAGGACTCGCCCCGGGACTACCGCTACTACGTGACGCGTTTCGACCGCACCTACAAGGCCCACAACGTCAAGAAGATGGCGCTCAAGGCCCCCATGGTGGTCTTCTTCTCGGTGTACTTCCCGGCCAAACTGCTGCGCGCGATCCACACCGTCAACACGGCCCAGCCCGCCCGCCGCGGCGGCCAGTAATCCCCAGCGCTGACGGCGCCGCCCGCCGTCGTCGTCAATCCGTACCCAGCTCCGCCAGTCCGGCTGCAGTGCGCCACCCGGTGCGTGAACTGCGCTGCCCCAGGACGACGACGGCGAGCCCCACGAGGATCATCGCCAGGCCTGCGTAGGTTCCTGCCGGCAGGGTCTCCGCCAGGAACGCTGCGGCGAGCAGCGCGGCCCCCGGAATCTCCAGCAGGATGATCATGGACACCAGCAGCGGACTCATGGTGGCGAGCAGGTGGTTGAAGGCAGTGTGACCGATCAGCTGGGCGCACACCGTGATCGCCAGGATGCCAATCCAGCCGGCAGCCTCAAAACCTGCCAGCGGCTGCTGCGAGAACAATGCCAGCACCGCCACGACGGCCGCGCACATCCCGTAGCACAGGGTGGTGTAGACGCCCGTCCCCATGGTCTGCCGCGCTTTGCCGCCGGCCAGCGTGTAGACACCGGCCAGGGCGCCGCCCGCCACCGCGAGCAGGTCGCCCAGCAGCGCCTCCGGCGAGGTACCCATGTCGAACCCGGTAATGGCGACGACACCGCCAAACGCGATCCCCAGGCCCACCAGGACCGGCCAGCGGTGTTTGACCCCCCGGAAGAGCTGGAAGACGGCGATCCAGCCGGACTGCAGGCAAACGAGGGCGGTGGCTGCCGCGACCGAGGTTAACTGCAGTGAGGTGATGAAGCAGGCGAAGTGCAGCGCCAGGGCGACGGCCGCCGCCAGGGACCAGCGAAATTCGCGGCCGGTAACCCGGCCGAACTGGCGGGGGTTCCGGACCAATACCGGGCCGGCCATAACGACTGATCCGATGGCGTTGCGCCAGAAGGCGATCGCCAGGGCGCTGACGGAGGTGGCACCCAGGGTGGCGGCAATGAGCGGCCCGGACGAGGCCACGCCGAGGACGCCCAGGGCGGCGAGGAAGAAGTTCACGGTCCAACAGTAGTGTGGGCTCGCTGCTGCCACCTGTTGCTGATGCATCCTTGACCGTGGCAGGCGGTGGTGCCAGTCTTAAATCCGGTCTCACAATCATCCACAAAGGAGACCATTATGGCTTCAACCATCCGCAAGAGCCTGGACCATCCGGAGGAGACCCGCCCCGTCAAGGACGGCATGGGTCAGGTGGAGATCGTCAATCTGGACGCCGATGCCGTGGCACGGGTGACGTTCCTGCCGGGCTGGAAGTGGTCGTTGCACGTCAAGCCGATCGCCCAGACAGAGAGCTGCATGGTTGCCCACAAGGGGTACACCATCTCGGGCCGCCTCAAGGTCCTGATGGACAACGGCGAGGAGAACGAGTTCGGCCCGGGTGACTTCGGCATCATCCCGCCGGGGCACGACGCGTGGGTTGTCGGCGACGAACCGTACGTCTTCATCGACTGGCAGGGCATGAGCGACTACGCGAAGCCCAAGGAATGAGGAGTAATTCCCCGGCTACCAGCTGGGCATGCAAAAGGCCCCGGACCGCGTTTCCGCGATCCGGGGCCTTTCCTATGGTGGAGGCACGGGGACTCGAACCCCGAACCCCCTGCTTGCAAAGCAGGTGCGCTACCAATTGCGCCATGCCCCCCATAAGAAGCAACCCGACAATCATACCCTAGTCCGAGGAGCTGATTTCCAGCTCCCGTTCCGGGGAGTCCGGGCTAGTCAACCGTATCGGTTGATTCGCTCCAGACAGTTTTCCGGGCCTCGGATTCCTGCACTTTCTTGTAGAGCAGGACGCCTGCGATCGTAGCTGCAACAACGAGCAACTTCTTCACATTCACCCCGTTCCGATCCGGCGATAAACAAATATCACCGAACCTCCACTTGAATCCGTACAGATTCCGTGGGCGTACCAGGACTTGAACCTGGGACCTCTTCGTTATCAGCGAAGCGCTCTAACCGCCTGAGCTATACGCCCCGATGCCTCATCGGGCCGAGATACGACTTTACAGCACATCCCGGCCCGATCTCAAATCGAGGCATTTCCCCGGGAAAAATCCGGGAAAACTATGGGATTTAGTCGTCCGTGAGGGTGACACCGATGCCGCCCACCAGGGTGGCCGAGATGTTGTAGAGCACGGCCGAGAGCATCGAGAGCGCCGTCAGCAGGACGACGTTGATGACGGCGATGATCGTGGCAAAGGATGCCACCTGTCCCAGCGAGGCGACCTTCTTCAATTCGAAGCCACCGCCCTCGGAACCGGCCAGGGTGCCGAGCAGACCGTCGACCTGGTCGAAGATTCCGGTCAGATCCAGCACCGTCCAGAGCACAATCGCGGCCACAACTGTCACGATGCCCAGCGCTACCGAGAGCAGGAAGGCCATCTTCAGCACGGACCAGGGATCCACTTTGCTCACCAGCAGGCGGGCGCGGCGGACCTTGGCCTTGGGGGCCGGCTTAATCAGCCCCGAGGTGCTCTGGCCCGGACGGTTCTGGTCCGGGCGTTGTCCGGGGGTGGCCGGGCGCTGCCCGGGAGCGACCGGGCGTCCCTGCGTGGCCGGACGCTGGCCAGGCACCTGCGGGCGCTGAGCGGAACCATTGGGACCGCCTGCCACCCCCGGGCGCTGCTCGGGACGGGACGGCGCGCCTACCCGCGGAGCGGCAGCAGGCTGCCGCACTCCGCCGGGAACGCCGCTGTTCGGCTTGGGATATGAGTCGGAATTACTCACTCGTTACCTCCGGTATTGTCTTCGTCCAGCTCGGCATTGCCTGATGACTCATCTGACTCCGGGGCCGGTGCTGATTCTTCCGCTGCGGACCCATCATGTGATCCGTTATTTTCAGCCAACGTTACGTCATCCGCCGCCGATGCCTGACTTTCGGCAGCATCGTCGTCGAGTGGTTCGTCGGTTTCGAGGCCTCGTTCGCTGTTGCGCGCCACCTCGATGATGCGGTCGTTCTTGTCCGGCTTGGCGAAGATAACACCCATGGTGTCGCGTCCCTTGGCCGGCACTCCGGCCACGGAGGAACGGACCACCTTGCCGCCTTCCATGACCACCAGGACCTCGTCTTCCGCTTGGACGATCAGGGCGCCCACGAGGTGGCCGCGCTCCTCCTGGTATTTGCCGACCTTGATGCCGAGGCCGCCGCGGCCCTGGAGGCGGTATTCCTCCACCGCGGTGCGTTTGGCGTAGCCGCCCTCGGTGACGACGAACACGAAGGAACCGTCCGTGACCACGTCGGCGGCCAGCAGTTCGTCGTCCTCGCGGAACTTCATTCCGGTGACACCGGAGGTTGCCCGGCCCATCGGGCGCAGGGCCTCATCGGTTGCGGTGAAGCGGATCGACTGGCCCATGCGGGAGACGAGCATCAGGTCATCCGTCTCCGAGACCAGCTGTGCGGAGACCAGCTCGTCGCCGTCGCGGAGGTTGATCGCGATGACGCCTGCGGAGCGGTTGGTGTCGTAGTCCTCGAGGCGGGTCTTCTTCACCAGACCGCGTTTGGTGGCCAGGACCAGGTACGGCGACTGCTGGTAGTCCCGCAGATCCAGCACCTGGGCGATGTGTTCGTCCGGCTGGAATGCGAGCAGGTTCGCCACGTGCTGGCCCTTGGCGTCGCGTCCGGCTTCCACGAGTTCGTACGCCTTCGCCCGGTACACCCGGCCAAGGTTCGTGAAGAAGAGCAGCCAGTGGTGGGTGGTGGTGACGAAGAAGTGCTCGACGACGTCGTCGCCGCGCAGCTGCGCGCCCTTGATGCCCTTGCCGCCGCGCTGCTGCGAGCGGTAGTTGTCGCTGCGGGTTCGCTTGACGTAGCCGCCGCGGGTGATCGTGACGACCATTTCCTCTTCGGGGATCAGGTCCTCCATCGACATGTCGCCGTCGAAGCCCAGCAGCACCTTGGTGCGGCGGTCATCCCCGTGTTTGGCCACGATTTCGCCCAGTTCGGTGCTGATGATCGCGCGCTGGCGTTCCTCGGAGGCCAGGATCGAGTTGTACTCGGCGATCAGGGCTTCGAGTTCGGAGTGGCGGTCCTGGATCTTCTGGCGTTCCAGTGCCGCGAGCCGGCGCAGCTGCATGTCGAGGATGGCGCGGGCCTGGAGTTCATCGATGTCGAGGAGCTGCATGAGGCCGTCGCGGGCCGCTTCGGTGGTGTTTGAGGCCCGGATCAGCGCGATGACTTCGTCGAGCGCGTCGAGCGCCTTGAGGAGGGCGCGCAGGATGTGCGCTTCTTCCTCGGCCTTGCGGAGGCGGTAGCGGGTGCGGCGTGCAATGACATCCATCTGGTGGGTGACCCAGTGGCGGATGAACGCATCCAGGCTCAGCGTGCGGGGCACGCCGTCGACGATCGCCAGCATGTTCGCTGCGAAGTTGTCCTGCAGCTGGGTGTGCTTGTAGAGGTTGTTCAGCACGACCTTGGCGACGGCGTCGCGCTTGAGCACGATGACCAAGCGCTGGCCGGTGCGTCCCGAGGTTTCATCGCGGAGGTCCGCGATGCCGGAAATCTTGCCGTCCTTGACGAGTTCCGCAATCTTGATCGCCAGGTTGTCCGGGTTGGCCTGGTAAGGCAGCTCCGTGACCACCAGGCAGGTGCGGCCCTGGAGTTCCTCCACGTTGACGACGGCACGCATGGTGATCGAGCCGCGGCCCGTGCGGTACGCGTCCTCGATCCCCTTGTGTCCCAGGATGGTGGCGCCGGTCGGGAAGTCGGGTCCCTTGATGCGGACGATCAGCTCTTCGAGCAGTTCTTCGCGGCTTGCGGTCGGGTTGGACAGGTACCACTGCACGCCGTCGGCGACCTCGCGGAGGTTGTGCGGCGGAATGTTGGTGGCCATGCCGACGGCGATGCCCGAGGAGCCGTTGACCAGGAGGTTGGGGAAACGCGCCGGCAGGATGGTGGGTTCCTGGTTCTTGCCGTCGTAGTTGTCCTGGAAGTCAACGGTTTCCTCGTCGATGTCGCGGACCATTTCCATGGCCAGCGGGGCCATCTTCGTTTCGGTGTACCGCGGTGCAGCAGCACCGTCGTTGCCGGGAGAACCGAAGTTGCCCTGACCCAGCGCCAGCGGGTAGCGCATGGTCCAGTCCTGGATCAGGCGGACCAGCGCATCGTAGATGGCCGTGTCACCGTGCGGGTGGTACTGGCCCATGACTTCGCCGACCACACGGGCGCACTTGTTGAAGGACCGCTCCGGGCGGTAGCCGCCGTCGAACATCGCGTAGAGCACCCGGCGGTGCACCGGCTTTAGGCCGTCGCGGACGTCCGGAAGGGCCCGGCCCACAATTACGGCCATCGCGTAGTCGAGGTAGGAACGCTGCATTTCCGTTTGCAGGTCGACCTGTTCGACGCGGTCGGTCAGCACGTCGGTGTCCAGGACAGTGCCCTCGATAACGGCGTCGGCATCGGCCGGGCCGGCCGGAACTTCTGGTGTTTCGTCACTCATAGTCTATATTTTCCGTTTCAGGTATATATCAGTCCGGGAATATGAAGGGCTTTGGTGGCCGCTAGATATCGAGGAACCGAACGTCCTTGGCGTTCTGCTGAATGAAGTTTCGGCGCGATTCGACGTCTTCGCCCATGAGTGTGGAGAAAGTCTGGTCCGCGGCCAGGGCGTCGTCCATGGTGACTTGCAGCAGGGTGCGGTGATCCGGATCCATGGTGGTGTCCCACAGTTCGGTGTAGTCCATCTCACCGAGTCCCTTGTACCGCTGGATGCCGTTGTCCTTGGGGATCCGGCGGCCTGCGGCCTGGCCGGACAGCAGCCGTGCATCGCGTTCCCGGTCGCTGTAGACGTAGTCGTGCGGGGCGTTGGACCACTTGATCCGGTACAGCGGGGGCTGCGCGAGGTATACATAGCCGTTCTCGATCAGCGGGCGCATGTAGCGGAACAGCAGGGTCATCAGCAGGGTGGTGATGTGCTGGCCGTCGACGTCCGCATCGGCCATGAGGACGATCTTGTGGTAGCGCAGTTTGCTCAGGTCGAAGTCCTCGCCGATCCCCGTGCCGAAAGCGGTAATCATGGACTGGACCTCGGCGTTGCCCAGGGCCTTGTCCAGCCGGGCCCGCTCCACGTTCAGGATCTTGCCGCGCAGCGGCAGGATGGCCTGGGTTTCCGGGTTGCGGCCGCGCTTGGCGGAACCGCCAGCGGAGTCGCCCTCCACGATGTAGACCTCGCATTTCTCCGGGTTCTTCGAAGAGCAGTCGGAGAGTTTGCCGGGCATACCAAACGATTCCAACGGGCTCTTGCGGCGCGCGTTGTCGCGGGCCTTGCGCGCTGCCATACGTGCCTGGGCTGCCGAGATGGCCTTGCGGATGACATCGCGGGCCGGGCCCGGGTTGCGTTCGAGCCAGTCGCCCAGTCCGTCCGTGACCACACGCTGGACGAAGCCCTTCACCTCGGAGTTGCCGAGTTTGGTCTTGGTCTGGCCCTCGAACTGCGGCTCGGCCAGTTTGACCGAGATCACCGCCGTGAGGCCTTCGCGGATGTCATCACCGGTGAGGTTGTCATCCTTTTCCTTGATGATGCTCTTCTCCCGCGCATAGCGGTTGATCAGCGAAGTCATCGCGGCGCGGAAGCCCTCTTCGTGCGTGCCGCCCTCGTGGGTGTTGATGGTATTGGCATAGGTGTGGACGCTCTCGGAATACGCGTTGGTCCACTGCATCGCCATTTCCAGGGCGATGTGCCGTTCCTTGTCCTCGGTTTCGAACGCGATGACGTCCTCGTGGACCACATCGACCTTCTTGCCGGAGTTGAGGTGTTTGACGTAGTCCAGCAACCCGTCGTCGTACTGGTACACGACGGTGTGGAACTCGGCCGGTACTTCACCTTCGGTCGGAATAGCGTCGAGGTCCAGATCCCCGTCCTCGGACGGTTCCTCCGCGGCGCGCCTCTCGTCGGTGAGCGTAATCCGCAGCCCCTTATTCAGGAAGGCCATCTGCTGGAAGCGGGCGCGCAGTGTTTCGAAATCGAAATCCGTGGATTCGAAGATGCCGGCATCCGGGTAGAACGTCTGGGTGGTGCCGGTGTCAGATGTCTCTTCACCCTGAACCAGCCCGCCCTGCGGCTTGCCGCCGTCAGCGAAGGACATCCGCCAGACGTGGCCCTGCCGGCGGACCTCGGTGTCGACGCGGCTCGAGAGCGCGTTGACCACGGAGATGCCAACGCCGTGCAGGCCGCCGGACACCGCGTAGCCGCCGCCGCCGAACTTGCCGCCCGCGTGCAGGATGGTCATAACGACCTCCACGGTGGGCTTGTGCTCGGTCGGGTGCATGTCAACCGGAATGCCGCGGCCGTTATCGACCACTTTGACCCCGCCGTCGGCCTGAAGCACGATTTCGATGTGAGTGCAGTACCCGGCCAGGGCCTCGTCCACTGAGTTGTCCACGACTTCATAGACCAGGTGGTGCAAACCGCGCGGCCCGGTGGAGCCGATGTACATGCCGGGACGCTTCCGGACAGCTTCCAGGCCTTCGAGCACCGTGATGTCGCTGGCGCCGTAGCCGTGGGGAGTTGCGGCTTCCGGCGGGGTATCCGCCGTTCCCGCCACTACTGGTTCCACTGCCGGGATCTCTGCATTGTCGTTAGCCACAGGCGCTTTCGACTCCTCTTTTTTCGTTAAAGGCCAGCCGTTGCCCCCTCCCGAAAGGAAAGAGCTACTGCCAACGGGCACGTCGCTGAAGACACCGGTTGTGCTGCTGGCTCGAGGATCCGTCTACCGCACGCGGATATTGCGTCGGAAACGGACTCAGTCAACGTTTCACCGGCGCCCAGTTATCTACCCCCGATTCTACCGTGTTATAGGGGCGAAACCCGCATTCCCGGGGGCCAAACGGGGAGGAAAGTACCGCTGGGAGGCCACAGGCCATACCTGCAAGGCTCCAGGACCACCGGATGCGGGTGCCTATACGACTCCGCCGCGTCTGAGCGCCCTACACGCCATTTGCGGATTTTTCAATAGTTTTGCAAGGAGTGCTTCAGATCGGGTGCGGCGGGAACCACGAAAATCCGGACTCATCCATAGGTATCCCGCGGGCCGCGCCCGTTGACGGTCCGGCTTCCCTTGCGCCAGCTCGGCGCTGCAGGTCCGAGGACCTGGATCTTGGTCACGACGCCGTCGCCGAGTTCGGTGCGGAATTTCTCCAGCAGGCTCATGCTGAGCAGGCGCAGTTGGGTTGCCCAGGCGGTGGAATCACAGCGGACGTGGAGGGTCGTGTCGGTGAAGCTTTCCGGGGTGCAATGGGCGGAAATCTCCGGCCCCACGAGTGTTGCCCACTCGGCCATCACCGAGCCAACGGCGACCGGTGAGCTCCAGCCGCGCTCCGCGACGAGACGGCCAACCACCTTGCCGAGCCCCATCGGGTCCCGGCCGGTGCCGTGGAATTGTCCGAAGCCGCGGGTGCCGCCGGAACTGCGGCCGGTCTTCTGCGGGGTGCTGCCGGGGCGCGGAGGAGCCTTGCGCCGGATTTCGCCGCGGGACGCGGCCGCTTCGCGCATCCTGTTCAGGGCCGACTGGGCGGCGTCGATATCGTCGGGATCGCGGCCCGGTTGCAGGCCGCCGTCGGTATCCTTATTCATCGATCTTCCCGCTCATCGATTCCTCCCGGGACTACCTTCACCCGCCGCCCGGCCAGTTCCGATGGGATATCGTCCTCGACGGCGGCAGTCACGAGCACCTGCTCGGCGCCGGATACTATTGCCGCCAGTTTACGCCGCCGCTGGACGTCCAGCTCGGCGAAAACGTCGTCCAGGATCAGGATGGGAGCGGATCCGCCGGTGCGCGCGTCGTCGAGCATCACGTAGTACGAGGCCAGCCGCAGGGACAGGCACATGGACCAGGTTTCGCCATGCGAGGCATAGCCCTTCGCGGGGGCCTCCCCCAGGACCAGTTCGAGCTCGTCACGGTGCGGGCCGACGAGGGAGATCCCACGTTCCAGCTCCTTGCGCCGCGACGATGCGAAGGCCTGGACGTAGCGTTCGGTGAGTTGGTCGACGGAAAGCGGCCGCAGGTCCTCGGCGGCTCCGGCAGCAGCGGCCGATACCGCGCCGTCGTCCTCCACGGCACCCTGCAGCGTTGAGCGGTAGACGGCACCCGCTTCCTTGGACCCGTCGGTGAGTTGGGCGTAAGCGTTCCTGAGGTGGGGCCGGAGGCGTTCCACCAGTTCGAGCCGTGCATGCAACAGCTCGGCTCCCGCCCGGGCCATGTGCTGGTCCCAGACATCCAGGGTGGCCTCATGCCCCGAACTGAATTTCCCGGCGCGGGCGGATTTCAGCAGCGCGTTGCGCTGCTTCAGTACCCGGTCGTAGTCACTGCGGGTGGCCGAGTGCCGCGGGATGAGGCTGACCAGGAGCTCATCCAGGAATCGTCGCCGGCTGGACGGATCGCCCTTGACCAGGGCCAGGTCCTCCGGGGCGAACAGGACCGTCTGGCAGATACCCAGGATGTCCCTCGCCCGCACCGGATTGCTGCGGTTGATCCGGGCGCGGTTGGCGCGGGAGCTGTTGATTTCCAGTTCCAGCACGGTGGACTGCTCACCGCGGACCAGCTTCGCGCGGATCATGGCCCGTTCGGTGCCGAACCGCAGCAGCGGGGCGTCGGAACTGACCCGGTGAGAACTGAGCGTGGCCAGGTAGCCAATGGCTTCCATCAGGTTGGTTTTGCCAATGCCGTTTGAGCCGACCAGCACCGTAACGCCGGTCTCCAGGCTCAACTCCACCTGGGCGTAACTGCGGAAATCTGTGAGCGAAAGTTGTTCTAGGTACACGCGGGGTTCAGGATTTCAGGGCAGGACTACTTGGCCGGACGGGTCGCATGACCGCCGAACTGGTGACGCAGCGCGGAAACCATCTTCATTGCCGGGGAGTTGTCCTCCCGGGACGAGAACCGGGCAAAAAGTGCCGCCGTGATGGCCGGGGCCGGCACGGCGTTGGCGATTGCTTCTTCCACCGTCCAGCGGCCCTCGCCGGAGTCCTCGACGTAGTCGTCGATCGATTCCAGGCCGGGGTCCTCATCGAGGGCCTTGACCATGAGGTCCAGCAGCCAGGACCGGACCACGGTTCCCTTCTGCCAGGCGCGGAACGTGCCGGGCAGGTCGGTGACGATGTCCTTGGCGGCAAGGAGTTCGTACCCTTCGGCATAGGCCTGCATGAGCCCGTATTCGATGCCGTTGTGGACCATTTTGGCGTAGTGCCCGGCACCGACCCCGCCGACGTGCACGAAGCTGTCGGCGCGGTCGCCCTCGGGACGGAGTGCGTCGAAGACGGGCATCGCCCGTTCGATATCGGCGGCGTCCCCGCCGGCCATCAGGCCGTAGCCGTTCTGCAGGCCCCAGACGCCGCCGGAAACACCGCAGTCGGCGAAGCGGATGTCCTTTTCCGCCAGTGCCGCACCGTGTTTCTGGTCCTCGGTGAAGCGGGAATTGCCGCCGTCGATCACCAGGTCGCCGGCATCGAGCTTGCTGCCGAGTTCGGTGATCACGGCATCGGTGATCTCGCCGGAGGGAACCATCACCCAGATCAGGCGCGGGGCCGGCACGGCGGCGATCAGTTCATCCACGCTGGCGACGTCGGTGACGTCCGGGTTGCGGTCAAAACCGGTGACGTCGATTCCACCCTTGCGCAGCCGTTCGCGCATGTTGAAACCCATTTTTCCAAGGCCGATCAGTCCGATGTGCACTTAGATGATCTCTTTTCTGCGCTGGGGTGTTTCGGGTGGTGGCGTCAGCCAGAGGGTCTAGCCGTTCCAGAGGATCACGGCGGAACCAGCTGCCAGCTAGTTGGGCAGCCGGACCGGCATGACCAGGTAGCGGTAGTCGCCCTGGTCCTCGCCGTCGGCCTCTTTCTGGGCCGTGATCATGGCCGGCTTGGGCGCGCTGGTGAAGGAGAAGCGCACGAACTTGGTTTCGATGACGCTCAGGCCCTCGATCAGGTAGTGGGGGTTGAAGGCCACGGTGATGTCGTCACCGGTGAGCTGGGCTTCGAGTTCTTCCGAGGCCTGCGCGTCTTCGCCGGTTCCGGCGTCGAGGTGCAGCTGGCCTTGGGTGAAGGCGAGCCGGACCGGGGTGTTGCGTTCCGCCACGAGGGAGACGCGCCGCACGGCTTCGACGAGTTCGGAGGTCTGCACGGTCGCGTGGATCGGGGTGGACTCCGGGAAGAGTGAGCGGATCTTGGGGTAATCCCCGTCGACCAGGAGCGACGTCGTGGTGCGGCCGCCGCTTTCGAACCCGATGAGCCTGCTGTCATCTTCGGCGAGGGCAAGGTTGATGTCGCCGCTGCCGCCAAGGGTCTTCGCTACTTCGTTAAGCGTCTTGGCCTTGACCAGTGCGCTGGTGGAGATGCCCGGGGTGACCGGCTTCCACGGGACCTCCCGCATGGCCAGCCGGTAGCGGTCGGTGGCCAGCAGGGTGATGAGATCGTCCTCGATCTCCATCCGCACGCCGGTGAGGATGGGGAGGGTATCGTCCTTGCTCGCCGCGATGATCACCTGGGAGACAGCCTGGGCGAACGAGTCGCCCGGGACGGTGCCGCTGATGGGGGGCAATGCCGGCAGGGGCGGGTATTCGGCTTCCGGCATGGTGGCCAGGTGGAAGCAGCTTCGGCGGCAGCTGAGGGTGACTTTATTTCCGTCGGTCTGGATCTCGACCGGTGCTGAGGGCAGACTGCGGCAGATGTCGGCAAGCAGGCGTCCGGAGACCAGGATCGTGCCTTCGGTGGTGATGTCAGCGGCGATTTCGAGCCTGGCTGAAGTCTCGTAATCGAAGCTCGAGAGGCTGACGGTACCGGCTTCAGCTTTGAGGAGCAGGCCGGAAAGTACGGGTACTGGCGGCCGCGGAGACAACGACCGGGCGGCCCAGGTCACGGCTTCTGCCAGGACGTCCCGCTCGACTCTGAACTTCACGGAAGGGTGCCGCCTTTCATTGCTGCTGTCATCGCTGGTGGTCGGGCCCGGGGCCCGGCAAGGAATCACAAAAGATGTCCAGGACGGACACACTGCAGACAGCTTAGCCGCAAGAAGTGTGATTCTCCCATCCCCGGGTTACATCCGTGTGGTTCGGCCTGGCCGGCCCGGTGCCGGTTTCCGGCCGGAGTCCGGAACGGTCCTGGGCTGTGTGCGGGGTGCGGACGGAAGTTGTTATTTGAGGGAATTTCATTTTCTAGGGATTAGTAGTGTTAATAACTGCTGTGGATACTGTGGATAACCCTGTTTGGCGGCGCGATTCCGCGGTTAAGCCCTGTTCATGGACTGTGGGCGGAGCAGGTTTTAAACAGGGTGTGGATGGGGATAACATTTTTGCCCGTTCCGCTGATCCACAGGCGCCTTAAGGGTTTTAAGCCCATTAACCGCAGTTGTCCCCTTAACTATCCACAGGCTTGTCCACAGGCACCTGTTAATAAGGTCAGAGTGCGCGTCCGGGCAGGTCAGGAATCAGCTCAGGAATTACGCTGCTGCTGCTTGATCCGGTTGGTCAGCTCGGTCACCTGGTTGTAGATCACTCGGCGCTCGGCCATGAGCTCACGGATCTTGCGGTCCGCGTGGATGACCGTGGTGTGGTCGCGGCCGCCGAGCTCCTGCCCGATCTTGGGGAGGGACATGTCCGTCAGTTCCCGGCACAGGTACATCGCGATCTGCCGGGCGGTCACCAGTGTCCTGGTCCGGGATTTGCTGCAGAGTTCTTCCATGCTGAGCTTGAAGTAGTCCGCGGTCTGCGTGAGGATCTGCGCGGAGGTGATCTCCTGGGCCCCGTCATCGGTGATGAGGTCCTTTAGGACCATCTCGGCCAGGGCCACGTCGACCGGCTGGCGGTTGAGGCTGGCGAAGGCCGTGACGCGGATCAGCGCGCCCTCGAGTTCGCGGATGTTGCTGGAGATCTTCGAAGCGATGTACTCCAGGGCGTCGTCCGGGGCGGACAGGCCCTCGCTCAGGGCCTTCTTCCGGAGGATCGCGATCCGGGTCTCGAGTTCCGGCGGCTGGATGTCGGTCAGCAGGCCCCACTCGAACCGTGACTTCATCCGGTCCTCGAAACCGGCGAGCAGCTTGGGCGGCTGGTCGGAGGTGATGACCACCTGCTTGTTGTTGTTGTGCAGCGCGTTGAAGGTGTGGAAGAACTCCTCCAAGGTCCGGTCCTTGCCGGCGAGGAACTGGATGTCATCGATCAGCAGGACGTCCACGTTGCGGTAGGTCGTCTTGAAGCTGGTGCCTTCATCGTCACGGATGGAGTTGATGAAGTCGTTGGTGAATTCTTCGGAGTTCACATACCGGACCCGGATCCCGCTGTAGAGCCGTCGGGCATAGTGGCCGATCGCGTGGAGCAGGTGGGTCTTGCCGAGTCCGGAGTCACCGTAGATGAACAGCGGGTTGTAGGCCTTGGCCGGCGCTTCGGCCACGGCGACAGCCGCGGCATGGGCGAAGCGGTTGGAGGAACCGATCACGAAGGTGTCGAAGACATACTTCGGATTGAGCCGGCCGAATTCGTGGGAGGTGCTTGGCAGCATCGGCTGCGGCTTCAGTTCCACTGACGGATCGGCCGCCAGGGACAGCTCGACGGCGGCTTCCGGTTCCGTGTGGAGCGGCACCAGATCGGTATCGACGTCGATCGCGCAACGGATTTCGTCGGAGAACACGCTCCGGAGGGCGTCGTCGAGGGCTTCCTTCACCTGCGTCTGGAGTACCTCGCGGGTGAGCTCATTCGGTACGGCCACCAGCAGGGTGGATCCGATCAGGCCCTGGGCCTGGGCGAGGATGACGAAGCCACGCTGCCGGGGTGAAACACGGTGATCGTTCTCCAGCAGGCTCACGACCCGGCGCCAGGAACTTCCGACAGTGTTGGCTTGGTTGGCTTCGTCTACTGTCATCAATCAGTTCCTCAAACTTGCTTGCCTGCATTACCTGCAGCCACAAGTCCCGAACCAGTGCGCTGGCCCCGGCTTAATCCACAGGGTTATGCACAGCCCGTGGATAATCGGCTACTGAGACACTCTAGGGGATGAAAACGCCAGAAGATAGCTGGGTTGTGTCCTGTGGATAATCACACCGTTGTAGTTCTAAATCGGGGTGCGTGACCCACTTCATCCACAGGCTGGAGCGGGAGTTAGCCACAACTGTGGAAAGCCCGTTGCGCGACCCCCGGTTTGACTCGGGAGGGCGGCAAGCCCTAACGTTGTGAAGTCCCATGTGTACGCTTTTCGCCTCATTTGAATCTCTCCCGACGCCCAGCGTCTTGCGAGTCGAGGGAAGCGGCACATACAAAACTTAGCGTCGACCAGTTCTTCCCCTTGATCGGGTGGGCGCACCTTTGATCCCACTGGAGTAACTAACGTGAGCAAGCGGACTTTTCAGCCGAATAACCGCCGTCGAGCCAAGAAGCACGGCTTCCGCCTTCGTATGCGTACCCGTGCCGGCCGTGCCATCCTGGCAGCCCGTCGTGGCAAGGGTCGCACCGAGCTGTCGGCCTAAATAACTGACTCGTCGGTCCACATCCCTGTGCGAGTTTAAAGGTGCTGGCCACCCGCAACCGTCTGAGGACATCAACCGATTTTTCAACAACTGTACGTTCCGGTGTCCGCAATGGACGCCGGAACGTAGTGTTATATACGGCAGCCCTCGCTGCCGATGAACCAAGCCGGATCGGATTCATCGTTTCCAAGAGTGTTGGGAACGCTGTTGTCAGGAACCTCGTTAAGAGGAGACTGAGAGAAGTCGGTGCCTTGTCATTGCAGCAGTACGGCAGCGGGTTCACGATCGTGGTGCGGGCCCTGCCCGCCGCGGCGGGTGCCAGCTTCGACCAGTTGCGATCAGACTATGACGCCGCCTTGGAAAGCAACATGAAACGGCTGGGCAGCCGCCTTCCGAAGGCTGCTTCTTCGGTTTCTAACGAGACAACACAGGAAGGGACCCCGCGTGCGTAACTTAACTGCCGCCGTCGTCCCTCCTACAAAATCCGCAGCAGAATGGTTGGGCCGGGCAGTCTGGAACTTGCCCCGCAATATCCTCATCCTGTTGCTCCTGGCGTACCGCAAGGTGATCTCACCGCTGTACGGCCAGGTTTGCCGCTTCTTCCCCAGCTGCTCGGCCTATGCCCTTGAGGCGATCACGGTCCATGGCGCGGTCAAGGGAAGCTGGCTCGCGGCCAAGCGTCTGGTGCGCTGCCATCCCTGGAATGCCGGCGGTGTGGACCATGTCCCCGCCGGTAAATGCGAGTGGCCCGCAGACCGAACCCCCACAATTGTTGTGCTGAACAATCCGGACAAGTACCTGGCTGCTCAGACTGATGGAGAAGGCCGCTCTGCGGCCTAACGAATAGGGATATCGTATGGATTTCTTTGAAACAATCATGTTTCCGTTCAAGTGGCTTGTGTCCGCCATCATGGTGGTCTTCCACGATGGCCTGAGCGCCATCGGCATGCCCGCCGCCAACGGCTGGACGTGGACCCTGTCCATCATCGGGCTGGTGCTGGTGATCCGCGCCGCCCTGATTCCCGTGTTCGTCAAGCAGATCAAAGCCCAGCGCGGCATGCAGTTGCTGCAGCCGGACCTGAAGAAGCTACAGGACAAGTACAAGGGCAAGACCGACCAGCTGTCCCGCCAGGCCATGGCCCAGGAACAGATGGCCATGTACAAGAAGCACGGCACCAATCCGTTCTCGGCCTGCCTTCCCATGCTGATTCAGATGCCGTTCTTCTTTGCCCTCTTCACCGTGCTGTCAGGCATTACGACGGCGGCGAACAGCGGTAAGGGCATCGGAGCAATGAGCCACGAGCAAGTGGTGCAGTTCGACGAGTCCAGCATCTTCGGTGCCCCGCTTTCTGCCACCCTGCTTCACGGCACGCCCGAGGGCGGCAACGTGGTCGCGGTGTGGATTCTCTCGATCGTGATGATCCTGGCCATGACGGCCTCCCAGTTCATTACGCAGAAGCAGATCATGGCCAAGAACATGTCCGAAGAGGCCATGGCCAGCCCGTTCATGAAGCAGCAGAAGATGATGCTCTACGTCCTGCCGATCGTCTTTGGCGTGGGTGGCATCAACTTCCCCATCGGTGTCCTGATCTACTGGACCACCACCAACCTCTGGACCATGGCGCAGCAGTTCTTCGTGATCCGCCGCATGCCGACGCCGGGTTCCCCCGCAGCCAAGGCCCTTGCCGAGCGACGGGCTGCCAAGGGCCTGCCGGCCCTGCCCCTGACGGGCGCCAAGAAAGCCGAAGCCGAGGCCGCTGAAGCTGCGGCCGCTGCGGCCCTGGTAGCCAAGAGCCAGCGTGTCCAGCCACAACGTAAGAACAGGAAGAGGAAGTAATGTCTGCCGAAAGCACCGAACACGCTATTTCCGCTGAAGCGATTGACGAGCAGGACAACGCCTTGAGCCCAGTTCAGGATGCCGAACAGGACGTTGACTCAGACGCTGGCGCCGAAGAATCTGAGGGCTCCGAGGACAAGGGCACCTCCGCCAGCCGCCTGGAAGAGGAAGGCGACGTCGCAGCGGACTACCTCGAGGAACTGCTGGACATAGCCGACATCGACGGCGACATCGACATTGAAGTACGCAACGGCCGCACCTACATCTCGATCGTCGCTGAGGAAGAAGCAGCCGGCCTGGAGAGCCTCGTAGGCAAGGACGGCGAAGTCCTCGAAGCCCTGCAGGAACTGACCCGGCTCGCGGTGCTGTCCGCGACGGAAAACCGTTCCCGGCTGGTGCTGGACATCAACGGCTACCGCTCGGAGCGTGCCGGGGATCTGCAGAAGATCGCGGAAGACGCCGTCGCTTCCGTCAAGGAGTCCGGCGCGACCGTGGCTCTGGCGCCGATGAGCGCCTACGAGCGGAAGATCGTGCACGACGCCGTTGCTGACCTCGGGCTCATCAGCGAGTCCGAGGGCGAAGGCGCTGACCGCCACATCGTCGTTTCCGCAGACTGAAGCCGCCGGATAGCTTAATGGTTGAAATTACCGCGGCCGAACTGCAGGCAGCCGAGAAGATCTTTGGGGACCGGCTGGACCTGGCCAAGCGCTATGTGGAGCACCTGGCCACGTCCGGGACGGAACGGGGTCTGATTGGTCCCCGCGAGGTGCCCCGGCTGTGGAGCCGGCACGTGCTGAACTGTGCTGTCATCGAGAGCCAGATTGCCGAGGGAAGCCACGTGGCCGACGTCGGGAGCGGTGCCGGCCTGCCCGGCCTATGCCTGGCCATCGCCCGGCCGGATCTGGAACTGACCCTGATCGAACCCCTCGAACGCCGAGTTATCTGGCTGCAGGAAGTTGTGGACGATCTCGGTCTCGACAACGTTACGATCATGCGCACCCGGGCGGAGCTTGCCGTCGGCATGGTGGACGCCGACGTAGTCACGGCCCGCGCTGTGTCCGCACTCTCCAACCTCGCCGGTCTGACCATCCCGCTGCTGGCGGGTAAAGGTGAAGTAGTGGCGATCAAGGGACGTAGCGCCGGCGAGGAAATCGAAAAAGCCGCCAAGGTGATTCGGAAGCTTGGCGGTACCCAGACCTCCGTTGTCCTGGTGGGCGAGGACCT
Source organism: Pseudarthrobacter sp. MDT1-56 (assembly GCF_059383555.1). Classification (NCBI taxonomy): domain Bacteria; kingdom Bacillati; phylum Actinomycetota; class Actinomycetes; order Micrococcales; family Micrococcaceae; genus Pseudarthrobacter; species Pseudarthrobacter sp. MDT1-56. The sequence continues at coordinate 115,313 of NZ_JBWZCK010000004.1, forward strand.
CCTCGAAGAACCCACAACCGTTGTCCGAATCGTTGTGAATAAGCCTCAAAAGATTTCCTAGCATCAGCCCGGTGCCCCCGGACTCCGAGGGTAAGAGGTTAGGCTAGTAACCGGCAGAAAAAGCCGAACGAGAGTGAGTGTGTCACAGTGACCAGTAGCGAAGCCTCCACACAACGGATCCCACCGTTTGTGTCCCTGGGGTCCGCACGGGCCTTCAGTGCGCCTGCAGTCGCTCATGATTACTCCGTAAAGCGCACTGCATCGGTTGCGAAGACCACTGGGAAGCCGCGTGTTTCACGTGAAACATCGGTTGCCGCCACCGGGAACGTGCTGGACTCCATCGATGACTCCAGCCCCATTGCCCGTGAGCTCGCCCATGAGAACAAACGCCGGGAACGTCTCCTGGGCCGCGAACTTCCGAAGCCGGAGAAGACCCGTATCTTCACCGTTTCCAACCAGAAGGGCGGAGTGGGCAAAACGACCACCACGGTCAACATCGCCGCCGCCCTGGCTGCTGCGGGCCTGAACGTGCTCGTCATAGATATCGATCCGCAGGGCAACGCGTCGACTGCCCTCGGAATTGAACACCACGCCGACGTTGACAGCATCTATGACGTCCTCATCAACGACATCCCGTTGCAGGACGTGGTGGCGCCCTGCCCGGACATCGCCAAGCTCATCTGCGCGCCTGCCACCATCCACCTGGCCGGCGCCGAGATTGAATTGGTCAGCCTCGTTGCCCGTGAGCAGCGCCTTCGCCGTGCCATTGACGTGTATGCCAAGGAACGTGCGAAGAACGGTGAGGAGCGGCTGGACTACATCTTCATCGACTGCCCGCCGAGCCTGGGGCTCCTGACCGTCAACGCGTTCTGTGCAGCCAGCGAGGTTCTCATTCCGATCCAGTGCGAGTACTACGCGCTTGAGGGACTGAGCCAGCTGCTTAAGAACATCGAGATGATCCAGAAGCACCTGAATGCCGATCTGGTTGTCTCCACCATCCTCCTGACCATGTACGACGGCCGAACGAACCTCGCTGCCCAGGTGGCAGCCGAGGTACGCGAACACTTCCCGGAGCAGGTCCTCGGCGCCGTGGTCCCCCGCTCGGTCCGCATTTCTGAAGCACCCAGCTACCAGCAAACCGTGATGACTTACGATCCCTCATCCAGCGGTGCTTTGTCCTATCTGGAAGCCGCAGCCGAAATCGCGGAACGTTAGAATCTTTTCAAGAATTGCACTAACTAGAGCCCGGTGATGCCCGGCTCTTCCAATGGAGGGATTTATCCATGAGCGATAAGCGACGCGGCCTCGGCCGTGGACTTGGGGCACTCATTCCAAGTTCCGCTGCGGCTGCCGGCAACGGTTCAGCGCCCTCCCGGCCTGTGGATCTGTTCTTTCCTGAGGCCGGCAAGCGGACACCCTCTACCGAGGTAGCAGCTACGGAGGAGAACACCGCAGCCTCCGAAAAGGAAACCGCTGCCACACCGCAGACGCACACCACGGCGCCAGCTGCGGCTGGTCCCTCTGACGTGGCGGATGCGGGGACCGCCCCCGAGACCAAGAAGGCCCCGGCGCGGAAGACACCTGCAGCCAAGGGTGAGGTACCGGCCGCAGCAGTTACCCCTGCCGCCGAGAAATCGACCGTCGAAACTTCACTTCCGTCGGCTGAGGATCAGGGTGTGGAACTAGTCGAGGTACCTGGTGTCCGTTTCGCGGAAATCCTGGTCACCGACATTCACCCCAACCGCAAGCAACCGCGCTCTGTCTTCGATGAGGACGACATGGCGGAGCTGGTTCACTCAGTTCGAGAAATTGGTGTCCTCCAGCCAATTGTTGTCCGCACTTCAACTGAAGAAGGTGGAGAACCCTACGAGCTCGTCATGGGTGAGCGTCGTTGGAGGGCAGTACAGGCCGCGGGCCTTGAAACCATCCCCGCCATCGTCCGGGATACTACGGATGACGACCTGCTCCGCGACGCCCTGCTGGAAAACCTGCACCGGAGCCAGCTGAATCCCCTCGAAGAGGCCGCCGCATACCAGCAGCTGCTGGAGGACTTCGGCACTACCCATGAACAACTGGCCGACCGTATTGGACGTTCGCGCCCCCAGGTATCGAATACGCTCCGGCTGCTCAAGCTGCCGCCGTTGGTTCAGCGCCGCGTCGCGGCCAGCGTCATCTCTGCCGGACACGCCCGGGCACTCCTGGCTCTTCCGGATGCCGCCGCGATGGAACGCCTGGCCCAGAAGATCGTCGCGGAGGGAATGTCCGTACGTGCGACCGAAGAGGCCGTCACGCTCTACCAGAACCCGTCGGCGGCACCGAAAAACAACATTCCCCGTCCGGGTGCGAGGCACGAGCGCTTGGACTACCTGGCTTCTTCGCTCTCGGACCGGCTAGATACCAACGTCAAGATTTCCCTTGGTGCACGCAAGGGACGCGTCAGTATCGAATTCGCAAGTGTCGAGGACCTTAACCGAATCATGGATGTCCTGTCACCCGGGGCTTCCGGCTAGCCCACACAGTCTCATTAAAGGGACCTGTTTCACGTGAAACAGGTCCCTTTTTTGTTTTCGGTAACTTCTCGCCAGCCGTGGGTGTGTTATTCGGTACGCCTGGGCCTGAGGCAAGTGGGCCGGGAAAGTGCCCGGCAACGCAGTGGGCCCAGTGTCTTCCGGGCGGGAAGGTGGTTCCCCCTAAAGGATTCAGGCTTTAGCCGCTGAGGTAACCCCCGAAGAGATCTCAAAGGCGTGTACGGCACGGACCCGACCCCGCAGTCACCCCTGGAATTGCCCGCACGGTAGCTGTACCGGAACTGTTAATGGTGATGTTGGGTTTGTCTGATACCCAACCGCAAGCCGTGATCGGACAAGCAGAACAGGTGGAGGCAACAGAAGCAGACCTTGAGGCAAACCAGGCAATGCAGGTGGAGCCGACACGGTGCAGCTTTCCAAGGGGTCAATGCCGGAAGCGCTGCGTGTACGCACTTCAGAACAATGCATATGGGAACCCACTGGCGGTCCATCCAATCCCCCGTGACCGTAGCGAAAATGGGGGCAGGAGCACTCCGAACTGACCGCGGAACCCCACCAACGAACTTCTCGGCTCGGCAAAGTTCCGCAATGCAGCTTTTACCGGCACCTTATGTGGGCAGAGGAGGACCAGGACACCCGACGTTTCACGTGAAACATGGAGTTCTCCGGTAGGTATGTGTACACGTCATGCGCCGCGATCGCCACCCCACGTTCGCAGTGAAGCACCTTCCAGAGTGCCTTGCGGGCGCGTGGGGAGGTTTCACGTGAAACATCGACGGTGGTGACTGTGGATTACGGGGCGCGTCGGACGGCCTGGTGGACTCTGCTTAGCGGACTGGAAGGCTCGGGAGGATCAAAGGGGCCTTGAGTAGGGCCCACGTGGCGCAGCAGCGGCGACGCACCTCGAGAGGCCTCCGGCACCGCTATGGCGCGCTTTCGAGCCTTTCGAGGGCACGAGAGGACCGAGGCTCCCCCAGTGGCTGCCAGCGCCGCTGTGGGCACCTCTGAGCCTTTGGGCCGTCTTAGGAGACTGAGACCTTCCCCGAGCAGGCCAGGGCGGGCAAAGGCAGGACAAGGACGCTGGCCGGCTGTGCTGCGAGTCCAGCGGGCGTGGTGGATCAACCAACTGGTCGACGTCTCGCTGGTCTGGGCGTTCCAAAGCCGTCGGTGTTCCCCAGGGGGCCACCGGCCGGCACCGCAGCGCTATAGTCCTTTGGTATGGACGGGGACCCCTCCCGTCGGGTACTGCCACAGACAACATCAGCATGCCCGTAGAGGTGTCACAGACCGTCGCCCGCCCAGGCTGTGATGGCTAAGTGCTACCCGGCCCCCGTAAGGCCTCCTGGCACAAAGTCGTACTGAGGGTGTCGCACCGGAATCATATGAGACTCTGCATCGGCCCTAGCGGGGCGGGGTCACCGGAGAGATGGGATTCTGATTGGGAGGACAGCTCTCGACAAGGGGCAGTCACTGGTTATGCACTGGGCGCCCGCACCGCCGCTCCTCCCCCGGAGAACATTCCGAACCGGCTGGCGGATTTCGCGGCCACCCTGGGTCGGCTCCATTGGATTTCCGGTCATCTCCCTGGACGTACGGGGTTTGCGGGGGTTGGTATTACTGCCGGACTCGTTCGCGCCGGGGATGCCGACGACGTGGTGTGGGTTGCGGGACGGTACTCAGTCGCTGCCCCGAGGGAGGAGGTGATTGCAGAGGTGGTAACCCAGGGCACCCTGCCGGCTATGGAGGAACGGCCTGAACCTCTGTTGTAAGCAGTGGATAGTTCGGTGGATATCGCTGTGGATAACTTTGTGGATTATCTGCATCGCAAATCACAGCTCGATGCCCATAAGCGGGCAGGGGGAGGCCATGTGGACGTGATAGCGGCTCTGTCGGCCATCGAGGACTGCACCGTTTCACGTGAAACAATTCCGGCGCCTGAGCCGTGATCTGATTCACGCCTGGCTGTGCTTCCTAAATCGCCCGCTGTTGGTTAATTTTTCATGATCTTAAGCGATATTTATCGGCTGCTTAGTGGCGGATCAATGATGTGCGGGACGCTCTGCCGACGGCCCGTATCGTATCGGAACGAGCGTCCGGAAGGGGGGAACGACCAGGCCCGTCCACCGCCGCGATGAACCGCCGTAAAACGCTGTGACAAAAGCCCGGCGTCCTGTGGATAACTATGTGCATAACATCTGTGGAGAAACTTGTGGGTATCCGTTCCTCTGACCCCGAGAAGATGATGAGGGCGGACATCCGGCACCTTTTCGCGGGGTAGCACCAGTGGCCAACTGGCCGGCTCCGCACCACTACGCAAGGCCATGGGAGGGCAACGTCGCCGACCCGTCTTCCACGTATGCTTGCCCTGCCTATCAAGTTGCCCGGGGGCGACACAAAGCCCCGTTGCTGGGGCACGCCTTCGCAGACGTCTTATGCCCGTGTCAGGCCGACCAGGGGGCTTTCCAATTCGTGTATCTGAAAGCGCCGACGGCCGCTGACGGAATCTTGGGCCCTCACCTGCGCCCGAGGGAGAGGGGCGCAGATTTGCTCGCTCAGAGCCCGACCGAGAAGACAGAGCGCGCGTTGCTCGCTGATGGGTGGGAAGAGGGCTGCACTTGTCATGTGCACACCCCCGTGCTGAGGGCTCTGGCGTCCGGCTTGACCCTCTCAGGGCCTGCCGCGTTGACCAGCGACGGAAGGTCTGGACGTACGGCGGTCTTTGCCACGCTGCATTTCATCAAGACCACGAGGATACCCAACTCCGAGGCAGCCATGTTCTTGTGCCCGGGCTCGAGAAATATGATTCATCTGAGTGTGCGTAACTTTTCTGCCGAGCTGCTCTCACCGCCCTTGCACGGTGTTTGGAGTCTCCGGAGTGTGCTTGCCGGGATGGGCTGAGTGGAATCGCGGGCCATGGTCTCCGGTGGCTGTGGCCCGATGTCAGCGCTTTGGCTATCCGGCGGGTGGCACATCAACTGTGGTGGTTCATGAAGGGCGTGGCTACCTGAGTCAGCAGGATATTTGATACTGGTAGCTGGATTTACTACCTATTGGCCAATACCTATCCAGAGCCCGGATATTCGCGAGCGGAACCAAGCCAAGATGCCTCAGGGTTGACGCTGCCGTAGCCCCTATTGCGATACCGGTGCGATCGGTGGAGGGGGCCGCCGATGCCACGTAGGCCGGTAGCCGGATGCGTGCTCCCTCCAGGAAGCGTTGGGGCGCTATAAGGCCCCGGTGCTCCGCCTGGGGTAACGAGCGCACGTGCGGCGCCCCCGTGCGGCAGTACTAATACTGTTTCACGTGAAACACCTGAGGTAATGTGCAGTTTCCTCGACCATGTTCACGTGAAACACCCACGGGGGTGCAATGATATTGCCTCCGCAGTCCCGGTGGCCGTCTAGTGCGTAGCGGTCGGGATATAGCCATAGATCCGCTCCCCTGCAATCCGCTGCAGCCGTAGGTCCGCGCCTCAGCATTAGGAGACTCGGAATAAGCATTCGGTTCGAGCGCTTCATTACAGCTACAACAGAAACCGCCGATTGAGCTAGCCACCGCTATTGCCCAGTCGCCCGAGCCCAACGGTAGGCGAGAGTGAAATATCAAATCTACACTTCACTATCCCTCACCCGCTGCACGTCGCCACGTACCCATCCTTACCGACCGCGCAGTGAATTCGGACGGCCAACCCGCGTCCTTGGTGGGTTCGGGACATGTTTCACGTGAAACAAGACCGCCTCAATGTCTCCGCTGGTCAGCTGTGGGGGTCGTCGCGTTGGTCCAGATGAATGCGGGCGGATGAATGCGGGCGAGAGCATGGGGATGGAACTTCTGTTTCACTCGAAACAGCTGTTTACATGTGACCAGGCGACAGTTCCGCACAAAGAGAAGGCCCTTCGGCCCCCTGGCCCGCTTACCCACGACATATCCGTGGGCGGGATCGTCGATGTTTCACGTGAAACAAGATCAATAGCTGCAACCCAACGGCCTGCGGCGCATCTTTGACCGGCCCCGAGCCTCTGCACCGTGTTGGTGATCTGTCGCGCCAAGAATCTATCTTCGACCATTCGTCGCATGAGCAGCGCCGGCAGGCAGTCAGCCAACCACGGTATTTCTTTCATCGAATCTTCCATGGCCACGTGGCGAGGGGCTACCGGAATCGGAGGTCGGCCGTGATTGCCGCAGAAGAGGCTGTGGCCGTACCCCCTATCCGGGTATGGTCAGAGCCGTCACCTAACGTGGACCGACCTTCTCTATCGGCCGCTGAAAGTGTCATTTTGAGAATTTCCCTGCAGGGAGCCTGGCGCTGATGCAGTTCTGGTGTGGTTGAGTGAGAGCAAGGCACGAATACCGCCCCCCGAAAGTCTCCGGCCTTCCCATGTGAGAAGTCCAAGGACTAAGCGCCTCTCACCCAATCCGGCAGCGCGAGGTTTCCCAAGTTGATTGATTCGCGGCGCCGCAGCTTGTTTCACGTGAAACCCGGACTGCTGGTTGGGCATGGCGGCCGATCGGCATCTGGCTGCAGGAATCCCCCTACCGCGTGAGGGCCCAGTATTATGTGATGCAAATACACCCGAACTGCAGAATCAAGAGAATGGGTTCAACCCCTTTTGGTTGTCTATCTGACAGCCTCACACTTCGTCGCAGTCCCGCTTAACGATCTGTACGCGGCGCGGCCACCCACACTCCGCTGTACAAAAAAGTGGCCTCACATCCGGGAACGGAAGTGAGGCCACTTGGGCGTGTGGTCTGCGCGGGGCGCAGACTATGCCGGAGCTAGGACAGAACGTCCGCGAATTCCTTTTCGAAGAACTGCTTGGGGCGGGCGCCGATGACGGTACCCTTCACTTCCCCGTCCTGGAACAGGTAGACGGCGGGAATGGACGTGATGCCGTACTGCGCTGCGATTGCCGGGTTGTCATCTACGTTTACCTTGACGACGTCCACCTTCTCGCTGTACTCCACGGAGATCTCGTCGAGGATCGGCCCGAGCTTGCGGCACGGCCCGCACCACTCGGCCCAGAAGTCCACGATGACCGGTTTGGAAGAAGCCAGTACATCGGTGCTGAAACTAGCGTCCGTTACGTCTTTTGCGTTGCTCATATTCCCTGTCTCTCTTCGGTTGGTTGGTGCGCGCCGATTAGGCGTGGAAGTCGGCGATGTAGTGCTCGACGTCGAGAGCGGCTACGCAGCCGGATCCCGAGGCCGTGATGGCCTGGCGGTAAGTCGGATCAATGACGTCTCCGGCGGCGAAGACACCCTTGATGCTGGTCTTCGACGTGCGGCCTTCGACGGCAATGGTGCCCTCAGGGGTCAGGTCGAGCTTGCCCTTGACGAGATCGGTACGCGGATCGTTGCCAATTGCCACGAAGACGCCCGTAACGGCGAGCTCTGTCTCGGTGCCGTCCACGAGGTTCTTCAATCGAAGTCCAGTGACCTTGTCCTGGCCGAGAACATCCTCGACGCCGGTGTTCCAGACAAAGTTGATTTTCTCGTGGGCCAAGGCACGGTCGGCCATGATCTTGGAGGCTCGCAGGGTGTCGCGGCGGTGGACCACGGTGACTGACTTAGCGAATTTGGTCAGGAACAGTGCCTCTTCCATAGCGGAGTCACCACCGCCAATCACTGCAATGGCCTGGTCCTTGAAGAAGAAACCGTCGCAGGTTGCGCACCAGCTGACGCCGTGACCGGAGAGGCGCTTCTCGTTCGGCAGGCCGAGCTCACGGTAGGCCGAACCAGTGGACAGAATGATGGATCGGGCCTGGAAAGTCTCTCCGGAGCCGATGGTCACGGTCTTGATGTCGCCGTCGAGATCCAGTTCGGTAACGTCCTCAAACTGGATTTCAGTGCCGAATCGGGCAGCCTGCTTCTCGAAGTTTTCCATCAGGTCCGGACCCATGATGCCGTCCGGGAAACCCGGGTAGTTCTCGACGTCGGTCGTGTTCATCAGCTCGCCGCCGGCGGTGACTGATCCGGCAAGGAGCAGCGGCTTCAGGTTGGCGCGGGCCGTGTACACCGCGGCGGTGTAGCCCGCGGGGCCGGAGCCTACGATGATGACATCACGTACGTCGGACGCGGTGTTTTCTGCGTTGCTCACTGAACGGTGAACCTCTTCCTTTGTCGATGCGCCCGCCTGGATGGCCGGCCACATGGCACAACTGCCACTTGGTGCTGAATATTCCGGCGGGACTGGGCGTCACGGGAGGACAACGAGGCTTGGGATACCGTCCGGGCACCGAGGCAAGCCCACTCCTGCCATGGTTTCGGACCGCTACTGGACCTTGATCTCCGCCAGGCGAAGGCCAAACCCGTAGCGGGTTTTCGGCGCGGCCAGCTTGGGCAGGTTCTTGATGGAGACGATGACATACTGCGCGGTGGTGGGCTCCTGCAGGGACATCGTCAGATCCGGGGAGGTGAAGCTGTTGCTGCCAACCTGCTTGGCGCCCTCGAGGGACGGACGGTCGTTGGTGTAGACGCTGATGCTGCCGCCGGAGGCCCCTAGTTGGCTCAGCGTCACTGAGGAGACCTTAGCAGGGCTCTCAAGCTTGACGACGAGCGGAACCTCGGCGGCCAGGCCACCCCAGTTGTCCGTGGCGAATTCCATGTCCGACCAGTAGCTGGCGGCATTGCCGTCGAAGGTCTTGACCAGGTCACCGTCATAGGTACCGGCAAAATCGAAGTTGCCCAGCCGCGTGACGTCCTCAATGACGGGCGGACCGGCGGCTGGCGCGGGGCTGGCAGTGCCGGAGGGCGCTGCCGACGCGGTTGTACCGGGCGTACTGGTGGACGAAGGGTCCCCTGCGACGGTCTCCGGAGTGGACTTGAAGAGACTGCCAAGATTGGTGACAGCAAGAACTAAACCGACTACGAGAACCGCGGCCAGCAGTCCGCCAACCAGCCACCGCATGGAGCGGGGCTCGCGCTGAGGTTTTTCGTCCGTGCCTTCGTACTCGTCGTCTGCCGCGGAGTCGCTGTTCCGGGCGGAGCCCGGGAAGAACCCGGGGGCACGGTCGGCGGAGGCACCTCCGGCCGCGGCGGCCAACGCCGGTGCTTTACCCTGCTGGGAAGTTCGTCCGCTGTCGGGGGCGGGGCGCTCGTAGTCGTCGTCTGACCACAGCGAGACCTTGGGTGTTTCGGCAGGCGCCGGCGGCGTGGAGTCACGTGCACTGGATGCCGGGGAGCCACCCTGAACCGGCTGGGGTGCCGTTACGTGAGGGGCGGCCTCCTGGGGGGCGGTTTCGGGAGACTTCTCCTTGGAGGATGCCGCCGCTGCACCTGCGGCGCCGCTGGCAAGTCCCGCGGCGCCGACGGCGCCAGCAGCCCCAGCGCCGGCTGCGGGCGAGGTGGCCGGACGCAAAGGCGGGCGGGCCGGGGAAACCGGCGGTACTACCGGCTTGGCCTTTTGCGCCGGGGCGGCTGGCTGCTGCTTCTGCCCGTAGTTGATGTACCCCGCGTCGACTTCTTCTTCGTCGTAGAGGCCGTCATAGGTTTCGGGCTCGTGGGAGCGAGGCTGACCGAAGATTTCGCTGCCCAGCGTGTCCGTGAAGAACGGCTCGATGTAGGGCGGGTTGGACGAGACCACCAGGTCCAGCAGGTCAGCGGCCGAGGTGTGGTTGGTGATGAGGTAAGTCGTGTCGTCGCTGACACCCAGATCGAGGATCTGCACGGTGCCGGGGCGCTCCCCCGTGGCGACTTCCCGGGCACTCTGTGCCACCTGCTCGGCATTGCCGGGGCCGGCCACAAGGATGCTCACGGCACGGTTAAGCACCTGGTCCACGCCGTCCAGCACCAGATCCTGGTCATGTGAGGTCAGTACAGTGGCAGTGACCTTATAACGGCCACCTAGTACTGATCCGACATCGATCGGGTGGGACACGGGCTCCTCCTAGACTGTCCGGGAGCTGCCGAGCTGATCACTTCATCAGTGACCGCAGGCCGTCCGGTAAAGCCGGTGGACCCCTGGTCTGCAACTCCCCTTGTTAGTCTTCGATCCTAGCCGATGCACGGTCCCGGCCACGGAAGCACGGCCCCGCGAACCCCGCCGGTTACTATTTTTTCTTCTTGCCGCCGAACGGAAAATTGGGGTTTCGCCCGGCGGGGCCCTGGTAGGTCCTGCGCCCAGGCAGTGGGACATCGCCGTCCAGGCCGCCCTCCGCGGTGCTGGGCAGGTCCTCGGCGGGCAGGTAGCCGCCTTCCGGCCCGGCGCGTCCGGCCCGTTCGTCCTGTTCGTCCAGGTCAGGACCCGCGCGGAAGGACGCGGCATCGAATTCCCCGGAGATCCTTGGAATGAGTCCGGTATCCACCGAGACAGTGGCACGTTCCGGCCTCGTCCGCGCTGCCGCGGCGCCGTCGGGCAGGTCTCCGCTGGGCTCCGCAGCCGACCGGCGGCGCAGGCGCCCCAGCAGCGGCTGCAGCAGGTCGCTCAGCTCGGTCACCCGGAAGAGCTTCAGCAGCAGCAGGTAGGCCGCGAGCATAACGGGCCCGACGACGACGATCGTCACCAGCGCGGCGGCAGGGGTGCTCCAGGCGAAGCCATCCCGGCTGTAGCTGCCCAGCAGCCACAGAGCCACGGCGCCGGCCAGCGCGGAACCCAGCGCGGCGTAGCCCATCCGGATATAGGCGTTGGCGATCCGCGGGCCGTCCAAATGTCCCAGCAGCCGGCGCAGGAAGATCGCGCTGACGATCACGGACAGGATATTGCCGCCGGTGTAGAGGACGGCGATGGCGAAGATGATCTGATCGAACGGCAGGAACTGGATCGAGAAGGCGGCAACCACGTTCACGAGGGCCAGCACCAGCTGGATGAAGAACGGTGTCCGGGCGTCCTCATTGGCGTAGAACACGCGGGACATCATGAAGTTGGCGCTCATGAACGGTGTGCTGAGGGCCAGGATGGTCAGCGTCTGCGCGAGCATGACGCCGTCCTGGGGCACCCCGCCGGAGAAGAACATGCCCAGCGGTCCGGCCAGCGCGAACAGGGCCAGGGCACCGAACACCGTGGCCACGGCCATGGTGCGGAGTCCGTGGGAAAGCGCGTTGCGCAGCGCGGCGTGGTCCCCATCCTGCGAGGCCCGGGTCATCCGGTTGAACAGCACGGTGGCCAGCGACAGCGCAATGATCGAGTGCGGGAGCAGGTACAGCTGGCTCGCCACTTCCAGCACGGCGTTGCCCGGGAGCGTGTCGGCGGCCGGGTCCCCTGCCTGTTCCAGCCGCAGCCGTTCCGCGCCCGGGATCGTGGCGATGCGCATGACATAGAGGAACGCCAGCTGGCCGACGGCGGCCGTCGCCAGGGTCCAGACGCTCAGCTTGGCGGCCTGGCCCAGTCCGACCCCGCGCCAGCCGAAACGCGGCCGCAGCCCGAGCCGGAGCCGGAACACCGGGACCAGCAGGATGGCGGTCTGGGCAATCACGCCGATGGTGGAGAATCCGGCGACCAGGAGCGTCTGGGTGGAGTCCCAGGTGTCCAAGGTGTGGGGGTTGGCCACATTGGCGCCGAAGGTCCAGATGAACATGCCGAGGCCCGCGATTGCGACAATGTTGTTCAGGATCGGAGCCCACATCGCGGGCCCGAACGCGCCGTGGGCGTTGAGCACCTGGGTCAGCAGGGCGTACAGGCCGTAGAAGAAGATCTGGGGAAGGCACCAGAACGCGAAGGACACCGCGAGGGCCTTCTGCTCCGGTGAATAGCCCTGCGTCGTCAGTTGGATGACCCACGGTGCCAGCAGCGTCACTGCCAGCGTGAGAGCCAGCAGCACCAGCACAGCCAGCGTCAGCAGCCGGCTGATGTAGTCCGCACCCTTGTCCGGAGCCTTGCTGGCCTTAATGATCTGGGGCACCAGCACGGCATTGAAGACGCCGCCCGCCACCAGCAGGAAGATCAGGTTCGGCAGGTTGTTCGCGTTGATGAACGTGTCGTTGACCGTGGAGCCCAGACCGAGGGCGGCCGCCAGCATCCAGGTCTTGGCGAAGCCCAGGAAACGCGAGACCAGCGTTCCGGCGGCCATGATGGCGCTGGAACGGACTTCTCCGGATTGGACGGCTGCGGAATCGGCGGGGCCGGAGTGCGCGGGGGTGGGTTTGGCTGATGACATCGTCTTCATCGTCTCACCCGGGCAGGGCTTTAGGCGCTATCCGCGACCGATAAAGGGGATTCTCTGGCACTAACGGTGTTCCGGCAGAACTTCCTTGGCGAGGTCGGCGATGCGGCGCTCATTCGGGAAGGAAAGCTTCCGGGCCAGCTCATGGATGGGAACCCAGGCGACGTCCACCGCCTCCTTGTCCGGATCATTCTCGATCGTCAGTTCCCCGCCCGTGGCCTGCAGCAGGTAGTGGTGAACGGTCTTGTGGACGCGGTGCCCGCTGACCGTGAACCAGTAGTCGATGCTCCCCAGCGGCGCGAGGATCTTGCCCTCGATGCCGGTTTCCTCCGCGATCTCACGCACGGCGGCTTCCTCGTTGCTTTCCTTGCCCTCCGGATGGCCCTTGGGCAGGCACCATTCCAGCCGCCCGCCGCGATTAAGGCGGGCAATAATCGCAACCCGGAGTTCGGCGTCGGAAGTATCCACCACAACGCCGCCGGCGGAGATTTCCTCCACGGTGGGGAGGGAGGCCTGTCCGGAGTGCTGCACCGGCGCGACATTGGCACCGATTGCCGACGGCAACGGTGCGTTTGTCCTCCTGCCTGGAGCGCTCGGTACGGGATGGGCCATGAAGTCCACTCTAACGACTCTTGTCCGTACTTGATGACCTAAACATGGCAGGAAAGTGGACGGCCGGGAAAGTGGATCGCCCGTTCCGTCCGCGGTTTCGGTGCCAGCGGCCGGACTTGGGGAGCATTCGGTGTGGTGCTGGCCGGGATTTCTGACAAGCTTAAGAAACTATGGCGCACGCACATCACAAGACTGACTCGCACACCGTTGATTTCCAGGTAGACCCTGTTGTTCTGGAGCTCGGGCAGCGGTTTGTCGACGCCGGCCACGAACTCTCCCTGGTGGGCGGACCCGTGCGCGACCTGTTCCTGGGCCGGGTGTCCCCCGACCTGGACTTCACCACCGACGCCACCCCGGACCAGACGGTCGCCCTGATCAGGAAGTGGGCTGACAACTACTGGGAAATCGGGCGCGCCTTCGGCACCATCGGGATGCGCAAGGCCGGCTTCCAAATCGAAATCACCACGTACCGCGCCGAGGCCTACGATCCCGACTCCCGGAAACCCGTGGTCGCGTTCGGCAAGTCGCTGACGGATGACCTGCTGCGCCGGGACTTCACGATCAACGCCATGGCGCTGCGCCTGCCCGGGCTGGAACTAGTGGATCCTTTCGGAGGAGTCCGCGACCTCCACGCTTCCATCCTCGCCACCCCGGGCGCCCCGGAATCCTCCTTCTCCGATGATCCACTGCGCATGATGCGCGCCGCCCGCTTCGCCGCCCAGCTGGGGATCACGGTGCACGAGGACGTCCGCGCCGCGATGTCCCGGATGGCGGAACGGATCACCATGATCTCGGCGGAACGTGTCCGCGAGGAGCTGGTCAAGCTCATCTGCGCGGCACACCCCCGGGCCGGGGTGGACCTGCTCGTGGACACGGGCCTCGCTGACTTTGTGCTGCCCGAGGTCTCCGCCCTGCGGCTGGAGTCCGATGAGCACCACCGGCACAAGGACGTTTACCAGCACTCGCTCCAGGTCCTGGAGCAGGCCGCCGCGCTCGAATCGGGTGCGGACGGCGCCGTGCCCGGTCCGGACTTTGTGCTGCGGTTCGCAGCCTTGATGCACGACGTCGGGAAGCCGGCCACGCGCCGATTCGAACCGGGCGGCGCGGTGAGCTTCCGGCACCACGACATGGTCGGGTCGAAACTGACCGCAAAACGGATGAAGGCACTGCGCTTCGACAACGACACGATCAAGGCCGTGGCGAAGCTGGTGGAACTGCACATGCGCTTCTACGGCTACGGCGATGCCGGCTGGAGCGATTCGGCTGTCCGCCGCTATGTCACCGATGCCGGTCCGCTGCTCGAGCGGCTGCACCGGCTGACCCGCTCGGACGTGACCACCCGCAACCAGCGCAAGGCCGAGCGGCTGGCCTTCGCCTACGACGATCTCGAGGCCCGGATCGCGGCCCTGCGGGAACAGGAATCGCTGGAGGCCGTCCGCCCTGACCTCGACGGTGGTCGGATCATGGAACTCCTGGGACTCAAGCCCGGCCCGGTCGTCGGGCGCGCCTACAAATTCCTGCTGGAGGAACGAATGGAGCACGGCCCACTGGATCCCGCCGTCGCCGAGGCCAAACTGCACGAATGGTGGGCTGCCCAGCCCGAGTCCGCCGTCGCACTCTCAACTGAGGAGTCCTAAGTGATTGCACCTTCCAACGGCCCCCGCCCGCAGCTGTGGATCCTGCGGCACGGCGAAACGGAGTGGTCCAAGAGCGGCCAGTACACCGGCCTCACCGACCTCCCGCTCACCGTGGAGGGTGAACAGCAGTCCGTGGAGGCACGCAAGGTGCTCGACACCGTCGACTTTGACCTGGTGCTGACGTCTCCGTTGCGGCGGGCCCGCCGCACCGCGGAACTCGCCGGCTTCCCCGACGCCCAGCTGGAGCCGCTCGCGGTCGAGTGGGACTACGGCGACTACGAGGGCATCAGCTCAGACCTCATCCGCAAGGACAACCCGGAATACCTGATCTGGACCCACGGCGTGCCGAACGGCGAAGCCTTAGACGACGTCGCCGCTCGCGCGGACAAGATCGTGGCACGGGTGCTGGAATCCGGCCTGGACAACGTGCTGGTCGTGGCCCATGGACACTTTTCCCGGATCCTCACCGCCCGGTGGCTGGGACTCGATCCCCATGAGGGCCGGCACTTCATCCTGGGAACCGCGAAAGTCTGCACGCTCGGCTGGGACAAGAAGACCCCGGCAGTGGTCCGCTGGGGCCTATAAATACGGTTTATTAAATAACTTCAAAGAAGTTTATGAATGCGGTAGTCAAGTGCTGCATTCATAGTGTATTTTTATTTCTGACCCCAGAGCGTCCTGCCGGGGTCGAGGCGCGCGTCGCCCGGCCAGTCAGCCGGAGCCACGGCATAACAGAAAAGGAGGTTGGGAGAAATGATTACTTTGACTAGCGGATGGATGTACTCCATCACCGCCACCCCGGCCTCTGTCGCTGAACCGCGCCCAAATTTCGGCCCCACTGCCTCCTGACCCTTCCGCCCGTGCCCTGGTTTCTGACCTAGGACCCGGAGCCTAGGCGATACCGGGGCTCCCTTTCCGGGGTGCACCGTGACAGCGGACTGACCCAGGCGGACCCACGCGGTTACGCAGCATCCCCAAAGTTCGGAACCCAGCTTCTTGTTGGGGTTGCGGCATTCCGCGTCCAGGGGCCTCCGGTCGCTTTCGCAAAACTTTCTAATTAGCGCCGGGTATTCGCATGCCCAAATTCGGCCTTTTCTTCCTCAATTCACAGAGGCCCTAATTGGCATGCCCAATTACACCACCATTTCCAGCTGCACCAATGAAAGGTCCATCGTGACAATTGTCAGCACCACAGCCCGACCACGCAGCACGAGCCGGCGGCGGGAGGTGACTACCATGAAGCAGAAACTCCAGAAAATCCTGCGCCGGGCCCTCAAACCGGCCCCAAGGCACACGACGCTGTTCAACGGACAACTCCTCGACCAGAAGCGTGAAGACGTCTACGTCGTTATGCACCAGATGGGCCTCATCCGCTGAGGCAGGGCCAGGCCATCGAAGGAGGAACTGATGACTGACCTCGGAACTGATCCGCAGGGAGCCCACGCGGCGACGCGTGGGCTCTTCCTTTTAAGCTCCTGTTTTGAGCACTCTCTAACGACAGGCCCGGCGCAGCACGGGCACCCGCAGCCGCCCCGGTAAGCTCGGGGACATGCAGGAGACAAAGCCGCCGGAACACCGCAGACGTGTCCGACTGGTCATCCCGAGCCGCAGCGACCCCCTGCTGAGGAACTTCACGGAACTGATCGGTGGACCCATGGGCCGCCGCTCTGCCCCCGGCGTCGTCTCCCCCGGATTTTTCACCGTGGAACGCGTCCTGATCCTGCTCACCGTGCTGGCTGCCGTGATCGGCATCCTGCTCAAGTCTTACTGCCGCAACACCGGCTGGGAAACCCCGGGGCAGTTCTATGCGACCTGCTATTCGGACTTTTCGGAACTGTTCAAGAACCGCGGCCTCGGCGACGGTGCCTTCCCCTTCATCACGCAGGGGACGTTCTTCGAATACCCCGTGCTTATGGGCTTCATCGCCGGCGCCACGGCCCTGCTAGTCCCCGGCGAGGGCGTCTCGGCCGGCCGCATCCTGGCCTACTTCGACATCAATGCCGCCCTGATCCTGGCCGTCTGGATCGTCACGGTACTCGCCACAGCACGGATGGCCCGCCGCCGGCCGTGGGACGCCGCCATGGTGGCAGTGGCCCCCGGCATCATCCTGGCCGGCACCATCAACTGGGACATGTGGGCGGTTGGGCTGCTGGCCCTTGGCATGTACTGCTTCTCCCGGAACAAACTCGTGCTCGCCGGGATCTTCATCGGGCTGGGCACCGCAACCAAGCTCTACCCGGTCCTGATCCTTGGCGCGGTTTTGCTCCTGGCCCTGCGCACCGGGAGGATCCGGGCGATCCTGGTTACCGCTGCCGCCGCCGCCGCCGCGTGGCTGGCCGTCAACGTCCCGGTCGCCGCCGTCAACCCCGAAGGCTGGAAATACTTTTACCAGTTCACCGAGGACCGGCCCGCCGGCTACAGCTCGCCCTGGTTTGCCTACAACCTCGTGGCCGGCCGGCTGGGCTGGCTCCCCCTGCAGCCCGAGTCCATCAACACCCTCGCCTTGAACCTCTTTGTGCTGGCCTGTGTGCTGATCGGGGCGCTGGCACTGGCCGCGCCCCGGCGGCCCCGGCTCGCGCAGCTCGTCTTCCTGATCGTGGCCGCGTTCATCCTGACCAACAAGGTCTACTCACCCCAGTTCGTCATCTGGCTTATCCCGCTGCTTGCCCTGGCACGGCCGCGCTGGCGCGACTTCCTGATCTGGCAGACCTTCGAGGCTCTGCATTGGGCGGCCGTCTGGATGTACCTGGGGCAGGTGACGAGCGGCGGCGTCTCCCAGCACAATATTGATATGCCCTACTACGTCCTCGCCGTGGTCTTCCACATGATCGCCACCGGTTACCTGATGATGCGGGTGGCCTGGGAAATCTGGGACCCCAGCCATGACGTGATCCGCCGGTACGGGATGGATGATCCGCAAGGCGGTCCGTTCGAAGGCGTCCCGGACCGGCTGCGGGTGGACCTGCTGCGCCCCGCGGCGTCAGTGCTGCCCTGGCGGAAGGTGCCCGCGGATGCCTGATGTCGCCGTCGTCGGATCAGGACCGAACGGGCTCGCCGCGGCGGTGACCCTCGCCCGCGCCGGACTGAAGGTGCACGTCTACGAGGCGGCGCCCACCCCGGGCGGCGGGCTGCGCACCGCGGAACTCATGGAACCCGGCCACTTTCACGATGTCTGCTCGGCCGTGCACCCGATGGCCCTTGCCTCGCCGTTCTTCCGGCAGTTCGAGCTGTCCCGGCGGATCCGGCTTGAGGTTCCCGAGGTCTCCTACGGCACACCGCTCGATGGCGGCCGGGCGGCGCTGGCGTACCGCTCACTCGAGCGCACGGTTGCCGGCCTGGGGCGCGATGGCGCCGCCTTTGGAAAGCTGATGGCCCCGCTCGTGCAGCGCGCCGAAGGCATCACGGACCTGACGCTGAACCAGCTCCTGCGGATCCCGCGCGACCCGGTGGCGGCCGCCCTGTTCGGTGCAAGGGTCCTGGAGCAGGGCTCGCCGCTGTGGGGGCTGAGGTTCCGGGAGGAGCTGGCGCCGGCGCTGCTGACCGGGGTCGCCGCGCACGCGGTGGGGCGACTCCCTTCCCCCGCTCCCGCCGGGGCGGGCCTCATGCTGGGGACCCTGGCGCACACGGTCGGTTGGCCGGTTCCGATGGGCGGCTCCGCGGCAATCGCGCAGGCCATGGTGGCTGACATTGAAGCGCACGGCGGGGCGGTGGAAACCGGGGCACGGATCGGATCCCTGGCGGAGCTGCCCCCGGTCCGCGCCACACTGCTGGACGTGGCGCCGCCCGGATTGCTGCGACTGGCGGAAGGCAGGCTCCCGGAGCGGTACCGCCGTGCCCTGGAGGCGTACCGGTTCGGAAACGCGGCCTGCAAGGTCGATTTCATCCTTTCCGGGCCGGTCCCGTGGGCGGCGCCCGGACTGGCCGACGCCGGAACGGTCCACGTGGGCGGCACCCGTGCGGAGATGGCCGAGGCGGAAAACCTCGTCGCGGCGGGGCGGCATCCGGAACGGCCCTATGTCCTGGCCTCCCAGCCTTCGGGCTTCGACGCCGGACGAGCACCCGCGGGCCGGCATATTCTGTGGAGCTACTGCCACGTGCCGGCCGGTTCCAGCGTGGACATGGCTGAGGCCGTGACGGCCCAGCTGGAGCGCTTCGCGCCCGGATTCCGCGACCTTGTCCTCGGCCATCACGTCACGACGGCGGCCGAGCTGGGCGTGTACAACGAGAACTACGTCGGCGGGGACTTCAGCGCTGGTCTGATGGACCTCCGCGGGCTCATCCGGCGGCCCGTCCTGGGCCCGGTCCCCTGGCGCACCCCGATGCGCGGCGTGTACCTCTGTTCCTCCTCCACGCCGCCGGGGCCGGGAGTGACCGGAATGCCGGGATTCCACGCCGCCAAATATGCCCTGAAGGACATATTTGGCCTCGCGGTGCCATCCCTCCGGCTTTAGGGCGTCCAGCGCCCCGGGCCAGAGCCTCAGGCCAGGGCAGGACTGACCGGCTGCAGGGCGGAGAGCAAGCCGTCGCGCATGCTCGCGACCGTGTCCGTCAGCGGGACGAAACCGGTGTCATGGGTGACCATCACGCTCGCCACCCCGAACTCGTCCGTGACCTGGCGCAGCAGCCGTACAATCGCCTCGCTGCGTTCATGGTCCAGGGCGGCTGTTGGTTCATCCACCAGGAGCACGGCGGGGTCCCCCATCAGGGCACGGGCAATGTTGACCCGCTGCCTCTGGCCTCCGGAGAGCTGGTGTGGCCGTTTCCCGGCTGCCGGGCCCAGGCCAACGAGGTCCAGGAGTGCGGCGGCGCGGTGCGTGGCCTCCCTCGCCGGCTTGCCGCGCAGGTGGTCCCTGATCACCAACTGCTCCAGAGCGGTCAGGGATGGCAGCAGGTTCGGCTGCTGGAAGATGATGCCGATCCGGTCCCGGCGTAGTGATGTGCGCTCCGCCTCGGACAGTCCACCGGCGTCGATTCCGCCGATGACGACGAGACCTGCGGTGGGCCTCACGAGGGTGGCGGCGACGGCCAGCAGGGACGACTTACCCGACCCGGAGGGTCCCACCAGGGACAGGAATTCCCCCGCGGCGACCTTGAGGTTGACGTTGTCGAGCGCTTTGAGGGTGCCGTCGCCGTCGGGGTATTCCAGGGTGACGTTGACGAGGTTCAGGGCGGTATTCACGGTGTATGCCTTTCAAGGAATGTTCTAGGTCCGGGTGCAGTGCAGGGTTAATTGCCGCCGAGGGCCAGGAGCGGATCCACCCGGGTGATGCTGCGGACCGCCAGGGCTGCGCCGGCCAGTCCGAGCACCACGATGCCCGCTACCGGAAGCACGATGGTCTGCGGGGTCAGCAGGACCGGGGCAGCCCCGGCGGCGAGGACTCCGCCGGCCACACCGGCGGCACCCCCGGTCGCAGCCCCGGCGAGTAGTACGATCGCCGCCTGGACCATGGCGTCCTTGAGGACGTAGCCGGAGGATCCGCCGAGGGCCTTGAGGACCGCGATATCCCGGGTGCGCTGCACCGTCCACACCGTCAGGAATGCCACGATGACCAGGGCCGAGATGCCGTACAGGAAGGCCTGCATGAGCAGCAGGGAGCCATTTTCGCTTTTGTAGGATCCCAGGGCCTGGAACGATCCGTCCCGGGTGGTGCTCACGGTCCCGGCCGCTGCGTTGGCGGCATCGGCGTCGAGCGTCTGCCCGTCCTCGGAGGTGACGGCGATGACGGTCGCTGCGGCTTCAGTGCCAGCGATGCGGGCCAGCGTCCGCCAGTCGGCGAGGGTGGTCCAGACGACTCCGGTGTGGGAGTACCACTGGTCCGGGACGACGGCGGAGACAGTGAGTTCGGTTCCGCCCACCGTGGCGGGGCTGCCGGCCCGCAGATCGAGTTCCTCGGCCAGGCTGCTGCCGACCACGACCGTTCCCTCGGCCACAGGGGCTGGAGCCAGGCCGGTGCCGTCGGTCCCGAACACTGCCACGCTGGCCGTGCCGGTCGGGCTGCCCGCGGGGCCAACCGCCTGGAACCGGCTCTGGCTGATGCCCAGCAGTTCGGCGTGCGCCACGCCCTCCCGGGCAGCCCACGCCGACCATTGCCCGCGGGTGACCTCGGACTCGGTGAACGACGCCTTGGCACTGTCTCCGGCGGGAGCCCCGAAGACAATCTGGTCCGCGGGCAGTGCAGCGAGGGCCGACGTCGACTGGTTGCCCAGCCCCGCGGTGAGTCCGGACAGCAGCACGAGCAGCAGGGTGATGAGCGCGACGACTCCGCCCATCAGAACAAAGCGTCCTTTGGCGAAGCGGAGGTCGCGGAGAGCGAGATACATGGGAGTCCTTTTCGAGGGGTTGTGGCCTTGTTCCAAGCCTTCCGCTGCGAAGCGCCGCCGGCATCGCCTGCGTGGTTGAGGCTGCGGGCCGGAGTGGTTGACCCGCGGGTCAACCAAAAGGTTGATAGTGGCCCGGCGGCGGCCATTTCCACCGGAACCGGACCGGCACGGCATTACGCTGAAGTCATGGATGACAAGGCCCGCAGCGGCCCGGCAGAGACCACCACAGCCGACACGCCGGATGCCGCGGTGATCCTGCGTGTCCTGCGGGTGTGCCTGCACACTGGCTTCGCCGTCCTGCTGCTCGTCGCCCTGGTCCGGCTGCTCGGCACGGGGCTGCAGGGCACCAACTGGCTCATCCTGGGCCTCGCGCTGGTTCTCGCCGCCGTCTACGTGCTGGGCACCGTCCTGGAGAAACGCCACGCCACGGATCCGTCCCGGTTCGATCCCCGGCCGTATTCGCAGCTGTGGCTGGGGACCGTCTGCCTGCTCTGGCTGCTGTTGATCTGGGCCAGCGCCGACTTCGTGTGGCTGGCGTTCCCGCTCTTCTTCCTGCAGCTGCACGTGTTGCCGCTGCGGCTGGCGCTGCCGGCGATCGCGCTGAGCACCGTGCTGGTTATCGTGGCGCTCTGGTTCCACAACACTGGCGCGGGCGGCGGCGCCCTGCAGTTGCCGATGGTGCTGGGACCGGCGTTCGGGGCTGCCTTTGCGGTGGTCACCGGGCTGGCGTACCGGGCGCTGTATCTGGAGGCCGAAAAACAGCGGCTCGCCGCCGAGGAGCTGCGCCGCACCCGTGCCGAACTTGCCCGCAGCCAGCACGACGCCGGCACGCTGGCCGAACGGGCACGGCTGGCCCGCGAAATCCACGACACCCTGGCCCAGGGCTTCTCCAGCATCGTGCTGATGGGCCGTTCGGCGGAAAAGTCCCTCGATGACGGGGACACCGCCACGGCCCGGGACCGGCTCCGGACGGTCCAGGAGACTGCCTCGGCCAATCTTGCCGAGGCCCGCAGCTTCGTCCGCGGCCTGCAGCCTCCCGTCCTGGCGGAGAATCCGGCGGGGAGCCCGCCGGAGGATCCGCTGGTGAACAGCCTGCGCCGGCTCTGCGAAAAGACTGAAACCGAGGCAGCCGCCCGCGGCACCAAGCTGCGCTGCCGCTTCGACCTTGAGGGCACCCCGTTGGACCTGCCCAATCCGTACCGCACCACCCTGCTGCGGGCCGCGCAGGCAAGCCTCGCGAACGTGTGGGTGCACGCCAAGGCGGACACCGCCGTCGTGACCCTGTCCTTCCTGGGCAGCGAAGTGGCGATGGATATCTATGACGACGGCGCGGGCTTCGACCCCTCCGCGGTCACGGACCCCGCAGGGCGCCCCGACGGCTCGGGCTACGGGCTGAGATCGCTCCAGGACCGGGTCTCGGCCCTGGCCGGCAGCCTGGACATCGAGTCCGCCCCCGGCGAAGGCACGGTGGTGGCCATCCGGCTCCCGCTAGGGGACCCCCGGGCGGGGAGTGAGTCGTGAAGGATATCCGCGTCCTGCTGGTCGACGACCACCCGGTGGTCCGGGCCGGCCTGAGGGCCATGCTGAGCGATTTCGAGGGCATCACCGTCGTCGCCGAAGCGGCCGACGGCGGCGCGGCCCTCGCAGAGCTCTCCCGGCTCCACATCCTCGGCGAGCCGGCCGACGTCGTCCTGATGGATCTGCAGATGGGGACCGGCATGGACGGTGTCACGGCGACCGGCAGGATCAAAGCGGGCGAGGCCGGCCAGCCGGCCCCGCCCGTGCTCATCCTCACCACCTATGACTCCGACGCCGATATCCTTGCGGCGGTGGAAGCCGGAGCGAGCGGCTACATGCTCAAGGACGCCCCGCCGGAACAGATCCGCCAGGCGGTGCTCTCCGCCGCCGCCGGCCAGACCGCGCTGGCTCCCGAGGTGGCCGCACGGCTGATGGGGCGGATCCGCAATCCCGAACCCGTCCTGTCCACGCGCGAAATCCAGCTGCTGGAGCTGCTTGCCACCGGCCTGGGCAACCGGGCCATCGCCAAACAGCTGTTCATCTCCGAGGCAACGGTCAAAACCCACCTCGTGCACATCTACGGCAAGCTCGGGGTGGACAACCGCACGGCCGCGATCTCCGTGGCCGCGCAGCGCAGGATCATCCGGCGCTTCTGAGCCCGGACGGCGCCGTCGCGGTCCCTTCCCGGTTGGAGTCCCTCCCGTGACAAGGAATTTGTCTGCGGCCCGGGGCATAATGGCGCGGTGGGGAAAATATCAAAACTTTCAGCTGTCCTTGTTGGTCTCATTCTCGGCGCCTCGCTGGTGTCCTGCGACGACGGCAGAGCCGGCGCACAGGACGCGGCGGAGCAGCTTGCGTCCGCTGTCGCTGCGCTCGACGTCGGCTCCGTCGCCTTTGAGGGCAAGGATTCCGGCGAGGCCAATGAGCAGCTCAACGAGGTGTTCAAGGCGCTGGACCCGGTCAAACCCGCGGTGGAAAGCGGCGAGCTGACGCTCGACAAGGACACCGCCGCGGTCCCGCTGAGCTACAGCTGGAAGATCGGCTCCGGTGAGTGGAAGTACACCACCTCCGCCGAGCTGAAGAAGTCCGGCGATAAATGGCTGGCCGTCTGGAACCCGGCCACCCTGGTCCCCGGGCTGGCCGAGGGTGAGATTCTCGGCACCTCCTCCGATTCCCCGCAGCGGGCCGACATCCTGGGCGCCGGTGACGCCCAGCTGGTCACCTACCGGCCGGTAGTGAACGTCGGCATCGACAAACCCCTGCTGGCCTCCGCCGATCCGGCGGCGTCAGCCACCCAACTCGCCCAGCTGGTGGGCGTGGACCCCGCGGCCTACACCCAACAGGTCCAGGCGGCCGGTCCCGAGGCCTTCGTCACCGCCATTACGCTGCGCGAGGACGGCCGGACCATTACCGACGATCAAATCGCCGCGATTCCAGGGGCCCGGGCCATCGCGGACTCTGTTCCGCTCGCTCCCACCCGCGGTTTTGCCCGCGCCGTGCTGGGCACCGTCGGCGAGGCCAGCGCCGAGCAGATCGAAAAGTCGGACGGAGCCCTCCGGGCCGGGGACACCACGGGCACCGGCGGTCTGCAGCAGCAGTACGACGCCCAACTGCGCGGCACCAGCGGCACCCAGGTCTTCGCCCAGACGGCAGGTCTCACCGCGGAACAACGGCAAGGCCTGCCCAACGGCGGCCGCCGCGTCCTGTTCACCGTGCCGATGGAGCCCGGGACCCCGCTGAAAACAACCCTGGACCCGGCCCTCCAGCAGCTGGCCGAGGACATCCTGGGGAAGGTGGGCCCGGCGTCGGCCATCGTGGCGCTCCGGCCCTCCAGCGGTGCCGTCCTGGCCGCCGCCTCCGGCCCGGGCAGCAACGGCTACGACACCGCGCTGCTGGGCCAGTACGCCCCCGGATCCATCTTCAAGATCGTGGACTCCCTGGCCATGATCCGCAACGGCATGACCCCGGAGTCCACTGTGGAGTGCCCCGCCACCCTGACCGTCGACGGCCGGACCTTCAAGAACGCCGAGGGCTACCCGGCTTCCTCGCTGGGATCCGTGACCCTGCGCGACGCCTTCGCGCACTCGTGCAACACCGCGTTCATCAACGCCCGCGACACCGTCAGCCAGGCCCAGCTGGAAGCCGCGGCCACCTCGCTCGGCGTCGCCGTGGAAGCGCCGACCCTGGGGGCCGGCGCGTTCCTGGGCTCGGTTCCGGGCGAGGCCACCGGCACCGAACATGCCGCCTCGATGATCGGCCAGGGCAAAGTGCTCGTATCCCCGCTGGCCGCGGCCATCATGGCGGGCTCGGTCGCCAAGGGTGAGCCCGTGTCGCCGCAGCTCGTGCTGAACCCCGGCGCCGAGGCGGCGGCAGCGCCCGGCGCAGCAGCGTCCCCGTCGGCCGGTGCCACGGCGTCCGGTTCCGGTCCGGCGTCGTCCGCCCCGGCCCCGGCAAAGACCTCGGGCACCCCGGTCACCGCAGCAGAGGCCGCCGCCCTGGCGGACATGATGCGCGCTGTGGTCACCTCCGGGCACACCGGCTTCCTCGCCTCCGTCCCGGGTGCCCCGGTGGCGGCGAAGACCGGAACTGCCGAGTTCGGCAGCGACGACCCGCCCAAGACCCACGCGTGGATCGTGGCCGTGCACGGGGACCTGGCGGTGGCCGTGTTCGTTGAGGAGGGCGGCCTCGGCGCCACCGTCTCCGGCCCGCTGCTGAAGGAGTTCCTCACCGCCGCGGGCTGATAGCTGCCGCCGGCGGGCGGCAACTGCGGCCGTGGGAGGATGGAAGTGTGGCTCATATTGACGTTTCCAACATCGATTACTTCCTCTCCGACGGCACCCAGCTGCTCAACGGCGTGACCTTTAAGGTCCCGGACGGGACCAAAACGGCGCTGATCGGACCCAACGGAGCCGGCAAGACGACGCTGTTCCGGATCATCTCCGGCGACCTCGTCGCCGACGAAGGCGTGATCGGGCGGTCCGGCAACATGGGCATCATGCGCCAGTTTGTCGGCCAGGTCCGGGACGAATCCACCGTCCGTGACCTCCTCGTCTCCGCGGCACCGCCGGCCCTCGCCGCCGCCGCCCGCGCCGTGGACGAAGCGGAACTGGCCATGGTGGAGCACGACGACGAGCCCACCCAGATGGCCTACGCCCAGGCCATCGTGGACTGGGGCGACGCCGGCGGGTACGACGTCGAGACCGTCTGGGACGAAGTCTGCATGGCCGCGCTCGGCCTGCCGTTTGACCGCGCGCAGCACCGTCCGGCGTCGAGCCTCTCCGGAGGGGAACAGAAGCGGCTGGTGCTCGAGGCGCTCTTCGCCGGCCCCGATGAGCTGCTGCTTCTGGACGAGCCGGACAACTACCTCGACGTCCCGGGCAAGCGCTGGCTTGAGGCCAAACTCAACGAGTCGAAAAAGACCGTGTTCTTCATCAGCCACGACCGCGAACTGCTGAACAATGCCGCGGGCCGCATCGTTACCCTCGAACCGGGCATCAACGGCGCCGGGGCCTGGATCCACGGCGGCGGCTTCGGCTCCTACGTGGAGGCCCGCGCGGACCGGAACGCCCGCTTCGAGGAGCTCCGGAAGCGCTGGGACGAGGAGCACGTGAAGCTCAAGGAACTCGTCAACATGTACAAGAACAAAGCCGCGTTCCGCTCCGACATGGCCAACCGGTACCACGCCGCGCAGACCCGCCTCGCGAAGTTCCTCGAAGCCGGCCCGCCCGAGGCGCTGCCGATCGAGCAGAACGTGCAGATGCGGCTCAAGGGCGGCCGCACCGCCAAGCGCGCCATCGTGGCCGAAAAGCTGGAACTCACCGGACTGATGAAGCCCTTCTCCACCGAGGTCTGGTTCGGCGACCGCGTCGGCGTGCTCGGCTCCAACGGCTCCGGCAAAAGCCACTTCCTGCGCCTGCTCGCCACGGGGGGCACCGACCCGGAACGGGAGCACCTTCCGGTGTCCGACGTCGACATCGCCGAAGTCCCGCACGAGGGCACCGTGAAACTCGGGGCCCGCATCCGGCCCGGTTTCTTTGCCCAGACCCATGTCCGGCCCGATCTGCTGGGCAAAACGCTGCTGGAAATCCTGCACCGCGGCGACGAACACCGCTCGGGGCTGGGCCGCGAGGCCGCCGCCGGCGCGCTCGACGGGTACGGCCTGGCGTCGCAGTCGGAGCAGAAGTACGAATCGCTCTCCGGCGGGCAGCAGGCCCGGTTCCAGATCCTGCTGCTGCAGCTCTCCGGCGCCACCCTGCTGCTGCTCGACGAGCCCACGGACAACCTGGACCTGCACTCGGCCGAGGCGCTGGAACGGGCCATTGACCACTTCGAGGGAACGGTCCTGGCCGTCACCCACGACCGCTGGTTCGCCCGGACCTTCGACCGGTTCCTGATTTTCGGCTCCGACGGCAGGGTCTACGAATCGGCCGAGCCCGTCTGGGACGAAAAGCGCGTCGAGCGCGCCCGCTGACCCGCACCGCCGGCCAACAACAACGCTGGGTCACCTGGCGCCCATTCCCGAGGGATTTATGGCCGCCAAGTGACCCCGCGCTGCTGTGCGCGTTCGCCCGTTACTCCGGCAGCAGCCCGGAAGGCTGCTTGGCCTCCGGGCCGGGGGTTCCTCCCATGGCGGCGACCAGCCGTTCCCGGGCACGTCCCAGGTGTTCGTCGAGCACTTCGGCCGCGGCCTCGCCCTGGCCGGCCTCGATCAGTTCGAGGATTTTCTGGTGTTCGGCCTGGATCAGCGCGGTGTCCAGCAGATGCAGGGACTGGATCCGGACCATGCAGAGCCGCACCTCGCCCACCAGCGAGCGGTACATCCTGGAGATACGTTCATTGCCCACGGCATCGATCAGGCTGGTGTGGAACCGCATGTCCGGTTCGACGACGTCGAGCGGAGCGCCGCTCTGCACCGCCGCGATGTCGCGGTTGGCCTGCACCGCCGCTGCCGGCACGTCCCTGGTGCGGGCGAGCCGGCGGAGCACTTCGCTTTCCAGGTACGCGCGGGCCAGGTAAATGTCCCGCACCGAGTCAGGCCCGAGTTCGACCACCCGGGCGGTTTTGTGGGTCCCCCGGTCCAGAAGCCCCTCCGCCACGAGTTTCTCGATCGCGGCCTTCGCCGTGGGCCGCGCCACGTCGTAGGAGGACGCCACCTCTGACTCCGTCAGGGCATCCCCGGAGCCAAGCTCACCGGCGAAGATCCGGCTCCGCAGGTCCGAGGCGACCGCGTCCACGATCGAGACTGCTGCTATGCGCCCGGCCACCGGAGCTCCCATCCTGCCAAGAATTTCTTGATCCACACCCAATCTTGCCAGACAAGACAACAAGTATCTCTTGACGATCATGTGTACTTGTAAGACAATCGAAGGGCGCCACGGTGTTGTGACGCCTAACACAATCTGGAGACACATGTTTCAGCAGATCCTCGACCCCATAGCCGGGTCCCTAGTCATTTCCGCCCTTTGCGCGGCGTTGCCCCTAGTCCTGCTCTTCGTGCTGCTGGGCGTCTTCAAGGTCAAGGCCCCCGTGGCTGCCCTGGCCGGCCTGGCCCTGTCGCTCGTGCTGGCCATCGTGGGCTGGCAGATGCCGGTGAACCAGGCGTTGAGCGCCACCGCGGCCGGTATGTTCTACGGCCTGTTCCCGATTCTGTGGATTCTGGTCAACGCGCTGTGGATCTACCGGCTCACCGTGGCCACCGCGTGGTTCGAAGTGCTGGGACGCACCATCCGGTCCATCTCGAACGACCTGAGAATCCTGTCCATCCTGATCGCCTTCTGTTTCGGTGCCCTGCTGGAGTCGCTGGCCGGCTTCGGCGCCCCGGTGGCGATTTCCGCCGCCATGCTGATGGCTGCCGGCATGAAACCGCTCAAATCCGCGGTGGTCTCGCTGCTGGCCAATACCGCTCCCGTGGCATTCGGCGCGATGGCCGCACCCATCATCGCCCTGAACGGTGTCACGGGCCTGCCGCTGCAGGATCTGTCCTCCATGGCCGGACGCCAGACGCCGTTCATCGCCCTGATCGTTCCGCTGCTGCTGGTGTTCATCGTCGACGGCCGGCGCGGCGTGAAGCAGACCTGGCCCGTGGCCCTGGTGGCCGGCGTCGCCTTCGGCGTGGCCCAGTTTGTCACCTCCAACTACTTCGCCGTCGAACTCACCGATGTTGTCGCCGCCGTTGTGACAGTGGCCGCCGTGCTGCTGATGCTGAAGGTCTGGCAGCCGAAGGAAATCGTGGGGGTCGAAGGTGCTGTCGAGGGCGCCCCGGAAGCTGCCCACGCCACTGTCGCCGTGGCGACCGGCTCCCGTGATGGCGGATCCGGCGCCGGCGCCGGATCCGCTACGACCGGCGCCGGATCCGCCGCAGCCGTGCCCGGCGCGGGAACCACGGTGCCGACCGACAACTCCCGGCCCGAACCCCGGCAGATCTGGATGGCGATCGCTCCCTACCTGATCATCATCGCGGTGTTCTCGGTGGCACAGCTCCCGTTCGTCAAGACCTGGCTGAGCCAGGTCGGCAGCGTGACGTTCGCCTGGCCCGGCCTGGACATCACCGATTCGGCCGGCAAGCCGGTCGCGGCCACCAAGTTCAAGCTCGACCACCTCAAGGCGACCGGCACCCTGCTGCTGTTCTCCGGGCTGCTCACCATGGTGCTCTACAAGGTCACCGCCTCGCAGGGCCTGCGCGTCTACCGGGACACCCTGGTCCAGCTGCGCTGGACGATCGTCACCGTCACCGCCGTCCTGGGCCTGTCGTTCGTGATGAACCTCTCCGGCCAGACCACCACCCTGGGATTCGCGCTGGCCTCCGCGGGCGGCTTCTTCGCGATCCTCTCGCCACTGATCGGATGGATCGGCGTCGCCCTTACCGGCTCCGACACGTCCTCCAACTCCCTGTTCGGCCAGATGCAGGCCACCGCGGCGGAGCAGACGGGCCTGTCTCCGGTGCTGATGGCCGCCTCCAACTCCTCCGCCGGTGTGATGGGCAAGATGCTGTCCCTGCAGAACCTGGCCGTTGCCGCCGCTGCCGTGGGCCTTGACGGCGCGGAGGGGACCCTGTTCCGCAAGCTGATCGGCTGGAGCCTGGGCCTGCTGGCGCTCATCACCGTGCTGATCTTCCTGCAGTCCACCCCGGTACTGGGCTGGATGGTCCCCTGATGGCTCCCCTGGACCTGGCAGCCCTCCGCTCGGCGGTGCACGACCCCGCCCAGGTGAAGACCCGAGCCATCGACCTGCACGCAAACGCCCATGATGCCTCGCATTTCCTGCTGATCCCGCAGGCTGTCGTCACGGCCGGGAGCGCTGCCGAGGTCGGCGGGCTGCTGCGCGCCAGCGCCGCCCAGGGCGTCCCGCTGACCTTCCGATCCGGCGGGACCAGTCTGAGCGGCCAGGCGGTCACCGACGGTGTGCTGGTGGATGTCCGCCGCAACTTCAGGGACATCGAGGTGCTCGACGACGGCGCGCGGGTCCGTGTCCAGCCCGGCGTCACCGTGCGGGCACTCAATGCGAGACTAGCCCGCTACGGCCGGAAATTCGGCCCCGATCCGGCGAGTGAGGCGGCGTGCACGGTCGGCGGCGTCGTTGCCAACAACTCCTCCGGCATGAACTGCGGCACCGTGGACAACACTTACCGCACCCTGGAGTCGCTGACCGTGGTGCTGCCCTCCGGCACGGTCATCGACACCGGGGCGCCGGATGCCGACCAGAAACTCCGTGCCCTCGAGCCGGAACTCTACGAAGGACTGGCCCGGCTGGCCGATCGGGTACGGAACAACGCGGACTCCGTGCACAGGATCCGGCAGCAGTTCGCGATGAAAAACACCATGGGCTACGGGCTGAACTCCCTGTTGGATTTCCAGAGCCCGGTGGACATCATGGCCCACCTGATCGTCGGCAGCGAGGGCACCCTGGGTTTCGTGGCCGAGGCGGTTTTCCGCACCATCCCGCGGCTTCAGCACGCGGCCGCGGGCCTGCTGGTGTTCCCGGACCTTGAGGCCGCCAACGCGGCCCTGCCCGCCCTCGTGGAAACAGGAGCCGCCACTGTTGAGCTGATGGATGCCTTGTCGCTCAAGGTGGGCCAGGCACTCAAGGGAACACCCGCCGTCGTACAGGACCTGATGGTCCGGGACCATGCGGCCCTGCTCGTGGAGTATTCCGCCGGCAGTTCCGGGCAGCTGGCGGAACTCCAGGCCCACGGGGAGGGCATCCTCCCGGGCCTCGGGCTGGCCGCCCCCGCCCGGTTCACCGGCGACGCCCGGGAGCGCGGGCAGCTCTGGCAGTTGCGCAAGGGCCTCTACGCCTCAGTGGCTGGGGCGCGTCCCCAGGGCACCACCGCGCTGCTGGAAGACATTGTGGTTCCGGTCCCGGTGCTGGGCCGCACCTGCCGGGAACTGATCCGGCTCTTCGACAAATACAGCTACAGCAACAGCGTGATCTTCGGCCATGCGAAGGATGGCAACGTCCACTTCATGCTCACCGACGGCTTCGCCACCGCGGCCGAACTGGACCGCTACGGCGCCTTCACCGAAGACATGGTGGACCTGGTCCTGGCCGAGGGCGGATCCCTGAAGGCCGAGCACGGGACCGGGCGCGTTATGGCCCCGTACGTCCGCCGGCAATACGGCGATGAGCTCTACGACGTTATGCGCAGCATCAAACGGCTCTTCGACCCTGCGGCGATGCTCAACCCGGGCGTCCTGATGGACGAGGATCCGCTGGCGCATCTGCGGCACATCAAGACGGCGCCGCCTGTCGCCGAGGAAGTGGACCGCTGCGTCTCCTGTGGCTACTGCGAGCCGGTGTGCCCCAGCAAGGACATCACGCTCACTCCGCGGCAGCGGATCGTCACGCTGCGCGCCATCGAATCGGCCCGGCTGGCCGGGGACGCGGCGCTGGTCAAGGAACTGGAAAAGGACTACGAATACGAGTCCGTGGACACCTGCGCCGTGGACGGGATGTGCCAGACCGCCTGCCCGGTGGACATCAACACCGGATCGCTCGTGAAACGCCTGCGGAAGGCCGACGCCGGTCCGCTCGCCAACGGTGCATGGAACGCCGCCGCCAAGCACTGGGAAGGCGTCACCCGGGGGGCTTCGCTGGCGCTGACGGTCGTCGACAAGCTCCCGGCCGCCGCCATCGCCCCGCCCAACAAGGCCGCGCGGGCGGTGCTCGGTACAGACACCGTGCCGCTGTATTCCGCCGAGCTGCCGGGCGGCGGTTCCGTGCGGAAGCGTCCGACGCCGGCGGGCGAGGTCGACGCTGTCTACTTCCCGGCCTGCGTCGGAACCATGTTCGGACCCGCCGGGGCCGGCGAGGGCAACGAGGGACACGGGGTCCAGTTCAGCTTCGAACAGCTCTGTGCCAGGGCCGGGCTCACCCTTCTCGTTCCGGACGGCATCGACGGCCTGTGCTGCGGCACCCCCTGGTCCTCCAAGGGCATGGCCGCCGGCCAGGAAACGATGCGGACGAAGACCCTGGCCGCTCTCCGGGTGGCCACCCGGGACGGCGAGCTTCCCATCATCTGCGACGCCTCCTCCTGCACCGAGGGCCTGCGCCAGGCCGTGGAGTCGGAGGTACCCGCGGCCGGGCAGCGTGCTCTGCGCATGGTGGACGCCGTGGACTTCGCCGCGGAGCGGATCCTGCCCCGGCTTCCAGACCACGGGAAGCTGGAGTCACTGGCCCTCCACCCCACCTGCTCCTCCACCCGGATGGGCCTCAACGACGCCCTCGGTGCGGTCGCCGGGGCCGTGGCCGAGCGGGTCGAGGTTCCGGAAAACTGGGGCTGCTGCGCGTTCGCCGGCGACCGGGGCATGCTGCACCCCGAACTGACGGCGTCGGCAACCGCGAAACAGGCCGCCGAGGTGGCCGACATGGGCGCTGCCGCGCACGCCTCGTGCAACCGGACGTGCGAACTGGGAATGACCCGGGCCACGGGCGCCCAGTACCGCCATGTGCTGGAGCTGCTGGAGGAAGTCACCCGCTAGCTATTTGAAGGTCTTGCGCTTCGTTTCGGTGCCGTCCGGGGCGTACGTGATCCATTCGCCGGTCTTCCGCCCGACGTCGAACACCCCCTCGTCCATCAGCTCGCCGGTGCTGTGCCACCGCTGCCAGAAACCGTCCTGCTGCCCGTCCCGGAACGCGCCCTTCTGCAGCAGCCCGCCGCCTTCCCGGTACCAGGCACAGTCGCCGTCGAGCTGTCCGTTCCGGTACCCCGCCTCGGCCTTGAGCTGGCCGTTCCGGAAGTAGAAGACCCAGCGTCCGTGGCGTTCACCGTCGAGGTACTCCCCGGCGCCCGAGACCTTGCCGTCCTGGAAAAGTTCTTCAGCCATGACGTCAGACTACATTCGCGCAAGAAATGATTAAATGATCACCCTCCGTTAGCATTTGTTCATGACCACTGAGGAGCGCCACCGCCGCATCGGCGAACTCCTGCGCCACCGGGAGCATGTGTCGGTGGACGAGCTCATGGCCGAATGTGGCGCCTCGGGCGCGACGATCCGGCGTGACCTGGACGTCCTGGCCCTCCACGGGGTTCTCCGCCGGGTCCACGGCGGGGCCCGGAGCCTGGTCCTCGGCGGCGAGAACCCCGAATACGGGCAACGCGAAATCGAGGACCACGCCGCCAAGATCCGGATCGCGGCCGGCGTCGCCGCCCTGCTTCAGGACCGCCGGCACGTCTGGCTGGACAGCGGCACCACGGCCACAGAGGTGGCCCGGCAGTTGCGGCACCGGGACATGACCCTGATGCCGATGTCGTTGCGGGCCGTCAACGCGCTGACCGACGGCGGCCCGGCTGCGGGCCGTCATCCCGAACTGCTGCTGCCCGGCGGCAGCCTGATCGCCGGTGAACTGTCCTTCCGCGGACC
Source organism: Pseudarthrobacter sp. MDT1-56 (assembly GCF_059383555.1). Classification (NCBI taxonomy): domain Bacteria; kingdom Bacillati; phylum Actinomycetota; class Actinomycetes; order Micrococcales; family Micrococcaceae; genus Pseudarthrobacter; species Pseudarthrobacter sp. MDT1-56. Next base: position 148,885 of record NZ_JBWZCK010000004.1, read on the forward strand.
CATGACGGAATCCAACATCCGTTCGCTGCGCTTTGACACGGCCGTACTCACGCCCTGCGCGCTGAACCTCGGGGACGGGCTCCTGGCCCATGACCTGGAGGATGCGGCGGTGAAACGCGCCGGGCTGGAATCCGCGGGCAGGGTGATCGTCGCCTGCTCCGGCAGCAAATGGAACGCCAGCGCAGTCGCTCTCGTCGCGCCCCTGGATGCCGTGGATGTCCTGGTCACGGACAAACAGCTCAGTACCGAAGAACTTGCCCAGCTCACCCAACACTCGGTGGAAGTAGTGATCGTATGACCAAGACGGCAACCCGCCCGCAGCTCAACGCCGCAGCCGCGGCGACCTTCCTGATTTTCGGCATCAACGGACTCGTGTTCGCCAGCTGGGCCGCCCGCATCCCCGCGGTGACGGACATCCTGGACATCTCCTCGGGGCAGATGGGAACCCTGCTGCTGTGCGTGGCGGCGGGCTCCATGATCGCGCTGCCCACGGCCGGCCACGTCGTGGGCCGGATCGGGACGGCCAATGCGGTGCGGGCCGCCGGGCTTGTCGCTGCCGGGGCCGGCGTCGGTGTGGCCCTGGCATTGCTGGCCGAGTCCATCCCCGGGACCGCCGTCGCGCTGTTCTTCTTCGGCATGGGCATCGGACTCTGGGACGTGTCCCAGAACATCGAGGGCGCCGACGTCGAACACCAGCTCGGGCGCACCATCATGCCGCAGTTCCACGCCGCCTTCAGCGGGGGTGCGTTCCTGGGCGCCCTGATCGGCGCCGGCCTGGCGGGCCTCGGCATCGGGCTCCCGGCGCACCTGCTGGTGATCGCCGCCATCGTGGCCGTCGTGACCCTGGCCGCGCCGCGCTACTTCCTGCCGCACATCCCGGCCCCCGTGCCGGTGGCCGGGGAAACCGGGGAACCCAAGGGCAGCTCGGCCTGGCGGGACGGACGGACGCTGCTGATCGGCGTCGTGGTGCTGGGCGCGACGCTCACCGAAGGCGCCGGCAACGACTGGATCGCAAAAGCCGCCGTGGACGGCCTGGACGCCACGGAATCGACCGGGGCACTGCTGTTCGCGGCGTTTGTCCTTGCCATGACCGCGGTGCGCTTCTTCGGCGGCCGGGCGATCGACGCCTACGGCCGGGTGCCGGTGCTCCGTGCCAGCATGGCTGCCGCCGCCGCAGGGCTCGGGCTCTTCGTCCTGGCCGGTGACATCTGGATGGCTACGGCCGGCGCGGTGCTCTGGGGGGCGGGGGCTGCCCTCGCGTTCCCGATGGGGATGTCGGCCGCGGCCGACGATCCGAAACACGCGGCCGCCCGCGTGTCAGTGGTCTCCACGATCGGGTACGTCGCGTTCCTGGCCGGCCCGCCGCTGCTGGGCTACCTCGGTGACCTGATCGGAATCCGGCTGGCCCTGCTGGCCATCATGATCCCGATCCTGGGTGCGCTTCTGCTCGCCGGCGCCGCGAAGCCCTTGCGCGCCAGCTAAGAAGGCGGCGGGCGTCTCCATTCTCCTGAATGCATATGTCCTGGAAGAACAACCAAAGCAGGAGCACCACCGGTACGGTCAAACACACGCTGCCTACGGTGTCCACGAGCCAGTGGGCGGACAGATACGTGCGGCTGACCATCATTGCCAGCACCCCGAACCCCGCGAGCACCCCCGCCCAGGCGCGGCCCACCAGCAGGGCCAGCACCATCAGGAACGCCGCAGTGCTCGCCACGTGACCAGACGGGAAGGAGCCCGTGTCGGTCAGGACAACGGTGTTCTCCGGCCGGTCACGGAAAATGCCCGCCTTGAGGATCTGCGTGAAGATCAGGACGGCGATGCCGGCCGCAGCGGCGAAGAGGGCCGCCTGCGGGCGTCTCTTCAGCAGCAGGGCCGCGACGAGCAACCCGTGGAGCACCAGCACGCCCCGGTAGCCGGCCAGATTCAGGAAAACATTAAGGCCGTCCCAGAACGGACTGTGCAGCGACGTGATTCAGCCGGCCCAGCTTTCGTCCAGACCCTGGAACGGGGGCAGCCTCACGTCCGCCATCAGGGGACCAGCGAGGACTCCGCCCAGCGTCAGCAGGGCGGTACTCGCGGCCAGCACGCGGCCGGGGGGCAGCCGCTGAGGGTCCAGCACTCGGATCATCGCCTCATCCTAGCCAACCGACCGCCCGGGCGGGCTGGCGCTGCTGCCGCAGGACATTCGGCCGTCCCTTCCCTTCTGACGGCGTGCGGCCCGTAACCGGCAGTATGGTGGTCGAATGCGCAGCATGCTGAGGAGAGCGCCGAGCCGGCTGGGGAAACTCGACCGGAAGCTCGTACGCGCTGTGTCCGGCCTCCCCGGGGGCAATCATGACGACTTCTTCCGGCGGCTGTCCGCCGCGGCGAACAAGGGCAAGCTCTGGTTCGGCATCGCCGCCGTGATGGCATTCTTCCCCGGCAGGACGCGACGGGCCGCGCTCCACGGCGTGCTGGCGCAGGCCGTCGCTTCCGCGGTCACAAATCTCGGGTTCAAGACCCTGCTGCCGCGGGCCCGCCCGCTGCCGGAGCACCTTCCGGCCTTCAGGTTTGTCCATCCCCAACCCACAAGTTCCTCCATGCCCTCGGGCCACTCCGCCTCGGCCGTGGCGTTTGCCCTTGGCGCCGGTCTTGTGCGGCCGGCTCTCGGCACCGCGCTGGCCCCCCTCGCGGCGGGCGTCGCTTACTCCCGGGTGCACACCGGGGCCCACTGGCCCTCGGATGTGTTTTTCGGATCGGCGATCGGTGCGGGGGCTGCCCTCGTCACGCGGAAATGGTGGCCGGTTCGGCCGCCCATCCCCGAGCTCCGGCGGACTGCCGTGAAAGCCGCGGGGCTTCCGGACGGTGAGGGTCTGGGCATCGCGGTGAATACGCTGGGCGGCTCGTACGCGGAGGAGACAGTTGCGGCGCTGAAAAAGGTATTCCCCAAAGCGTATATAAAGGAGGTTGCCCAGGACGAGGACCTCACGGCGGAGATCGCCCGGGTAGCCAGCCAGCCCGGGGTGGTGGCCCTGGGCGTCTGGGGCGGTGACGGCACGGTCGGCACTGCGGCCGCGACCGCCGTCGAGCATTCCCTCCCGCTCCTGGTCCTGCCGGGCGGAACCCTCAACCACTTCGCCCGGGACGCCGGCACCCCCAACCTCACGGCCGCAGTCGAGGCCGCGTCCCGCGGTGAAGCGGCCCGGGCGGACGTCGGCCTGGTGTCCGTGGAGCGCGGACTACCCGCCAGCCCCGAACGGCTGCACCTGACGATGCTCAACACCGCGAGCATCGGCCTCTACCCGAACCTCGTCCGCCGGCGCGAACTGCTCCAGCCAGCCCTTGGGAAACCCCTGGCCGGCGTCGTCGCGATGCTGCGGACGTTTGCCGCCGGGTCGCCCACCACGCTGATCGTCGACGGGGTGCGGCACAAACTGTGGATCCTTTACATCGGCCGCGGACGGTATTACCCCCGCGACCACGCCCCGCTGATTCGCCCGGTCCTCGACGACGGCGTCTTCGACCTCCGAATGATCACCGCAGACGAATCCTTTGCCCGGCTCCGGCTGCTGTGGTCAGTGCTGACCGGAACCGTCGCCACCTCCCGGATCACCCACCTCAGCGAATCCAGCAGGATCCGGGTGGAACCCGGGGACACCACCATGGTCCTGGCGGTAGACGGGGAAGTAATGCCCGGGGTGCGCGGGGTCGAATTCTCGGTGACGCCCGGCGCCCTGACGTACTACTCGCCGGCATCCTGACGGCCGCACTGTCATCCTCCCGGACTACCCTGATTCGACCCTGAATCATCCCTGAGACCGGCGAATCCGGCCCTCCGTCTCGGTAGCGTGGTGTGTACACCACCCCACTGCTAGCCAAAGGAACGCTTCCATGATCGAAGCACGAGGCCTGACCAAGGTTTACGGCGAAAAAACCGCCGTCGCCGGAGTCAACTTCACCGTCGAAGCTGGCCGGGTCACCGGCTTCCTGGGCCCGAACGGAGCCGGCAAATCCACGACCATGCGCATGATCATGGGCCTGGACCGGCCGACGTCGGGCACCGTCACCGTCAACGGCACGCCGTTCGCCCGGCACGCCGCGCCGCTGCGCGACGTCGGAGCGCTGCTCGACGCCAAGGCCGTCCACACCAGCCGCTCCGCCTACAACCACCTGCTCGCGATGGCCGCCACGCACAGCATCCCCAAAAAACGCGTGCACGACGTCATCGAGATGACGGGGCTGGCCGATGTGGCCAAGAAAAAGGTCGGCGGATTCTCGCTCGGCATGGGGCAGCGGCTCGGGATCGCCGCGGCACTGCTCGGCGACCCGCAGACCGTCATCCTGGATGAGCCGGTCAACGGACTGGACCCGGAGGGCGTCATCTGGGTCCGCAATCTGGTCAAGTACCTCGCCTCCGAGGGACGCACAGTCTTCCTCTCCAGCCACCTGATGAGCGAGATGGCCGTCACCGCCGACCATCTGATCGTGATCGGCCGCGGCCGGATCATCGCCGATGCGCCGATTCAGGACATCATCACCGGAAAGGGGCAGATCCGCACACGCGTCCGCACCGACCAGCCGGACCTGCTGATGCACCTGCTCGCCGGCGACGGAATTTCCGTGGAACTGCAGGAGAACGAACTGCTTGAAGTCACGGGCCTGGATCCGCGCCAGATCGCCCGCGCGGCCCTCGACAGCCGCGTCATGATCTACGAACTCACCCCGCTTCAGGCCAGCCTCGAGGAGGCCTACATGGAACTGACCAAGGATGAGGTCGAATACCACTCACTGATCACCACGGGCGCTGCCGCCCCCGTCCCGACCGGAGGCAACTAAGCCATGAGCTCAACCACCCTCGACCCCTCCCGCCGCGGCGCGCCCGCCGGCGACGCCCCGGCCGGCGGGATCTTCGGCACCAGCACCGGCCCGGGCCCCAGCTTCTTCCGGGTGCTGAACTCCGAATTCATCAAGTTCCGTACGCTCCTGTCCACGCTGATCCTGCTGGGCTGCACCGTTCTGGTCATGGTGGGCTTCGGTGCCCTCTCCGCCTGGGGCACGGGGCAGTTCGCCGAGGCCGCAGCCACGGACCCGGATGCCGCCGCCGCCTTCGCCTCCCAGGGCGGGGACCTCGCCGTCGGCGTCCCCACGTCCGGCATCGCGTTCGCCCAGTTGATCCTGGGCTCACTCGGGGTGCTGCTGATGAGTTCCGAGTTCACCACGGGCATGGCCCGCTCCACCTTTGCGGCCGTCCCGAAACGAATCCCGGCGTACGCCGCCAAGCTCCTCGTGGTCATGGTGACGGCGTTCGTCCTCACCGCGGCCTCCGTGTTCCTGGCCAGCCTGGTGTCGCTGCCGATTCTGGACAACTACAACCTCAAACTGGACCTCGCCAGCTCGCAGTCGATGAAGCTGCTGCTCGTCAATAGCCTCTACGTCGCCGCCGTCGCCGCCATCGGCATGGCCCTGGGCTCGCTGATCCGTAATTCCGCCGGCGGCATCATGAGCCTGGTCGGATTGTTCTTCGTGGCACCGATCGCCTTCCAGCTGATCCCGGGCGACTTCTTCGTCGAGGCCCGCAAGTACCTGCCCGGCAACACGGTCGAAACCATGACAGCCGTGCAGCATGTCCCGGACACTCTGGAGGCCTGGCAGGCCGCGATGGTGCTGGGCGCCTGGGTCGTCGTGCCGGTGGTCCTGGCCGCGGTGTTGCTGAAAAAGCGGGACGTCTAGGCCCCGGACTCACCGTCTAGGCTCAGAGCATGATCGATGCAGTTCCCGTAAAGGACGCGCCAGCCGGCCAGGCTGACGCGTCCTTCGCTGAAATCACCGCCCGGCGCCGGGGGCGGATCCGGCGCTACCTGTTCCAGCATCCGCGGGCGATGGACGCCGTGGTCGTGGCCTGCTACCTGCTGCTGGTGACCCCCGCCGCGGCGGAAGCGGTGCGCGACGGCGTTTGGCCGGTCGCCGCGCTGCTCGCAGCGACCGCGGCGGCGCTGTGGTTCCGGCGGAGCCATCCGGTGCGAGTGGTGGCCGTCGTGGCGCTGCTGGAATTGGGCGTGACCCTGCTCCACCCGTGGGGTTCCAACGTCTCCGCCGGCCTGTGGTTTGCGCTCTACTCCGTCGCGGCGACGCGCAGCCGCCGGTTCGCGCTGGTGTGCCTGGCGTCGGCCACTGTGCCGCTGGTGATTGTGTACTTCCTGCTGGCAGTTGGTCCGCTGGATGGCCGGCTGCCGGACATGGGAGTGAACACACCGGAAAACTTCCAGCTCATCACCAGCATCGCCTCCGCCATCAGCATCACCCTCTCCAACGTCATTGCCACCGGGCTCGGGGTCTCGGTCCGGCAGCGGCGCGAGCACGAGCACGAGATTGCGGCCTGGGCCGCGAGGGCCGCACAACTCGGGTCGGTCACCGAACGCAACCGCATTGCCCGCGAAATGCACGACGTCGTGGCACACTCGCTCACGGTGATGGTCAGCCTGGCGGACGGGGCCGCCGTCGTCGTCAAAAAGGACCCGGCCAGGGCAGCGGAGGTCCTCGGGGAACTCTCCCGCACCGGCCGGACCGCACTGGCGGACATGCGGCGCGTCCTCGGTGTGCTGCGCGACGATTCGGCCCCCGGGGAGGCTCCCCGCGAACCGCTCGTGGCCGGGGACAATCTGCGCAAGCTCCTCGAGGGCTTCCGCACCGCGGGGCTCCCGCTCCACTACACTCACACCGGCCCCTCGCTGCCTGACGACGCCGCGTTCCAGCTGACGGTCTACCGGATCGTGCAGGAGTCGCTCACGAACGTGCTGCGCTACGGCCGCTCGCTGGGCCGGGTGGACGTGGCCATTGCCCGGAACGGCCCCACGGTCACCATCGACGTCGTCGACGACGGCAAGGGCACCATCGAAGCCGGTGGCCTGGTTGCGGCGGCGGCGCGGAAATCCCCCGGATCCGTGGGGACCGGGCAGGGTCTGGCCGGAATGGGGGAACGGGCACGAATCTATGCGGGGACCGTGGAGGCAGGCCCGAGCCCTGATCACGGCTGGCGAGTGCACGCCGTCCTGCACCGGAACGGCGACAACGGAAGCAAGAACACATGAGTCAAGGGGAACCGATGAGCGAAACCGGACCGATCCGCATCCTGCTGGTGGATGACCAGCCGCTCCTGAGGATGGGATTCCGCCTGATTTTGGAGGGCGAGGATGATCTGGCGATTGTGGGCGAAGCCTCCGACGGCGCCGACGCGATCCGCCAGGTCCGCGAGCTCGCGCCCGACGTTGTGCTGATGGACGTGCGGATGCCGGTGCTGGACGGGATCGGGGCCACGCGGGCCATCACCGCTTCCGGGGCCCACGCGAGGATCATCATCCTCACCACCTTCGACCTCGACGAATACGCGTTCGCCGGGCTCCAGGCCGGGGCCTCGGCCTTCCTGCTCAAGGACGTGGCGCCCGCCGAACTGGTCATTGCCGTCCGGGTGGTGGCGAGCGGTGACGCGGTCGTGGCCCCGCGCATTACCCGGCGGCTGCTGGAAACGTACGTCCGGGGCAACGGGGCCGATCCGGCCACCGGCGGAGTCCCCGCCGGGGTCAGGCCGGCCAGGGATCCGCTGCTGGAGGACCTCACCCCGCGCGAAACCGAGATGCTCGGGGCCATGGCCGAGGGGCTCTCCAATGCCGAGATTGCGCACCGGTACTTCCTCTCCGAAGCCACGGTCAAGACACACGTGCGCCGGATCCTCAACAAGCTTCATCTGCGCGACCGCGTGCAGGCCGTGGTGTACGCCTACGAGACCGGTCTGGTGGTGCCCAGCAACCCGGACTACTGAGCACCGGAGACGGGCTGCACGGCCCAGGGAGTCCGAAGCAGTGGTTTCAGGCACATTTCAAAATTGCCCGGGAGGCAACTTCCCTTGCTTCATGGGCCTTATTGCTGGAGTTGTGCCCGGCTCAGCCCTCCGTCATTTGTGGGATTGCACAGACCAGACGCTTCCGTGCCCGGTCTAGGGTGAAACGTCAATGTGGTCCGCCACACAAGTTTTCACGATCCACCCGCGGACCGAATAATCCACGAAGGACGGCGCTTCATGCAGGCTGACCAGCAACTCTCCAAATCCCTGAAACCCAGGCATCTGTCCATGATCGCGATCGCTGGGGTGATCGGTGCCGGGCTCTTTGTCGGCTCCGGCGCCGCGATTCAGCAGGCGGGTCCCGGCATCCTGGTCGCCTACACGGCGGCAGGCCTCGTTGTCATCCTGGTCATGCGGATGCTCGGTGAAATGGCGGCGGCCAATCCGGAAACCGGTTCGTTCTCGACCTATGCGGACAAGGCCCTTGGCCGGTGGGCAGGATTCAGCATCGGCTGGCTGTACGCCTGGTTCTGGATCATTGTGCTGGGTATCGAGGCCACGGCGGGTGCGGCGATCATGCACCGTTGGGTGCCCGGGATCGACCAGTGGATCTGGGCGCTGCTGCTGATGGTGGTCCTGACCCTGACCAACCTGGGGTCGGTGAAGTCCTTCGGCGAGTTCGAGTTCTGGTTCGCCTCCATCAAGGTCGCGGCGATCGTGCTGTTCCTGCTCTTCGGCGTCGTGGCGATTCTGGGCCTCATCCCGGGCGTCCCGGCCCCCGGAGTGAGCAACCTGCTGGAAAACGGCGGCTTTATGCCCAACGGACCAGGCGCCGTGCTGGCCGGTATCCTCGTGGTCGTCTTCTCCTTCTTCGGCGCTGAAATCGCCACCATCGCCGCCGGTGAATCCGAAAACCCCGTCGATGCGGTCAAGAAGGCCGTGAAGTCCACCGTCTGGCGCATCCTCGTCTTCTACATCGGCTCCATTGCGATCGTCGTCACCCTCCTGCCCTGGAACTCCGCCTCTGTGGCCAAGAGCCCGTACGTAGCCGTGATCGAGCTCTACGGCATCCCCGGCGCCGGCACCATCATGGACATCGTGGTACTCACCTCCGTGCTCTCCTGCCTTAACTCCGGCCTGTACACGGCCAGCCGGATGCTGTTCTCACTCTCCCGCCGCGGCGATGCGCCGCGGTCCTGGATGCGGATCTCCAAGCGCGGCGTCCCTGCCGCCGCCGTCCTGGCTTCCACCGTGGTCGGGTTCATCACCGTCGGCCTGAACTACATCGCTCCCGACACCGTGTTCCTGTTCCTGGTCAACACCTCGGGAGCCATCGCCCTGTTCGTCTGGCTCGTGATCGCCGGCTCGCAGCTGATTCTGCGCCGCCGGATGGGCGCCGCGGCCAAGGACCTCCAGTTGAAGATGTGGCTGTTCCCCTACCTGACCTGGGTCGCCATCATCAGCATCGTTGCACTGCTCATCGGCATGGTGGTCCTGGACACCACCCGCGAATCGCTGCTGCTCTCCCTGGCCCTCGCCGCCGTCGTGGTCGGTATCGGCCTCTGGCGCTACCGCAAGAACGGCGGGAAGACCCCGGAGCCGGGCAACGGCGAGACCGGCGCCGGCAAGGCCGAGACCGGGGCACCTGCCGAAGACGCCATCGTGGGAGCCGGCCAGGCGTCCTAGCTCCCGCCCCGCCCCCGCACCAGCTCCGCCCTCGGGGCCCCCAGCACCACGGGACATGCCCAGCCTTGCCGCGCTGCAGTGGACATAGTGGCATTATGTCCACCCGGCGCGGCCAGGGAAGGGCATGTCCCGCGGCCCGGGTGGGGCATGCCCAGTCCTGCGCCGACGGGGAGGGCATGTCCCGCGGGTCAGGTTCGGGACATGCCCAGTCGTGGGTGCCAGGGGAGGGCATGTCCCGCGGCCCAGCCCGCCCGATGAGCCTGCGCAGGCCACAGCGGGTTCACAGAAGGGTCCTAGCCAGGGCATAGTGCCCCGGGGTTCCATGGACGCATGACCACGTCTCCGCAGCCACCGCACGAACCGCACCCCAACCACGACCGCGGCCTGGAATTCGACCTCTCCACCCTCTTGAGCCGCCGGTCACTGGGCATGTTCCTCGGTGCCGGCACGGCTGCCGCCCTGGCAGCCTGCACGCCGGGCGGCTCCGCCCCGGGGGCCGCGTCCGCCTCGGCCGGGTCGACGCCGGCATCCTCCGGAACCGCCGCGGCCACCGGCACGCCGTCGGCCTCCGCCTCGCCCACGCTGACCCGGGCGATCGCTGAATGCGGCGTCGAAATCCCGGCGGAAACCGCGGGCCCCTATCCCGGCGACGGCTCCAACGGCCCCAACGTCCTGGCCTCCTCGGGCGTGGTCCGGCAGGACATCACCTCCAGCTTCGGCACCTCCTCCACCAGGGCCGACGGGGTGCCGCTCGCCGTCACGCTCACCCTGCTGGACAACGCCAACGGCTGCACGCCCCTGGCCGGGGCCGCCGTCTACGCCTGGCACTGTGACCAGGACGGCAAGTACTCCATGTACGACGCCGGGCTCAAGAACGAGAACTATCTCCGCGGCGTCCAGCAGGCCGACGCCAACGGTCAGGTCACCTTCCAGACCATCTTCCCCGGCGCCTACAGCGGCCGCTGGCCGCACATTCACTTCGAAGTCTTCGAGTCCATGGACAATGCGACGGCGGCCGGGCAGGTTCTCGCGGTGTCCCAGATCGCACTGACGGACGCCGCCTGCAAGGAGGTCTTCGCCTCCGCCGGCTACGAATCCAGTGCCCGCAATTTCCCCCGGACCACGCTGACATCGGACAATGTCTTCGGCGACGACGGCGGCATCTACCAGCTGGCCACCATGTCCGGGTCGGTGTCGGGTGGGTACACGGCCGGACTCAACGTCACCGTGTAGGGCCGTTGGGCCAACGGCACGGCGCTAGACTCGGAGCCATGCCTTCAGAGTCCAACGCCGCAGCCCACATCCAGGACCTCGGCGCGTACGTCACCGCGTCGCCGTCGAGCTTCCATGCCGTCCACGAAGCCGCCCGCCGGTTGAACGGGGCGGGATTCACCGCCCTCGACGAGCTGAAGCCTTGGGACGGAGCCGCCGCGACCGGAAAGTTCTACGTGCTCCGCGACGGTGCGATCATCGCCTGGGTGACGCCGGAGACGGCCGGTCCCACCACGGGCTTCAACATCCTGGGCGCACACACCGATTCGCCGTCGTTCAAGCTCAAGCCCAGGCCCACCACGGGCAAGTTCGGCTGGTTGCAGGCCGGCGTCGAGGTTTATGGCGGCCCGCTGCTCAACTCCTGGCTGGATCGGGAACTGCAGCTTGCTGGGCGCCTGGTGATGCGGGACGGGACCCAGCACCTCACCGCCACCGGCCCGCTGCTGCGGTTCCCGCAGCTGGCCATCCACCTGGACCGCGCCGTGAACGAGGGGCTGGCCCTGGACAAGCAGCAGCACATGAACCCGGTCTACGGGCTTGGCGACCCGGCGGGCGAGGACCTGCTGGGCCTGCTGGCGGGCCGGGTTGCCGGCGCGGACGTGGACGCTGCCCTGATCGGCGGCTACGACGTGGTCATCGCCGACACCCAGGCCCCGGCCGTGTTCGGCGCAAAGGGTGAGTTCTTCGCGTCCGGCCGGCTGGATAACCTGTCGGCAACCCATGCCGGACTCACGGCGCTGATCGGGCACGCCGCCTCGCCGCTGCCGGCCGGGGCGCCGATTGCGGTGCTGGCCGCGTTCGACCATGAGGAGATCGGCTCGGCCTCCCGTTCCGGCGCGAGCGGGCCCATCCTCGAGGACGTGCTGGTGCGCATTTCCGACGGCCTGGGGGCCTCGGCGAGCCAGCGGCGGCAGGCCCTCGCGGCGTCCTTCTGTGTGTCCGCCGACGCCGGTCATGCTGTCCACCCCAACTACGCCGAACGCCACGATCCGGCCAACCGGCCGGCCCTGAACGGCGGGCCGCTGCTGAAGATCAACGCCAACCAGCGCTACGCCACAGACGCCGCCGGCGCCGCCCTCTGGGCGCGGCTGTGCTCGGACGCCCGCATCCCGTACCAGGAGTTCGTCTCGAACAACGTTATGCCCTGCGGCTCCACCATCGGTCCCCTGACCGCCACCCGCCTTGGCATCCGGACGGTCGACGTCGGCGTGCCCCTGCTTTCGATGCACTCGGCCCGTGAACTCTGCGGCGTCGAGGACCCCTACCGGCTTGCGAAGGTGACGGAGCTGTTCTTCCGCACGGCGGCTTAGGCGCTCAAAGGTCGGCGCCGCGCGGGCTAGGGCGTGCAGGCCGCGGCGGCCCCGTTGATCCTGTAGAGATGGACCGCATTGCCGTCCTCGAACGTGTCCCTGAAGTTGCCGTTGCTGATCGCCACCGTACGGTCCTCATCCAGGACCGTTGCGGTCGCGGCCGCGCCCCGAAGGCACCCCAGAGTGAATTCGGCTGTCTGCGGGTCCGCCTGCGCCGAGCCGGCGAAAACGTAGAGATCGCCCCCGTGTATTTTCACCGCCGCGTCAACGCCCGCGCCGTGGGCCAGCGCTCCGTCGAGGAACGGCGCGTTGAGGACCGGGGCGAGATCGGTAATTTGCCTGTTGACGGCGGTCACCCAGGGCCTGATCTCCTCACCGCAGGCGTCCCGCAGGATGTGCTGCGTCTGGCAGTCGCCCCCGAAGCTGTGATTGAAGTAGATAATCCCGCGTGCCCCGTGGATCAAACTGCTCCACACAGCAGCGCGGATCTCCGGACCGGTAATCGTGGGAGCTTGGTCCTGGGTGAACGGGTGTCCGACTTCCACAAACGCCCACACGGGTTTACTCAACGCCGGCGTAATTAGGGAACGCAGCTTGCTGACCGTCCAGCCATAGTTGGCTGCGAGTCTGCACTTTCCGGGTTCCAACTCCTGTCCGTCTGCGAAAACAGCGCCGCCCTCGCTCGGTCCGCAGATGTAGGGGTCCGTAAACCAGTAATTGTCGGCAGAGACGACATCCTGAAAGTCGTTCAGGAATGTCGCGGCGTTTGCGGCCCCTTCCCAGAAAGTAACGCCCTTTCCGTAGTTGCTGTAAAGCAGGGTCTGTTGGGGAAGCGCCTTGAGCAATTCGCGCTGGACGGTGAAGCCGCAGCCTAGGTTCGCCGGCCTGCAGATTTCGCCTTGGCCGGGCCACAATCCTGTCCACTCCCCACTGCCTCCGCGGGCCCACATGTCGACCTCGTCGGAAAGCACCCTGCCCATTGCTCCTTGGAGGGGTTCCTCGGTCAAGGCAAACGACCCCACATTGGTCGCAAACCCTATGTCTGAGTTGCCGGTCAACTCGACATAAGTGTTTATGAGGACTGCCCTGTCTTTTGGAGCATCGGCGGGGTCAGTCAGGCTTTCTTTCCAGACGCCGATCGGAAAATAAGTGGGATCAATTGGCAATGTGTTGGGAAACTTGTTGAAGTAATCGGAACCGCCATCAACATTCCGGATGGTTGGTGACTCAGTGACTTCCACTGAAGTCTGAGGATCACTGGAGCCAAATTGCACCCAGGTGATCGCGGTTCCGAGCGCAAGAAGGACTGACGCACCGAGAACGCCAATGCCCTTTGCTCTGGACGTGATTTCTACCCGCGACGCGCTTTGCCTCATAGTCATCCCGTAACTTCGCAGAGGGTGAGACCCTTACTTCCTTGTTATGGTCCTCGCGATCCTACGGCCGGTCAAGGAGTCAGGAGATGGCCTGCCGCGGTCGGCGGTGCGGACCGTGACGGTGCCGTCACACGATTGGGGATTCGGTGATCGTCACCGGACTGAGCTTCATCTTCAGGGGGATGCCTGCCGTGATGCGGGTGCATCCACTGCGCGACCTGCCTGTCCGCGCCCCGCCACGGGACGGGAATTGAAATCATCAGCAGGAGTCGGCCCCAGGACCCGGCGGAGCCGCGTCGTGAGCTGGTATTCGACAAACCTGGCGAGTGCACCCACGTCCCGCCCGATGCTGACTTCCCCGGACGATTCGATGGCCTGTGAGTAGAAGTCCTCCAGGACGCCGGCCGCCCGCGTCAAAGAGAACCTTTCCCGAACTGTGGATAGCCCGAAACTGCCAAGCGTCTTGCGGCGGGACTCGTCGACAAGCAGGCCGCGCAGCAGTTGCGCCAGCCGCTCTGCCCCGCCCTGGGTTCCGGGTCCGACTCCGTACCAGCCCTGCTCAAGGAAAAGTGGAAGGCTATCCGGAGTTAAAAGTTCCCAAAACCCTCTTTCGCCCTGAACGATCAGTGGCTTCGCAAACGCCAGTGCCCGCAGCGCCGACCCGCCCATTCCTAGGGCGACATCAGCAGCTGCATAGGCCGCCCTAGGGTCCCCAAGCTCCCCGGTGAGCACGATAACCTGCCGACCCCTTGCGGCGTTGACCGTCCGGGCGTGGCCTTCCACGAGGTGCCGTGCCGGGCCGTCGCCGGCGACGACAAGTTGGACGCGGAATTCTTTCGACAGCAGCCCCACACCGTCGATCGCGGCCAGGATGCCCTCAAGTTTTAGCTCCGTTGCCAGCCGGGACACGAGAACCACGGTATAGGCGGCCGGATCGAGGCCCCACGATCTAGAGAAGGTCTGCTCGGCGAAGTCCCACGACGGATTGTTTGCTTCAAGGTCCACTGGCGGCTCCAGGAGCGCAGCCAATGTCCGACCAAACTCCTGCTCCGTCTTCAGGATCTCCTGGGTGCCGACCAGAAGCGGCATTGACTTTGGAATGAAAGGAGCCACCGACATTGACATCACCGTTGCCACGGCGGCAGTGCCCGGCGACCGCCGGGACGCAAGGAGGCTTTCCAGCGCCGGCGGCCATTCATAGCCGTGCATGATGTCGATCTTGCGTTCCCGGCCCAGTTGGACCAGAGCCTTCACTACCGACGGCGTAGGCCTGCGGTGCGGTTCCGGGGACGGAATGAAGTCGAGTCCCAACTCCTCGATGCGCCGGTTTAGCGGCCCCGGCCGTCCGTAGACGACGACGTCGTGACCCAACCGCTGCACGGCAGATGCAAGCTCAATGGCGTTCAGCTGGCTGCCGCCGATCCCCAGATCGTGCGGGTAGACAAGAATCCTCATACTGGAGCCTCCACTGTGTCTGGCTTTCCGATGGACCGAAGTTCCCGAATGTGGTCCCGCTGCAGGTACAACAATCCTGCTGTCACCAGCACCGCAAGTGACCCGGCAGCGCAAAGTGCCACGAAGTGATCGGACACGGTGAGAGCCAGGATGCGTGCTGCCGCACCGGTTGCCAGTCCCGCTGCGACGGGTAGACGCAGCTTTCTCCCTATCCCACTGAGGGCCAGCCCATGTTTTCTCAGCTTCCACAGGTAAAGCGGAAGAACCACGCATCCCGTCACGGCCGCCTGTGCGGCCGCGAGTCCGGCCAGCCCTCCCCAGGATGCCCCGGCCACCAGAGCAGGAACCAACACCAGCAAACTCCCCGCCTGGACTGTGAAGACCGTCCCGGACCTGCCAAGAACCACGAGGTAGTCATAGGAAAGATCACAAAATACCTTGCACATCGCGGCAATAACCAGCCAGGAAAGGGCCGCCGCGGCCGCCACCCAGGCCTCACCATAGACAAATTCCACGAAGGGCACCGCGCTGCCGGCCAGGAAGAGAATGATCGGGAATGTTGCCGCCGCCAACACCACGACTATCGATTCCATGGCTGAATTCATGGCGCCTCGATTACCCTGCAATGACGAGAACGCAGCAGGCGCAACCCTGCGGAGCGGTTGGGCCAAAATACTCACCGGCCAGTTCGAGAGGTTGAAGGCCAACACGTAGAACGCCAGGACCGTTGAACCCAGGACCGTGCCGGCCGTGAGCTGGTCCGCATATCCGACCGCGAAGAATATGACGCTGGTACCCGCCAATGGCAGCCCGAATCTCAGCAGGGGCCCCAGTTGCGAGCGGTCCAGTCCAAAGCGGTACGGCAATGGCGAGGCCACCAGAAACATCACACCGGAAACCAAACTGCCAACCAGCCTGCCGACCGCCAGCGCCATGGCACCCATGCCCGTGAGGGCCAGGACCACGGACAGGACGGCGCCGATCCAGACGTTGGCCTGGTCGATTCCAAGCCGTTCCTTCTCCCTGAAATTGCGCTGCAGCAGGGCCGCGGGCGAGGCAACAATCCCATTGACGAAGACACTTAGAATCAGGATCCTCACCACATCAGTGGCGTCCGGATCTCCCATTGCTGCGGTGAAGGCCGGCGCGGCGAAAATTGCGGCGGTGCAGAAAAGTGTGCTCCCGACGACGGAAATTGTGTTGACCGTGGGAACAATCTTTGCCGGGTCTTCGGGCCATCGGACAATTGCGAGGGAGACACCAAGTTCGTTGAAGCTCAGTACTGCCATGAGGGCGACCATGGCGACGGCAAAAGTGCCGAAGGATTCGGGGCCTAACACGCGTGCGAGGACTATTCCTATGCCGAGCGTCCCGAGGCGGGAGATGACCGTATTCAGCAGGCCCCATGCAAATGCATTCGAGGCGCCGTTTGGACGACTCCGGAGGGGCGGTTTCATTGCTGTCCCAGTGCTGACGCTAATTTTCGATCGAAAACAACCACGGGCGCCACCATTCATACCCAAGAGACCACTCAGCCAGTTTCCACAGCCTTTCAGGGAATGTGTGGATCCCGAACCGACGTATTCATTGCCGCACGCCAATGGGTACTGCCATGGAAAAGTGCCCGGTCAGTGCCGGAGTTGAAGCGTTACCCCCACTCATTGGCGGTGCTGTTGCAAATATAGTCGCGGGTCTGCGGCGGGCCTAGGCCGCATGGAGAGTCGAGTAGATCATCGACGGAAGTCGAGTAATTATCGGGCCCAGTACTTGCTTTCGATGCGAATAGCCTTCCGGCCGCCGGCCGTGCCGTCGTACGTCTCTTCGAACAACGAGGCGCTGCCCGCCATCCCGGGCACGTGGCCCAGGGTTGTCCACATGGAGTCAGGCGTTGCTTCCCGGACTATGCCGGGCGCGCCTACACTGGGCAGGCATGGAATCGCGGAATCCGGCCCTGATGCACTAAGCTATTGAAGTCTGTGCTGCGCCCTGCCCCCGTTCCTGGGGGTGATGCGGGCACATGGCACCGCAAATGAACCTCCTGTTACGGAAATGCCGTAACCGCTTAGCCCAAAGGAGGTGGGTTCACATATGCGTCCTTACGAATTGATGGTAATCATCGACCCCGAGGTCGAAGAGCGTACCGTTGAGCCAACGCTTCAGAAGTTCCTGAACGTCATCACGACCGATGGTGGAACCATCGAAAAGGTTGACATCTGGGGCCGTCGTCGCCTGGCTTACGAAATCCAGAAGAAGTCTGAAGGTATCTACGCCGTGGTGAACTTCACCGCTGAGCCGGCTACCGCCAAGGAACTTGATCGCCAGCTGAGCCTCAATGAGACCATCATGCGCACCAAGATCACCCGCCCCGAAGTACAGAAGGTTGTTGCTGAGTAATATCAGCTCCCGATTTTCACGCTTCACCCCGCAGGAACGAACAAGGAGGCAGTAGATGGCAGGCGAAACCACTATTACGGTCATCGGTAATCTCACCAGTGACCCCGAACTGAGGTTCACACCGTCAGGCTCGGCAGTAGCGAATTTCACCATCGCTTCTACTCCTCGTACCTTCGACCGCCAGTCCAATGAGTGGAAGGACGGGGAAACCCTGTTCCTCCGCGCATCGGTATGGCGCGAAGCTGCCGAAAACGTCGCCGAGTCCCTGACCAAGGGCATGCGCGTGATCGTTTCCGGCCGGCTGAAGAGCCGTTCCTACGAAACCAAAGAAGGCGAGAAGCGCACCGTTATCGAGCTGGAGGTCGACGAAATCGGCCCCAGCCTGCGCTACGCCAACGCCAAGGTCAACCGCACCCAGCGCTCCGGCGGTGGGGGTACCGGTAACGGTGCCCAGGGCGGCTTCGGCGGCGGCGGCGGCAATAGCGGTGGCGGCTTCGGCGGCGGCTCTGGTGGAAACCAGGGCGGCAACTCGGGCGGAACCTGGGGCGGCAACCAGCCCGCACAGCAGGATGACCCCTGGGCCACGCCCGGTGTCAGCAATGCAGGCGGCGGCTGGGGCAACGGCCCGGATTCCGAACCTCCCTTCTAAACAACATCTAAGGTTCGACGACGGAACCCGCCGGAACGCCGCAAGGCGGACGGGTGCTGACCGGCGTCGGATCACCACCATCCCGTGGATCAATATCCACGGGCTCCATCGAATAGGAGCTCCACGATGGCTAAGGCTGAACTCCGTAAGCCCAAACCAAAGTCCAACCCCTTGAAGGCCGCTGACATCACTGTCATCGACTACAAGGACGTAGCATTGCTGCGCAAGTTCATCTCCGACCGCGGAAAGATCCGCGCCCGTCGCGTCACTGGCGTCACGGTGCAGGAACAGCGCAAGATCGCCCAGGCAATTAAGAACGCCCGCGAAGTTGCTCTGCTGCCTTACTCCGGCGCTGGCCGCGGCTAAGGAAGGGATTAACTAACATGGCAAAGCTCATTCTGACCCACGAAGTAACCGGTCTCGGTGCTGCAGGCGATGTTGTCGAGGTCAAGGATGGTTACGCACGTAACTACCTGCTGCCCCGCAACTTCGCTCTGACCTGGTCCAAGGGTGGCGAGAAGCAGGTTGAGTCCATCAAGACTGCCCGTGCCGCCCGCGAGCACGCTTCCCTGGAAGACGCTCAGAGGCAGGCAGCTGCACTCTCCGCCAAGCCGGTCAAGCTCGTTGTCAAGGCAGGCGAGACCGGACGACTGTTCGGCACCGTCAAGCAGGGCGACGTTGCCGACGCTGTTGAGGCCGCTGGCCTTGGCCGCATCGACAAGCGCAAGGTTGAACTGCCGGCTCACATCAAGTCGGTTGGTTCCTACCAGGCCAACGTTCGTCTGCACAACGACGTTGCCGCTGTGATCGAACTCGACGTAGTCGCAGGCAAGTAGCCCTCACCGGCTCTGCAGTCCTGAACTGCTGGAAGGCCCCCGCCTTCGGATTCCTCTTCGGAACCGGACGCGGGGGCCTTCTGCTTTAACTTCAACGGGCCTAGTCGTGGTGCAGGACCGTGGTCACGTGCCGGGAGCCGTTGCGGATCAGCTCGGTCAGCACCGCCTCGTCGACGTCGTCGAGCTTGTTGACGTAGAGGCACCCGGCGCCGGTCTTGTGCTTCCCCAGCCGCGCCAGCAGAGCTGCTGCTGACTCCGGGCCGTAGCTCAGCCCGTAAAGGGACAGGCTGGCCTTCCGTGGCGAGAAGCCGACGGCGGGTGCGTCTCCCTCCCGGCCGGTCGCGTACTTGTAGTGGTAGCGGCCGAAGCCGACAATCGTCGGGCCCCACATCTCCGCCGGCTGCCCGGTGATCTCGGCCATCAGCTCCAGCAGCCGGAGCCCGTCCCGGTGCCGGACGGGATGCTCGACGGCGGCGAGGAACTCCTCGACGGACGCACCGGTTGCCGTGGTCTTGTTTTGGGATTCGTTGTGGGTCTTGTTCACAGACATGCGGGAAGTCTCGCAGACCGCGGCAGTCTTGTCAGCCGCACCGTTGCCGGTGATAGCCTGCGGCGGTGACCTCGACTACTGCACCCGCGCCCCGCCTCCGTCCCTTCGCCAGGTGGATGTCTTCTCGGCCGAGCCATACCGGGGCAACCCGCTGGCTGTTGTCGTCGACGCCGGCGGACTCTCAAAGGACGTGATGCAGCGGTTCGCCAACTGGACCAACCTCTCGGAGACCACCTTCCTGCTGCCTCCCGGCGATCCCGGGGCGGACTACCGGGTGCGGATCTTCACCGGCAGCGAAGAGTTTCCCTTCGCCGGGCACCCCACCCTCGGCTCGGCGCATGCCTGGCTTGAAGCCGGCGGCATTCCCCGGCAGGACGGGATGCTGGTCCAGGAGTGCGGGGCCGGATTGGTCAGGGTCAAGCGCGACGGCGGCCGGCTGGCGTTCGCGGCCCCGCCGCTGACCCGCTCGGGGCCGGTGGCCGAGGACGACCTCGCCCGCATCGCCGCAGGCCTCAGAATGCCGCGGGAGGCGCTGCTGGCGCGTCCTGGCTGGTCAACGGCCCGGAGTGGATTGGTGTGCTGCTCGAGTCGGCGGAGCAGGTGCTCGCCGTCAGGCCTGATTATGCGGCCATGGCGGGACTCAAAGTCGGTGTGATCGGCCCCCATCCCGCCGGATCGGAGGTCGGGTTTGAGGTGCGCACGTTCATCTCGGGCGACACCGCGGCGGAAGACCCCGTCACCGGCAGCTTCAACGCCGGCGCGGCCCAGTGGCTGATCCGCAGCGGCCGGGCCCCGGAGTCCTATATTGCGGCGCAGGGAACAGTGCTGGGGCGGTCCGGGCGGGTCCACGTTGACGCGCTGGGGGACGACATCTGGGTCGGCGGGAGTTCGGTGAGCTGTATCGAGGGGTTCGTTCTGCTCTGAGCCGCCGACCGGTCGCCAAACCTTCAGGCCTCCCGGCGCCGTTGTGCTGTCAGTTGTGGTTGTCATTCCGCCCTTTTAGGGCCCAAAAGTGGCAGAGCAACGGAGGGCGGGAATAAACCGCACAGATCCGCGCTTTTCTAGGTAGATGCAAACGCATGTATAGGCGTTTGTGGCCGTGACACAACTTGAGGAGCATCCCCGTGGAATCCCGCCGTATCACCGTACTCTCCGCCGGACTCGGCGTCCCGTCGTCGAGCCGCCTGCTGGCGGACCAGCTGGCCGCCTCCGCGGAACGGCACCTTGCCGCGGCCGGTTACGCCGTCGATATCCAGGTGCTGGAGCTGCGCGACCTCGCCGTGGATATCGCCAACAACTTCGTGACCGGCTATGCCGCACCGAAGCTGGCCGGGGTGATTGCCGGAGTCGAGGCCTCTGACGGCATCATCGCCGTCAGCCCGGTCTTCAGCGCCTCCTACAGCGGCCTTTTCAAGTCGTTCATCGACGTCCTTGACCCAAAATCGCTCGAGGGCAAGGCAGTCCTGCTCGGCGCCACTGCCGGAACGGATCGGCACCAGATGGTCCTGGACTTCGCGATGCGGCCCCTGTTCACTTACCTCCGCACCCGGATCGCCAGTACTGCCGTCTTTGCCGGCCCCCAGGACTGGGGCAACGACGACGGCGGGTCACCCCTCTCGACGCGGATCGACCGGGCGGCGGGGGAGTTCGTCGGACTGCTGGAGGGGACGCAGCCGCGCCGGACGCCCGCGGCCGTGGAATCGCTGCCGTTCGAGCAGCTGCTCGCCGGTATTTCAGGCCGGCCCTGACATCTCCGGCTGCGCCAGCGAACGATTCAGCGTCCCGGCTCGTTGTGCGGGACATGAAGTGTCCTGTGGATTCAATTGACCTGATCATGAGCGAACGCGGTGGCGTCGAGATCGACTACTGCCCCCAGTGCCGCGGCGTATGGCTGGACCGGGGGGAGCTGGACAAGATCCTGGACCGCGCCGCCGAGACCATGGGGCCGTCCGTCTCGGCGCCGCCGCTGCCGCCGGTGACGCCCGGCCATATCCCGCCGCCGCTCTACAACATGGACCCGCGCCGCGACGACCCGCGACGGGACGACCGGCGTCCGGATGACCGCCGCTATGACGACCGCCGTGACCGGCCGCGCTATGACCAGCCCCGGTATGACGACCGCCGCCGTCCCAAGAAGAAGGAAGGCTGGCTCGGCGAGCTGTTCGACTTCTAGTTCCCAGGGCCGGAAAGTCAGTCCTCGAGGAGGGCGATGAATTCGCGCGCCTGCTTGATGGAGATGTCCGAGTGGCGGGTGAGGGCCTCCGCGGCGGCCTCGGTGTCGCCGCTCCTGGCCATGGTGCGGATCCTGCCGTAGATCTCGTCGTTGAGCATGTTGCTGCTGACCTCGCGGGTGACATCGCCCTTGCTGGCAATCGCCCGGTACCGGTAGGCAAAACGCTGCGGGGCGTCGTCGTCGTCCTCGCTGGGCGCCTGCTCGGGTGCCTCAGGCCGGAAGGGCTGCGGGTGGGCAGCCAGGGCCCCCACAGCATCGCGCGAGGCCCGCAGGCCGTCTCCTGTGGCCTCGAAGTACAGCTTGATGGCGGCCATGGCCTGGCCCTGGGCGATCAACGCGTAAAGCCGGCGGTGCTGCTCCTGGCTGAGTTTGGCGGCGGCGGCACGTGCGAGTTCAACCGGATCCCGTCCCGCCGGTGGGGCAGCTTCCGGCCGTGACCGCGTGCCGCGGCGGCCGAGGGCGCGGGCGCCCAGCAGGACACCGGCTACAACGAGCACCAGAATTAGCAGGGGGATAAGCAGGGATTCCATGAAACTACAGCCGATCTACATATTTCTTGGCGGTCAAAAGATCTGAATGGGTCGCCTGCCGCAGCAACTTGATGGCCTGCAGCTTCTTGCCGCTCCTTGCCATCGACTGGAGTTGCAGGGCGAACTGTGGGTTCAGCTGGCCGCCGGGCAGCACATGCCCCTGGTAGCCCGGCTGCCCGGCGGCGGGTGCCAATCCCGTCTGGGCACGCAACGCGCTGCGCGCATGATCGGCCTGCTGTGACTGCTGCTGTTCATTCTGGCTGGGGCGGGTGACGGCGTCCACGCGGGCCCGGGCGGCGGTGGCGGCTTGGATCTGGGCCGCATAGTGGGCCTGGGAGCGGACGGCCAGTTCCTGCTGGTAGCGCTCCGCGTCAGACACCCCGGTATCGCGGGGCCTGAGGGCCGTGGCAAAGGCCCAAAGCACTGCCGCCAGGATGAGGGCAGGCAGTATGACTAGCAGTACATCGCCCATGGGAAGAGCTTATGTCAGATCGCAGTTATCCACAGCACATTCCGCAGTAGGCATACCGTGCGTCGCCGTGGCGTCAATGCCGGGCTATCTCGTGATGACCATCACCAAATGTGCATATTTCCGGCGTTGTGTGCCCTCTTCTGCCGCTGGCTATCCCCAGCCGCTACCCGCAAGCTGTGGATGAATGTTGACCGAAAATTCTTTTGTGTCCACACGGTGATTCTGGCGTTTCCCCACGTCAGAGGCTGATTGCTGGTAGAAGAAAATTTCTATCCACAGCTGTTCCCACAGGCTGTGCACAAGCAGGAGGCAGTAGTGCACAGGTTATCCACAGGTGGGGCGGCCGGTCGGGTTGGTGCCTGCTCCGGCGGGGGATAACGTTGCTGGATATCGAGCCGTGGATACCGAATCCGATGCAGGCTTCCTTCTCAATCCCGGCCCCTGGGCCTGGACCGGGCTGTGGAAAATCGGCAGTTCCGGGAGGCAGCCAAAGTGTCGGGGCCCGCTGATAGAACTTAACCCGTCAGGCTTGCGCCGGGGTTGGCGCCAGCGGGCACCAAGGCCCATGGCACACGCGTCGCCGGCGTACGGACATCCGCCGAGGCACACAATGGAGGACGGCAGTTTTGTCAGTTACGCATCTGGACTCAGTCGAGGGGACTCGGGGAGCCGAAGGCAGCCGCAAGCCGCCCCAGGACATTCCCGCCGAGCAATCCGTGCTGGGCGGCATGATGCTGTCCAAGGACGCCATCGCCGACGTCGTCGAAATCCTGCGCGGCGTGGACTTCTACCGCCCTGCGCACGAGACGATTTACGAGGCCATCATCGACCTCTACGGCCGCGGCGAACCTGCCGACGCCGTCACCGTCTCGGATGAACTGACCAAACGGGGCGAGATCAACCGGATCGGCGGCCCCGCCTACCTCCACGAGCTCATCCAGACCGTTCCCACCGCCGCCAATGCCGGGTACTACGCCGAAATCGTGGGCGAACGCGCGGTCCTGCGCCGCCTGGTCAACGCCGGCACCAAGATCGTCCAGCTCGGCTACGGCCAGGACGGCGAGGTCGAAGACCTGGTGAACCAGGCGCAGGCGGAGATCTACGCCGTGGCAGAGCGCCGCACCGCAGAGGACTACGTTGTCCTCAAGGACGTGATGGAGTCCACCGTGGACGAGATCGAAGCGTCCGGTCACCGCGAGGAGGGAATGACGGGCGTTCCCACCGGCTTCTACGAACTCGATGAGCTCACGCACGGCCTGCACCCCGGCCAGATGATCGTCATCGCTGCCCGCCCCGCCGTCGGCAAGTCCACCTTCGCTCTGGACTTCGCCCGCTCCGCGGCCATCAAGAACAACCTCGCCACCGTGATGTTCTCCCTGGAAATGGGCCGGAACGAGATCGCGATGCGTCTGCTGTCCGCGGAGGCCACGATCGGCCTTCAGGACCTGCGCAAGGGCACCATCAAGGACGAGCAGTGGTCCAAGATCGCCACCACGATGGGCCGGATGAATGACGCCCCGCTCTTCATCGACGACAGCCCCAACATGTCGCTGATGGAAATCCGGGCCAAGTGCCGGCGCCTGAAGCAGCAGCATGATCTCAAACTCGTCATCCTTGACTACCTCCAGCTGATGAGCTCCGGTAAGAAAGTGGAGTCCCGCCAGCAGGAGGTCTCCGAGTTCTCCCGTGCGCTGAAGCTGCTGGCCAAGGAGCTCCAGGTCCCCGTTATTGCCCTGTCGCAGCTGAACCGTGGCTCCGAGCAGCGCCAGGACAAGCGGCCGATGGTCTCGGACCTGCGTGAATCGGGTTCCATTGAGCAGGATGCCGACATGGTCATCCTGCTGCACCGTGAAGACGTCTATGACAAGGAATCGCCGCGTGCCGGCGAGGCGGACATCCTCATTGCCAAGCACCGTAACGGGCCCACCAAGGACATCGTGGTCGCCTTCCAGGGCCACTACTCGCGGTTCGCCAACATGGCGGCCGACGCCGGGGGCGGCGGCTTCTAACGGCTACTCGCCGCCGGCCCGGAGCAGGTGGTTGGGCAGCCGGTTCCCCGGTGCCCGGCCACGGATCTCCAACAGTTCGCGGGCGTGGGCGTGCAGCCGCTTGTCCTCCTCGGACACCGGCACCCACTGCGGGATCGGGACGGATGTGCCGTGCTCGTCCCGTGCCACCATCACGGTCAGGCAGTACGTCGTGAGCTCCAGCTCGCGTCCTTTGGGATTTCCCGACCGGACATGCACCGCAATGTGCATGCCCTTGGTTCCGGTGTAGACGAGTCGGGCCTCCACCTCCACCACGTGGCCGATGAGCAGCGGGCGGTAGAACCGCACGCCACCGGAGAAGACGGCCACCGTATCCATCCCGCAGTACCGCGAGGCGCAGACGTAGGCTGCTTCGTCGATCCATTTCATGACTATGCCGCCGTGCACTTTGCCGCCCCAGTTCACATCCGTGGGGGCAGCCACGAAGCGGAGGACAACGTTCTCGGCCGTTCCGGCGTCGGTATATTCCTGTCCGCTCATCGCCTGGACGATGTCCTCGCGGACCTTGATCCGCGCCAGCGCATGGTCGCGCTGTTCGATTTCTTCCGGCGTCCTAGGCTCAAACTGCGCCACCGGGATGGGCTTGCCATCAGCGCCGACAGCCACAAAGATCACCATGCACTGGCTGCGCATCGTGGCCGGGCCACCCTTCGGATCGCCCGAGGACACCACGGTGCGGATATGCATGGAGGACCGGCCCGTATAGACGATCGTGGCCGTGACCTCAACCATGTCCCCGCTGTTGACCGGGTCCGCGAAGTGGATGTTCCCCACGTAGGCCGTCACGCAGTAGGACTTGGACCAGCCGACCGCCGCGGCATAGGCCGCCTTGTCCACCCACTCGAGCACGGTGCCGGCGTCGACCGAACCGCTGTGGCCGACGTCGGTGGGCGCGGCGAGGAAGCGCAGGGTTACGGCATTGGCAGCAGTCTCACTCATGGAAGTGAGTTTACTGACGGGCCGCGGAAGCGTCGCGGGCGGGGACACAAACGCGGTCCGGGACGCCACACAAGATAAGACGGCGGGCGGCCGCCTGTTGGTGACCGCCCGCCGGCACGCACCGCCTGGCGCTGGAAATTCCTTAGGCCAGGACGTTGAGCCTGGAGCCGGTGCGGCCGAAGAGGGCCTTGTCCACGGAGACCTTGCCGGCGCCGACAAGGGCCACGGCCAGGGCGGCGGCGGCCAGGATGAGTACCAGCTCGTAGCCGCCGGTGGCAGCAAAGATTCCTGCCGGGGCATGGACCAGGAACAGGGCGCCAAGCATATTGACCGCGAGCAGGGCGGCGAATACGCGGGTGAGCACACCCAGGATCAGTGCGATGCCGCCGACAAGTTCCAGCGTGGCGACGACCGGCGCTACGAGGTTGGCCGCCGGGACGCCCATCTGAGCAAAAGCGGCCTGCGTCCCTGCGATGGTGAACTCGTTGAATTTCTGCCAGCCGTGGGCGGCGAAGAGGAATCCGGTGACGATGCGCAGGATGGTGCGGGCCGTGGTGGTGAGTGTGGGCTGGTTCATGGGGATGCCGTTCTGAGGTAGGGACCCCAGCGGGGCAGTCCGCCGAGGATTTAGTTGAAGTTTCAACTTATAGTTTTCCTGCATATAGTTGAAATGTCAACTAATGCGAAGCTGTACGACGCTGGCCGTGCCGCTAGGGTGGTTCCGTGCCAGCCTCCGCCCCGCCTCCCGCAGCCGTCCCGTCCGCGGCGGGCCGCCGGCGGGAAATTCCGCGCCTGGCAGTCCCGGCGTTCGGGGCGCTGATCGCCGAACCGCTGTTCCTCCTCGCGGATGCGGCAATCGTTGGTCACCTCGGAGTGGCGCAGCTCGCCGGCGTCGGACTGGCGTCCGCGGTGCTGCATACCGTGGTGGGGCTCATGGTGTTCCTTGCCTACTCCACCACTCCGGCCGTGGCGCGGGCGATTGGCAACGGGCAGCTGACCAGGGCCCTGGCCGCCGGGCGGGACGGTGTCTGGCTCGCCCTGCTGCTTGGACTCGTCCTGGCCGCCGCCGGGTTCCTCGCCGCCGAACCGCTCCTGGACCTGATGGGCGCCCGCGGTGAAGTGCGGGCCTTCGCCGTGGACTACCTGCGCTGGTCGATGCCCGGGCTAGTCGCCATGCTGCTCATTTTCGCCGGCACCGGCGTGCTGCGTGGCCTGCAGGACACCCGCACGCCGCTGTTCGTCGCGGCCGCCGGTTTCACGCTGAACGTTGTGCTCAACCTCTTCCTGGTCTACGGGCTGCAGTGGTCCGTTACCGGCTCGGCAATTGGCACAAGCATCGCCCAATGGGCCATGGCCCTGGTCTACGTGGTCATGGTCCAGCGCAATGCCCGCAACCACGGCGTGTCCCTCCTGCCCGACTGGCGCGGCATCCGGGCCCTGACCAGAGTGGGCTCGTGGCTGATGCTGCGGACTCTCAGCCTGCGCATCGCGATCCTCGCCACGGTGGTGGTGGTCACGGCCCAGGGGGAGGTCAACCTGGCCGCCCACCAGCTCGCGATGACCATCTTTACCTTCCTGGCGTTCGCCCTCGACGCCCTCGCCATCGCCGCGCAGGCCCTGATCGGCAAGGAACTCGGCGCCTCCCGCCCGGCTGCGGCGCGCGAGCTCACTGGAACCATGGTCCGCTGGGGCCTCGGGTTCGGGGTACTGGCCGGGGTCCTGCTGGCGGCCGCGGCACCGTGGGCGGGGCTGCTCTTCACGTCCGACGCGGACGTCCGGGCCGCGCTCACGCTGGCGCTGTGGGTACTCGCTGCCGGGCAGCCGCTCGCCGGCTATGTTTTTGTCCTCGACGGCGTGCTGATCGGCGCGGGGGATGCGAAGTACCTGGCGCTGGCCGGCGTCGTGAATCTCGCCGTGTATCTGCCGCTGCTGCTGGCGGTCCGGCAGTCCGGGGCCGACGGCGGTGCGGGCCTGCTCTGGCTGTGGGCGGCGTTCTCGGTGGGCTACATGGCCGCCAGAGCTGTGACGCTCGGCCTCCGCGCGCGGACGGACCGGTGGATGGTGCTCGGCTCACACTGAGCCGCCCGGCTTTCCCGCCGCGTCCTCGCCCCGGCCCCGCCGCGTCCCGTCCCGCGCGGGTGAGGGTGCGGCTTGGCACTAAACTGGTCGGGTGACTCTCCCCGCAGACCCTGACGCCTCCACCGCCCTGCCCGCCGCGGCGGATCTCTGGAAACCCGTGCTGGTCCGGGCCGCCCTCGCGCTGGCATTCGGTGCCGTGACCGTGTTCTGGGCTGTGCCATCCACGGAGGGAATGGGCTGGGCTGGCGGGCTCTATCTGCTGGCCACGGGTGTGGTGCTGCTCTGGAGCGTGAACAAGACCGGGCTCCGCGCCGGGTCCGCGTCCAGCAAGGCCCTGTCAGCCGCCGGCGCCGTTCTGACCGGAACCGGCGCCACAGTCGGGCTCATGTCCGGCGACCTGGTCTTCGGTATCCTGGCCGCCCTGGGACTTGGCCTGGCCGGCGCCGCAGAGCTCCACCTCGGTATCACCAACCGCGGCCGGTCCGTGCTGGCCCGAGACTGGATCGCCTCCGGTGTGGTTGGGGTGGGCACCGCATGCCTGCTCCCGTTCTTCATTGACCTTGGACCACACGCACTGCTCGGCGTCGCCGGCGGCGGTGCCATCATCAGCGGGGTGCTCTGGATGCTGGCCGGGCTGACCTTGCGGCACGATGCACGGGCTGATTCCGCGGAGGCCGTAAACTAGTACCGACAGGTTCTACCTTGCGTAGAACGATTGCGGCATCACAACTGCCACGCCTGGCGGCGTCGGCTGCAGGAGGAAAGCACCTTGGCACAGCAGAAATCTGGAGAACCGCGCAAGCTGCGCACCTCGGTCAAGGGACCGCTTATGTTCTCCGCGTTCTGGGCTGTGCTGGCCTTCGTTGCCACGCTCATTTTCGCCTCCGGCGGCAGCGCCAAGACCCCGCGCTTTGACCTGGCCTTCACTGCCGCCGGCATCGCCTTCATTGTGATTCTGGTGGTGCTCGCCATGCTTTCGATGGGCCACAAGCCCAACGACGAGCAGCTCGGCAAGGGGTCCGGCGTCAACCTGAGTTCCCGGAACTCCGGGCACGGCGGCCACCCGGCGCAACCCGGGTCGGATGCCGGCGCCCCGGACGCCGGGCCCCACAGTTCCGGCGACGACGTCCGCTAGGACCGCGCGCCGTACGACCGGCTCAGGACGCCGCCTTCCGGGCGCGATAAGCCGCCACGTGCGCCCGGTTCGCGCAGTTGCCGGTGTCGCAGTAGCGCTTGGAACGGTTCCTGCTGAGGTCCAGCACGACGGCGTCGCAGTCCTCGGCGGCGCACACCAGCATGCGGTCCATTTCCTTGCCGCGGATGACATCGACCAGGGCCATGGCGGCCTCTGTGCTCATCCGATCCGCCAGCGGAGCCTCCGGGGTGGTGGCGTGCAGGTGCCAGTCCCATTCATCGTGCTTCACGAGCCGGGGGAGCGCGTGCGCCTCCCGCAGCAGCCGGTTCACGGTGTCCACGGCGGTGGATTCGTCCGCGAGCCAAAGGGCGGCGAGCTCGCCGCGGAGGCGGTGCACGCTGGCAAGTTCCGCCGCGTCCCGGGTCCGCGAACCGGTGAATCCCTCGGCTTCCAGAAACCGATCCAGATCTTCGGCCGTGGACAGGTGCTCATCCCCGTTGGCCGCCGAGTTGATCAGGTTGACCACAGACCGCAGGGCCACTTCTGTGTCAGGGGCAAAAAGCATCTTGACTCCTTACGTCGGCGTGGCGTACTGTCATGAGCATAACCCTACTTTACTCCTGACAGGAGGCAGCCCGTGTCTGCCGCACGCCGCACCGCCGAAGCTCCGGCCACGATCGACGCCGGACGGCGCGCCCCCGGGACGCCCGGGGCCGGCAAGCCCGGCGCGGCATCAGCTTTCATGGCGTCGGGCCTGGGGGTTGCCTTGTTTTCCTCGGCCGTGTTTGGTCTCTCCGGTTCCTTTGCCAAGGCGCTGCTGGAGACCGGCTGGACCCCCGGGGCAGCCGTCACCGCGCGCCTCACCGGGGCGGCCGTCATCCTGGCCGTTCCCGCCATTCCGGCGCTGCGTGGGCGCTGGCACCAGCTCAGGGACAACTGGCTCACGGTGTTGCTCTTCGGCCTCATCGGGGTCGCCGCCTGCCAGCTGTTCTATTTCAACGCGGTGGCGCGCCTGTCGGTAGGGGTCGCCCTGCTGCTGGAATACCTGGCACCCGTGATTATCGTGCTGTGGCTCTGGGCCGCCAGCCGCAAACGCCCGCGGCCTTTGACGATTGCCGGAACTCTGCTGTCCCTGGGCGGGCTGGTCCTGGTCCTGGACCTCACCGGGGCTGTCAAGATCGACCTCATCGGCGTGCTGTGGGGGATCGCGGCCGCGGTTTGCCTGGCCATCTACTTCTTCATCACGGCCAAGGAAAACGACACACTCCCACCGATCGTCCTCGCCTCCGGGGGACTCATGGTCGGCGCCGTCATTATGTGGCTCGCCGCGGCAACCGGCCTGCTGCCGATGGCGTTCAGCACGGCCGACACCCGGCTGGGCCCCTGGGTTACCCCCTGGTGGGTGGCCCTGGGTGGACTCGTCGTGCTGGCCACCGTGCTCGCCTACGTATCCGGCATTGTGGCGGCGCGGGCACTCGGCTCCAAAGTGGCGTCCTTTGTCTCGCTGACCGAGGTCCTGTTCGCCGTCGTCTGGGCGTGGTTGCTGCTGGGTGAACTGCCGGGCCCCATCCAACTCATGGGCGGGCTGCTGATTGTTGGCGGCGTCGTGCTGGTACGGCTGGACGAGTTGCGGACCCCCGCCGGGGCCGGCCCGGCGGCGCTCGACCACGCGAACGACGTCGAACCCGTGCCGTAGGTAGGGTCCGACAAAACCGGCCCGGACGCTGTAGCGTCCGGGCCGGTTGGATTCTGTGGGCTTCTGCCTAGCGGGAAGCGCTTTCCTGCTCCGTGGCGTTGCGGCTGGCCTGCTTGCCGGCCTCCTGCAGAGCCTGGGAGACCTTCGCCAGGGCGGCAACGTGCTGGCCGTTCCATTCGCTGCGGAACTTGTCGGCGTCCGGACCCTTCCAGTCGGTGCCCTCAAGCACCTTGGTCAGCATCGATTTCTGCTTGTCGATCTCCGACGAACCTGCCTGCAGCTTAGTCCCAAGAGTCTTGAGCTGAGCAATGTCTGCACCCCAAATAGCCATTCGAAAAATCTCCTCAGTGGTAGAACCGGACCCGGGCCCTGTAGGCGCCCCCCGGCGGATCCCGGCTGCTCCGGAAGATCCAATGCCCCCAAACTATCCTGCCTGCCGAAAAAGTGTCGATGGGCAGCCCTCCCCATGCCCTCGATCCCAAGCGCCTTGGCACCTAGCATGGAGGTATGTGCCGAAATATCCGGACCCTCCACAATTTCGAACCGCACGCTACCACCGCCGAGGTGGAAGCCGCTGCGCTGCAATACGTGCGCAAGATCAGTGGCAGCACCAAGCCGTCCAAGGCCAACGAGGAGGCCTTCAACCGGGCGGTGCACGAGATTGCCCACGCCACCCAGCACCTGCTCGACTCCCTGGTGACCCACGCCCCGGCAAAGGACCGCGGGGAGGAAGAGGCCAAGGCGAAGGCCAGGGCTGCCGTCCGCTTCGGCGCGGCCTGACGGGCGGATAGACGGGCGGCGCCCGGCCAGCGGCGGCCTACTTGCCGAAGCTGCGCAGCCGCAGCGAGTTCGCCACGACCAGCACGGAGCTGGCGGCCATCGCGGCGCCGGCGATCATCGGGTTGAGCAGGCCCAGGGCCGCCACCGGGATCCCGACGGCGTTGTAGAAGAAGGCCCAGAAGAGGTTGGTCTTGATGGTGGCCAGGGTCCGGCGGGACAGCTCAATGGCCTGGACGACCTGCCCGAGTTCGTTGCCCATGACCGTCAGGTCCGCGGCCTCGATGGCGACGTCAGTCCCGGAGCCCATGGCGATGCCGAGGTCCGCCTGGGCCAGTGCCGCAGCGTCGTTCACGCCGTCGCCGGCCATGGCCACGGTGGCGCCGCCGGCCTGCAGTTTCCGCACGGCCTCGACCTTGCCCTCCGGCAGCACTCCGGCGTACACGTCCTCCGGAGCGATGCCGACGGCGGCTGCCACCTGTGCGGCGACGGCGGCGTTGTCCCCGGTCAGGAGGATCGGCCGGAGCCCGAGCCCCCGGAGCCGCTGGATCGCGGCGGCGGAGCCCGGCTTGAGCGTGTCACGCAGGCTGATGATTCCGGCCGGCTCCCCGTCCACGGCAAGCCAGACCGCGGTGGCACCGGAGCCCTCGGCATTGGCCAGGGCCTCCAGTTGCGCCGCGGTGGGGGCGATGCCGTTCTCCTGCAGCCAGCCCGTGCGGCCGGCCGTCACGAGCCGGCCCCCGACGGTGCCCTGGACCCCGCCGCCGGGCGCGGAGCGGAAGCTGGCGACGGCGGGAAGGACGCCGGCGTCGTTGTCGCGGCGCTCCGCCGAGAGTGCGGCAGCGGCGACCGCGCGGGCAATCGGGTGTTCTGATGCGGCCTCGACCGCGCCGGCCAGGCGGAGAACCTCAGCCGGGCTGAAGGTTCCGAACACCTCGGTGCCGTCGACGGCCAGATGCCCGCTGGTCACGGTGCCGGTCTTGTCCAGCAGGATGGTGTCAACGGTCCGGGTGTCCTCAAGGACCTGCGGCCCTTTGATCAGGATGCCCAGCTGCGCCCCTCGGCCGGTCCCGGTGAGCAGCCCCACAGGGGTGGCCAGGCCCAGGGCGCACGGGCAGGCGATGACCAGCACGGCGACGGCGGCCGTGAACGCGGCGCGCAGTTCGGCGTCGCTGATGTCGGGCGTGGCTGCCAGTAGCCAGGCGATGAAGGTGACCGTGGCGATGGCCAGGACCACCGGCACGAACACCGAGCTGATCCGGTCCGCGAGGCGCGCGATCGGTGCCTTGCCGGTTTGGGCCTGGGAAACCAACCGGCCCATCTGGGCCAGTGTGGTTTCGGCGCCGACGCGCGTGGCGCGGACCAGCAGCCGGCCGGAAGTGTTGATGGTGGCGCCCGTGACCGGACTGTCGGGGCCGACTTCCACCGGCACTGACTCGCCTGTTACCAGCGAGGCGTCGACCGCGGAGGACCCCTCGACGACGACGCCGTCGGTCGCAATCTTCTCGCCGGGGCGGACCACAATGAGGTCGCCCGCCCCCAGCTGATCGGCCGGGATCTGCTGCTCCTGGCCGTCGCGGAGGACAGTGGCATCCTTGGCGCCCAGGTTCAGCAGCGCCTTGAGGGCGTCTCCGGCCTTCTGTTTGGCATTGGCCTCCAGGTACCGGCCCAGGAGCAGGAAGGTGGTGACGACCGCGGCGACCTCGAAGTAGAGCCCGCCGGTGCCCATCCCCTCCATACCCTGCGGGTGGTCGGTCATTTGCGGGTCCACGAGGAGTTGCCAGGCCGAGAAGACGTAGGCCGCGGTCACGCCGATGGAGACGAGCGTATCCATGGTGGAGGCGAGGTGCCGGGCGTTGATGGCGGCGGCCCGGTGGAACGGCCAGGCGGCCCAGGTGACCACCGGCAGGGCCAGGGCTCCTGCGACCCAGCCCCAGTTGGCGAACTGGAAGGCCGGGAACATGGAAATCAGGAACACCGGGATGGTGAAGATGGCCGCTACGATCAGGCGCGGGCGGAGCTTGGCCGCCGGGTGGGTCGCAGCGTGGTCGCCTCCGCGCGCCGCCGGTCCGCCATGCTCGGCATGCTCGCTCGTGCCTCGCTTAGACGCATGCTGCCGCATGCCGGCACCGTCGGCGCGCGTGGGCAGCTCACCGGCGGTTTCATCCCGCGCACCAACGGCGCCGGATTCGATCGTCGTGGCTGGGTATTGGGGAGTGCGGACGGTGGCCTTGTAGCCTGCTGCCGCTACGGTGGCGGTGATCTGGGCGTCGGTGACGGCAGCGGGGACTGTGACTTGGGCTGATTCCAGGGGCAGGTTGACGGTGGCGGTGACGCCGTCGAGCTTGCCGAGCTTGCGTTCGACCCGGCCGACGCAGGAGGCGCAGGTCATCCCCTCGATGTCGAGCTCGATCACCCGGCTTCCGGGCTGGTCCAGCAGTTGCTCTCTACTCACGATGTTCCCTGTCCTCCTGGTGTGCGCTGCGTGGTGTGCCGGGCCGGTGGTGCTCAGGATTCGTTGGACACGACCAGGTATCCCGCCTCGGCAACGGCCTCGCCGATTTCGGAGGCTGTCAGGGCCCCGGTGGAGGTGATGGTGACGGTGGAAATGCCGCCGGAGTTGAGGTCCACGTCGATTGTCTCGACGCCGGCCAGTGACTCAAGCTCTTCGCTGACGGAGGATACGCAGTGGCCGCAGGTCATGCCGGAAACGTTGACGGTGGTGGAAACGGTGCTCATGGCTTGCTCCTTGTGGGTGGGCTGCTGGTGGTTCGCCAGCCCCGTTGGGTGGTGGGTGGTGTCGCCGCTACCGCAGCAGGCGGCCGATGGCATCGGTGGCCTCTTTGACCTTGAAGTCGATGGCCTCGGCCCGCAGCGCCGCGTCCGGTTCGGAGGCGGCGCCGACGACGCAGTGGCCGATGTGCTCCTCCACCAGTCCGAGGCTGACGGCGTGCAGGGCTTTGGTGACGGCGGCGACCTGCGTGAGGATGTCGATGCAGTACTTGTCCTCATCGACCATCCGGGCGATGCCGCGCACCTGACCCTCGATTCGTTTCAGCCGCAGCAGATAGGCGTCCTTATTGGAGGAGTAACCATGCTGTTGATGCTGCTGGGCGTCCGCTGGTTCCACGGCGGGGGTTTCGGGCTCGTTCATGAACCAAACATATACCCCCAAGGGGTATAGCGCAAGTACCCTGCGGGGGTATCCCTTTGCCGGTCACAGGGCAGAACGTTCCGGACACAAAAGAGCTCCGGAGTGCGTTATTGGGGGATACGCACTCCGGAGCTGTCTTTGGGTCGGCGGTCGTTTTCCCGCCTACGGATTCAAGCTTACGTGGCCGCAGGTGGAGAAAGCCAGCACCCCGAATAACAACATTCATTTTATTTCCGGGATCACTGTTGCTCCCCCGGAGCCGCGTCCAATGACAACTGGGCCGCGTGGAAATCGAAATGCGCCACGGGGTACGCGTAGACGTCGGCCAGGGTCATGGCCTCTTTGAAGAAGGGGTCCCAGCGCGTCGGGAAGTACATCCGGCGGGCCAGGCCAGGTTCCGTCTCCCGCCGCAGCCGCCGTTCCAGTGCCGAGGTCACCCGGCGCAGCTTGGCGGCCATTCGTCGGCGGTTGAAAATTCGCGCGCCTCCCTTGGAGCCCCAGTAGTTGACGGCGTCGAACGGGGCGGTCCCGGCGTTCAGCAGCCACGCGAAACCGTGGTTAACGGGAACAGGCAGCCGTCCGAAGATCCGCACCAACGGAAGCAGGGCCAGCACCACAACATAGCCGAACACCATGTGGTACAGCAGCTCCTCGTTGGTCCAGCGGGTGCCCGCACTGCGGCGGCGGAGCGTTTCGGGCGAGGCGGCTGCCAGGGTCGCTTCGAGCCCTGCGCAGTTGCGCCGGTACGCGGCAATGACGGCTTCCCGGTCCAGCGGTACGGTCACGCCGGCCCACAATCGGACAACATGTCAGGAGCTGTTTCTTGTTCGGTGGTGGACGGCGGCCCGGACCGGAACGATGAGGATCGGATGGTCCTGATGGTGGCTAAGCCATGCGGCCACCGATCCGTTGAGGGCTGCGGAAATCCGGTGACCCAGCCCCGGCTCCGGTGTGCCCACGATGATCATCGCGGCCCCGACCTCGGCTGCCAGTCTGCCCAGCGCCCGGGCCGGGTCTCCGGCCAGCGTCCGCAGGGTCCAATGGATGCCAAGGGCGTCGCAGGCTGAGCCGATGTTGTTCCGCAACTCCTGGGTCACGGCCCGGATTTCAGCGTTGTCAGTGTCCGGATGCAGGGAGAGCCGGTGCGCGGACCGCGCCGGATCCCACTCCACGAGATAGCTCGCCTCATCGACATGGGCGCAGATCAGCGGCGCGGCGAGTTTCGAGGCAAGTGAGGCGGCAGTCTGCAGCACTTCGGGGCTCTGCCCCGGGAGCACGCCGACCACGAGGGGCGGCGGACCACTCGTGCGTTCAGCGGACATACTCAATTGTGTCTCCCGCCCTGCGCCGGGAACAGGGACTTACTCCCCGGACTTTCCGCGGGCCAGCGGTGCGGAATCCGTCCGGTCCGTGCCGGGTGGCCCCTTGCGGGGTGCCGCTCCGACGGTGAGCAACGCTCCGGCAGCCAGGGCGGCAAGGCCGGCGGCGCCGGCCATGGCGTATGTCATCCCGGTGTAGCTGCCCAGCCAGCCGGCCAGCGCCGGGCCGGCAGCGGGCGCCAGCGCCGTCACCGCGGTCAGCGGGACGGCAAAGCGCCCCTGCAGGGCGCCCAGATTGGACATGCCCCACCGCTCGGCCACGATCGTGGCCTGCAGCAGCGTCTGGCAGCCGCGGACCGCCCCGGCGAACACTCCCGCCGCGATCAGCAACCCCGGCGGCCCCGGGAGGACGGCGAGTGAGAGGACCGCTGCGGCGGCAGCCCCGGCGATGGTGGCCACACGGGCACGGGCAGGAATCCCGGCGAACAGGAGCCGCCCGCCGACCTGCCCCGCCCCCACCAGGCCGAGGCCCAGCGCAGCGGCGGCGTAGCTGGCCCCTTTTTCCATCAGCAGCGGAATGATGTTCAGCGTCACCGTGTAAAGCCCTAGGCACAGCAGCACCATGAGCGCCTGCAGGCCCAGAAACTCCGGGCTCCGGGCGATGGTCCGAACCCGTAGGCGATCCCCGGCGGACCGGGCGGGGTGCGCCGCGGCCGGCCAGGTGCGGTTGAGGAAGCGTGCGTGCAGCGGGACCGTCACCAGCCCCAGCAGCGCGGCGAGGACCAGGAAGGTGCTGCGCCAGCCGACGGCGGCGGTGAGGCCTGCGGTAAGCGGGACGAAAATCGTGGAGGCAAAGCCTGCCAGGAGCGTCAGCGTGGTGAGCGGACGGACCCTGTCGCGGCCGTACCAGCGGCTGATCACGGTGAACGCCGGCTGGTAGAGGATGGCGGCCTGGGCGGTTCCTGCCAGCAGCCATGCGGCCGCAAACAGCGGCAGGTTCGGGGCCAGGCTGACCAGCACCAGCGCCAGGACGCCAACCAGTGAGCCACAGACCATCAGGGTCCGCGGCCCGGTGCGGTCGAGCACCCGGCCCACGTGGATGCCGGCGAGGGCTGACACCAGCAGCCCGGCGGAGAAGGACGCCGTCACCAGGGCAGGGTCCCAGCCGGTGTCCTCGCTGATCGGCCGCACAGCGGCGGGAAGGGAGTAGTAGAGCAGGCCCCATCCCGTCGTCTGGGTGATGCACAGCGAGACCAGGCCGCCCCGGGGAGCGCCGGCAGCGGCAGGCTGCGGTGGCATCTCGGGAGCGGCCATGGGCTCAGTCCGCAGCGCTGCCGTGGGAGCTGCTGCGGGAAGAGTCCGGCGCGCCCGTGCCGCGGCCACGCGTTTCCAGCAGGGACGAAACGAGGCCCCTGACCCGGTCGTGAATCTGGTCGCGGATCGCCCGGACGGTCTCTACCGGCTGCCCGAAAGGATCCGTGAGGTCCCAGTCCTCGTAGCGTTTGCCCGGGTAGATGGGGCAGGAGTCGCCGCAGCCCATAGTGATCACGACGTCGGAGGCGCGGACGACGTCGTCGGTCAGCGGCTTGGGGTACTCCCGGGACAGGTCCAGCCCCATTTCCTCCATGGCGGTCACCACGGCAGGGTCCAGTGCCGACGCCGGCATCGAGCCCGCCGAGCGCACACGGATCCTGCCTTTGGCCTCCACGTTGAGCAGGGCCGCAGCCATCTGGGAGCGGCCGGCGTTCTGGACGCAGACAAAAAGCACCTCGGGAACTTCGCTGACCACGGCATTCTTTGACTTCGCCAGGGCGGCGAGCCGGTCGTTGGCGAAGTGCTCGGTGGTGGCCGGCAGGTACGTGCTGATCTTTGCGGTCCGGGCCAAGGCGGTGTAGGACTCGAAGACGTAGCGCTCGACGGTCTCGCGCGCGAAGACGCCCGCGAATTTCTCAGCCAGGCGTGCACTGATCCGGTGCAGCAGTTCGGTATTGTCCTGCAGCCCCAGGCTGTGATCAGGGTGGTCGGTCATGGCATTACTCCAGTGTGATTAGTGGACGAATGCAAGGGGCAGGTCAGTTCTCGCCGGAGCGGCCGTGGGCCAGCCCGGTCGGGAACCCGACGAGGACGGGCTCGGGCGCTCCGCAGCAGGCGCCCGGGGTTTCGGAGACAAACCCTGCCGGTACCGAGGCGGGGACGTCGCAGCTGGTGCCGATGTCGGAGGAGCAGACGCCGGTTTCGGGAAGTTCGAGCTGGACGGTGTCGGCAGCTTCCTGGTCTCCGGCCAGGGCCGCGGCGACGGAACGGACCTGCTCGTAGCCGGTGGCGAGCAGGAAGGTCGGTGCCCGCCCGTAGGACTTCATGCCGACGATGTAGAAGTCCTGTTCCGGGTGGGCCAGCATTTTGGCGCCGTGCGGCTCCACGGTGCCGCAGGAGTGAAATTCCGGGTCGATTAGCGGGCCGAGCTCACGCGGGGCTTCGACGCCCGGGTCCAGTTCCAGCCGGAGTTCCCGGAGGATGTCCAGATCGGGGCGGAAGCCGGTGGCTGGAACCACGACGTCGGCCTCGAGGGTGCGGCTGTCCGTGGAGGTCACAGTGACGGCGCCGCCGGACGCTGCGAGGGCGGCGATCCCGAAGCCGGTGTGCAGTTCCACTGCGCCGGACTCGACGAGGTGACGGAGCCGGCTGCCGAGCTGGCCGCGGGCGGCGAGGCCGTCGTCGTCGCCGCCGCCGTAGACCTTGGCGGCGGAGGTGCCGCGGATAGCCCAGAGGATCCTGGTCTCCGGTGACTGGCTCGCGAGTTGGGAGAGGTTGATCAGGGTGTTGGCGGCGGAGTGGCCGGCGCCAACCACGAGCACGGTGCGGCCCTCGAAGCGGTCACGGTCACGGTCCAGGACATCCGGCAGTGGTGAGGAAATCCTGTCAGCTGCGGCGGCTTCGCCAAGGGCGGGCAGGCCGGAGGTTCCCAGCGGGTTGCGGGTGGACCAGGTGCCGGACGCGTCGATGACGCCGGCGGCCCGGTAGTCGCGGACTTCGCCGTCGGTGTGTTCGACCCGGACCACAAAGGCTGCGCTGTTGCGGTTGCGGCTGTGGGTTTTGTCCATGCCCTGTCGCGTCACGGCCACGACGCGGGCGCCGGTGTGCAGTCGGGGCGAGATCGCGGGAAGTGCAGCCAGGGGCGTGAGGTACTGGTCGATGAGTTCGCCGCCGAACGGCAGCTCCGTGGCCTCCGGCGCCTCCCAGCCGGTCCCGGCGAGCAGGCGAACGGCCGCGGCGTCAGTGTTGAACTGCCACGGGGAGAACAGCCGGATGTGGCGCCACTGCTCGATGGCGGCGCCCGCGGTTGGGCCGACCTCAAAAATCAGCGGCTCAAGACCGCGCTCCAGGAGGTGGGCGGCCGCGGCGAGGCCGACCGGGCCCGCTCCGATGACGGCAACGGGAAGATTGGTGGTTTCAACCATGGTGACCTCTATCCGGAAAGATTGATAATGATCGATATGGTGAGTATGTCCCTCTATATCGACGCCTGTCAATATGAGTGCATAATGGAAGCATGACAACACAGCAGATTGTTGAGTCCACGTCGGCGGAAGCCTGCTGCACCGTCTCCGGGATGCCGGTGCTCGGCGCGGAAGAGGCGCAGGGCAAGGCCCTGCTCTTCAAGGCCCTTGCCGATCCGAACCGTCTGCGGCTGTTGTCCATCGTGAAGGCGTCCGACGGCGGCGAAGCCTGCGTCTGCGACCTTACCGAGCCGCTGGACCTCGGCCAGCCCACGGTGTCCCATCACCTCAAAATCCTCGTTGACGCCGGTCTGCTGCACCGCGAAAAGCGGGGCACCTGGGCCTATTACTCGCTGGTCCCCGGCGCACTGGAGCGGACAGCGGACGTGCTCTCGGCCCTGTAAGCCGCCAGAGCCATGCGGCACTTGAACACCTCCGGTGCGGGGCCTAACGTGGAAGACCTCAGGAAAGGGTGACCGCCATGGAAATCTTCATGTGGTGGCTGGATCTGGATCTGGCGAGCAAGGAGTGGCTGCGGGGGAACCTGCGGGCCACCGAGCTGCCGCTTGCCGTGCTGCAAGGCATTGCCGAAGCCGGTGGTCCCCACCCCGATGACGTTTCCGGGGTGCTCACCGACGCCGACTGGGACTTCATCGAGACGCAGTCCGAATTCGTCGACTGACACGCCCCGTCCCGAACACAATAAAGACAGGCAGCTCCGAGGGGCAGCCCGGGCGGGGACAAACCCGAGCGGAAAAACCATTGCGGGCATCTTTCGGTGGTGGTTCCATAAGGGGCATGGCTACCGCAGAGAGTTATGTCCTGGCAATCGGCACCAAGAAAGGTCTCTGGCTCGCGACGAGCCCGGACCGCAAAGACTGGTCCCTTTCCGGCCCGCACTTCCTGATGAGTGAAGTCCCGAGCATCGGCATCGATACGCGAGACGGCCGGACCCGCATTCTGGTCGGCGTGCGTTCGGAACACTGGGGACCCACCGTGTTCCACTCCGACGACCTGGGCGAAACGTGGAACGAGCCCGAGGAAGGCGCCATCCGCTTCCCCGAAGGCACGGACGCTGCCTTGGAACGCGTCTGGCAGATCCACCCCGACGCCGAATCCCGCCCCGGGGTCGTCTGGGCCGGCTGCGAGCCGATTTCAGTCTGGAAATCCACCGACGGCGGCGAACACTTCGAGCTCAACCGCGGCCTCTGGGACCACCCGCACCGCGCTGACTGGGGAGCAGGCTACGGCGGCGCCGCGGCACACTCAATCGTCGTCGACCACACCGGCGAGAAGGTGCACGTCGCGATGAGCACCGGCGGCGTCTACCGCTCGCTCGACGGCGGCAGCTCGTGGGAGCCGCGCAACAAGGGCATCTCGGCCTATTTCATGCCCGACCCCAACCCGGAATTTGGCCAGTGCGTGCACAAGATCGCGGCCGATGCCGCCGTCGACGGCCGCCTTTATGCGCAGAACCACCACGGCGTCTATCGCAGCGACGACGACGCCGAGAGCTGGGAGTCGATCGCGGAAGGACTGCCGGCGGACTTCGGCTTCGTGATGCTCACGCATCCCCACCGGGCCGGCACCGCCTGGGTAATCCCGCTGAAGGCCGACGGCGAGAGGATCCCGCCGGAGGGCAAACTGGCGGTCCACCGGACCGACGACGCGGGTGCGAGCTGGAAGCGGCTTGACGACGGACTCCCGGCAGCGGACTTCAACTCCGTGCTCCGTGATGCCGCCTGCGTCGACGCGGCGGAACCGGCCGGCGTGTACTTCGGCACGCGCGGCGGCAGCGTCTATGCCAGCGCCGACGAGGGGGAACACTTCGCCGAGGTGGCATCGCACCTGCCGGACGTGCTGTGCGTCCGGGCCACGGCCGTCGCCCCGGCCGTCCTCTCCGGTTCCGCGGGGTCCGGCGCCGCCGTGAGCGCCTGAGAACCGTGGCCGGCATCAGTGTGGTGCTGCCCAGTGTGCTCCAGCCGCTGGCCGGCGGGCAGTCCTTCCTGACTGCGCCCGCAGACACCGCGGTGACCGTGGAGGGTGTGCTGGACGTGGTGACCGGGGAGTACCCGGCGCTGTCGAGGCGGTTGCGGGATGAGACCGGGGCGATCCGACGCTACGTGAATATATACGTCAACGGGAATGAGATTCGCCGCCTGCAGGGCCTGGCCACCGAGGTTTCCCCGGGCCAGGAGGTCCTGATCATCCAGTCCGTCGCGGGGGGCTAGCCGTCTCAGGCGACCCGCCAGAGACTGCACTCGTCCGTGTTGATGGCCTTCCGGGTTCCGGACTGCCGGTCCATGATCCAGACCACGCCGATTCCGGGTGCGGTTTCCTGGACGCTGCCGCGGCGGATCACGACGTCGTCGTAATTCGGGCCGACCCTGAGGCGCGCCTCGATCTCGTCTCCGCGGTGCAGCTGATCCAGGGCACGGATGCGGGTTACATGGGCTTTGGCTTCCTTCAACATGGCGGGGCCTCCTGGACTGGAGAGTGGTGCCTGCTCTTGCCGGCACCTTCAGTGTCCTGCGCCAATGTTGCCGCCGCGTTTCGGCCCGGTAAGACGTGGGTAAGCGTTCGACGCCGGGGGAGTTACCGGCGTCGTCGGCCCGGCTGGCGGTACCTCATGGGATATAGCGTTCCCCCGGGCGCTGGATCCGGAACCACCGGTAGCCGTAACGGTCCAGTTCCAGCTCGAAACCGCCGTCGTGCGCCAGCTCGACGTCCTCCCCGTCCAGCAGATCCCGCAGATAGGCGCCCTCGAAACCCGGCTCCGGGTCCCCGGCGGAGGTCAGGTTCGCGGCCACGGAGGCTGGCTCCGCCCCGAAATTGTGGGCCAGGACGACGGTCGAGCCGGCCCAGGTGCATCGGTGCAGAAGCACCTTCTCAGCGGGTTGCTTGATGAGTTCGAAGTCGCCCCACCCCAGTTCGGGGCTTTCCCGGTAGCGCTGGATCAGCGTGGCCATGAAGTTCCACAGTGAGTCGGGATCCCTCTTCGCGGCGGCGGCGTTGATGTTCTTCGGCGCGAAGTAGCCCTCCACCACCTGTGCCACCAGATCCTTTGCTGGCGCAGTCGAGAATCCGCCGTTTTCGGTGTCATTCCATTGCATGGGGGACCGCACGGCCGAGCGGCCCTTCGCCGTCAGGTCCTCGCCCATGCCGATCTCCTCGCCGTAGAACAACACCGGGGTTCCGGGCAGCGCGAACATCAGCGAGTAGACCATGCGGATCCGGGCGGGGTCGCCGTTGAGCATGGTGGGCAGCCGGCGGCGCAGGCCGCGGCC
The DNA here is from genome assembly GCF_059383555.1 of Pseudarthrobacter sp. MDT1-56. Lineage (NCBI taxonomy): Bacteria > Bacillati > Actinomycetota > Actinomycetes > Micrococcales > Micrococcaceae > Pseudarthrobacter > Pseudarthrobacter sp. MDT1-56. The sequence goes on from NZ_JBWZCK010000004.1 coordinate 191,398, forward strand.
GTACATCTGCATGTCCTCGTCCGGTCCGAACGCGGCAAAGACCTCCTCGCGTTCGGCGTCGCTGAGTTTGTCCAGGGTCAGCTCGTCGTGGTTGCGGACGAACATGGCCCACTGGTTGTCCGGGTGGATCTTCGGGCGGGAGCTGAGCGACTTGGCCAACGGCCGGGCGTCCTCCCGGGCGAGGGCCAAGTACAGGTTTTGCATGGACAGGAAGTCGAACTGCATGTTCAGCTCGTTTCCTGCCGCGCCGCCGAAGTACTTCACCTGGTCCTTGTAGGGCACGTTGACTTCGCCCAGAAGCACGCCACTGCCGTTGCGGCGGTTGAGGAAGCTGCGGAGCGCGCTGAGGTAGTCGTGCGGATCGACCTGCGCCGAGCCTTCCTTGGACGTGCCCTGCAGCTCCAGGAAGAACGGGACCGCGTCCAGCCGGAAGCCGTCCAGTCCCAGCTGCAGCCAGAACCCCATGGACTTGGCGATCTCGTCCCGGACCTTGGGATTGGCCACGTTCAGGTCCGGTTGGTGCTTGGCGAACATGTGCAGGTACCACTCACCGGTGGCCTTGTCCTGGGTCCAGATGGACGTCTCCTCACCGGGGAACACCACCTGCTCGGAGGTATCCGGCGGGGTGTCCTTGCGCCACACGTAGTAATCGCGGAACGGGTTGTCCACCGACTTGCGGGACTCCACGAACCAGGGGTGCTTGTCCGAGGTGTGGTTGAGGACGAAGTCCGCGATCACCCGCATTCCCCGGTCCTTCGCGGTCCGGATGAACTCGACGACGTCGCCCAGGTTGCCCAGCCGCCGGTCCACGCCGTACAGGTCCGTCACGTCGTAGCCGTCGTCCTTGTCCGGAGTGGGGTAGAAGGGCATCAGCCAGATGCACGTCACTCCCAGGGCCGCGAGATAGTCCACGCGCTGGATCAGGCCGCCGAAATCACCGGTGCCGTCGCCGTCGCCGTCGAAGAACGTCTCCGGATCCAGGCAGTAGATAACGGCGTTCTTCCACCAAAGGTCCGAGGTCTCGGCGATCCTCACAGCAGCACCTCCCGGTCCTGCCGCGGGTTCCCGGACCCACGAAGCTGCGGGAGGACCTGCTCCGCGAAAGTATGGATGAACGGTGCCTGCTCCTGCCCAACGAAGTGCAGGTACAGCTCGTCGAAGCCGAGTTCGACATATTCGGCCAGCCACTGCGCGTGCTGCCCGGGGTCCGCGGAGATGTTCACGACGGTCCGGACCTGTTCCTCACCGACGTCGGCGCTGACGCCGTCGAAGTGGGCCGCCGTCGGGAGATCCCAGGGGATCGGCGGGGCGAACACGTTGCTGCGCCACTGGTCCAGGGCAACCGCAACGGCTTCGTGCTCCGTCGGCGCCCAGGACAGGTGCACCTGCAGCACGGCCTTGCCCCGGCCGCCGGCATCGCGGTAGGCGGCGAGCATGTCCTTCAGCTTCGCGTGCGGCTGGTTGACCGTGACCAGCCCGTCCGCCCAGGCTGCCCCCCGGCGCGCTGTTTCCACACTGACAGCAGGCGCGATCAGCGGCGGCTTGATCTCCGGCACGTCCCAGATCCTGGCCTGCTGGACGGTGACCAGGCCGTTCCGGGTCACTTCCTTGCCGTCGTGGAGGTCGCGGATGATCTGCACGGCTTCCTCAAGGCGCTGCTGCCGCGTCGCCTTGTCCGGCCAGGCGTCCCCGGTGACGTGCTCGTTCATGTACTCGCCGCTGCCCGGCGCCAGCCAGAACCGGCCGGGGAACATGTCCGCCAGGGTGGCCGACGCGTGCGCGATGATGGCGGGGTGGTACCGCTGGCCCGGCGCCGTCACCACGCCGAGGCGCAGTTTGGTGGTTGCCAGCGCGGCCCCGAGCCAGGACCAGGCGAAACCGGAATGCCCCTGCCGCGCGGACCAGGGCTCGATGTGGTCCGAGCACATGGCGGCGTCGAAGCCTGCCTGCTCCGCCAGCTGAACGTCCTTGAGGAGCTGGCCGGGACTGATCTGTTCGTGCGATGCGTGGAAACCGAGGATAGCCATCGTTAATGTCTACCGTCGGCCCGGCCGGTTGTCGAGGAAAGCCTGCCCGGCCGGTCCCTGCCCGGCCTGCCTCTGGCGGGCGGCGCGGTGCGCGGCCACAATAGGCCTATGCTACTGCCGCTGATGCCCCCGATCGCGCCCATGCTGGCGAAAGCCGTGACGTCCCTGCCCGACGGCGCGCTGATGTTCGAGCCGAAGTGGGACGGGTTCCGGGCCATCATCTTCCGCGACGGCGGAGACGTGGAGATCGGCAGCCGCAACGGCAAGCCCCTGACCCGCTACTTCCCGGAACTGGTCGAGGCGTTGAAGGCAAACCTCCCGCCGCGCTGCGTGCTCGACGGCGAGATCATCATGGTCGGCGCCTCCGGCGACCGGCTCGACTTCGATTCCCTGCAACAGCGGATCCTTCCAGCGGCGAGCCGGGTCCGGCTGCTGGCCGAACAGACGCCCGCGAGTTTTGTCGCGTTCGATCTGCTGGCGCTCGACGACGAGGACCTCACCGCGCGTCCCTTCGCCGAGCGGCGCGCGGCGTTGGAACGCGTACTCGCCGGGAGTGCGGCTCCGATCCACCTCACCGCCGCGACGCAGGACAAGGGAACGGCCGAGGAATGGTTCCACCAGTTCGAGGGGGCCGGGCTCGACGGGATCGTAGCCAAGCCGCTGGAGGGGCCGTACCTGCCGGACAAGCGCTCCATGTTCAAGGTCAAGCACGCACGCACCGCAGACTGCGTACTGGCCGGGTATCGGGTGCACACCTCCGGGCCGGACCGGATCGGTTCGCTGTTGCTGGGGCTCTATGACGACGCCGGCGGACTCGCGAACGTGGGCGTGGTCGGGGCCTTCCCGATGCAGCGCCGCAAGGAACTTTTCGAGGAGCTCCAGCCGCTTGTAACCAGCTTCGAGGAGCACCCCTGGCACTGGGCCCGGCAGGAGGAAGGGAACCGCACCCCGCGCAATGCCGAGGGCAGCCGGTGGAGCGGAGGCAAGGACCTCTCCTTCACCCCGCTCCGGCCGGACCGTGTGCTGGAAGTGAAATACGACCACATGGAAGGCGAGCGGTTCCGCCACACCGCGCAGTTTGTCCGCTGGCGCCCGGACCGGGATCCGCGTTCCTGCACCTACGAACAGCTCGAGGAGCCGGTCAGCTACCATCTGGCCGCAGTGCTGGGGACGGGCAGGGGCTGACCCCGACTTTACGCACCGGCCGTCGCGACTCCGGCGCTGCCGCCCAGTTGCTCCTTGCCCTGCCCCCCGTGGGACATGGAAAAGCCCGACGTGTCCTGTGGACACGCCGGGCTTCCGGTGCTGCGGCCCGGGGACACCGGGCCGGAACGCTGCGGCCGGGTTACTTGAGGCCGAGCTCCTTGGTGGGAATCTTGAAGGATTCCTTGGCGGTCAGGGCCGAGACGGCCGAGATGACGCAGATGACGGCGGTGAAGATGCTGATCTGGACCCAGCCCCCGGGCTTGATGCCGCCCATCGCCGCGACGATTGCCGGGGCGAAGCCTGCCATCAGGAAGCCGAGCTGGGTGCCGATGGCCAGGCCGGAGAAACGGACCTTGGTGCTGAACATTTCGGCGTAGAAGGCGGGCCAGACAGCGTTGGAGGCTGCGTAGCCGAAGGAGAAGAAGCCGATTGCAGCCAGGAACATCAGCGGGACGCTGCCGGACTCGAGGCTGAGCAGGAACAGCGGAGTGAGGACAGCACTGGCCAGGGCGCCGTAGATGAAGACCGGCTTCCGGCCGATCCGGTCCGCGAGCTTGCCGAAGAGCGGCTGGGTGCCGAGGGCGACCACGTTGGCGCCGACGACGAGCCAGAGGGTGGTGGTGCCGTCCACACCGGCGACGGTTTTGGCGTAGGCGATGGCCAGGGTGCCGAACACGGTGGAGACGGCAGCGATGAACGCGCAGGCCACGACGCGGAGGACGTCACGCCAGTGGTGCTTGAGCAGGTCTGCGACGGGGAGCTTGGAGATCTGCGCAGTTTTCTGGGCTTCCTCAAAGGCCGGGGGCTCGTGCAGGGTGCGGCGGATGAAGAACGCAACAATCACCACGACGGCGCTGAGCCAGAACGGGATGCGCCAGCCGATGCCGTACTTGATCTCATCCGGCAGCGCCAGTACGGGGATGAAGACGAGGGCCGCGAGGATCTGGCCGCCCTGGGTGCCGGTGAGCGTCCAGGAGGTGAAGAAGGCACGGCGGTTGTCCGGGGCGTGCTCCAGTGTCATCGAGGAGGCGCCGGCCTGCTCGCCGGCAGCGGAGAGGCCCTGGCAGAGACGCGCCAGCACCAGCAGGGCCGGAGCCCACCAGCCGATCGTGTTGAAGTCCGGCAGGCAGCCGATCAGGAAGGTGGAGGCGCCCATCAGCAGGAGCGTGAACATGAGGACCTTGCGGCGGCCCACCCGGTCACCGAAGTGGCCCAGGATGACGGCGCCGACCGGCCGGGCAATGTAGGCGAAGCCGAACGTCGCGAAGGACATGATCGCCGCGTTGGCGCCGGCGTCGGGGAAGAAGACTGTGGGGAAGATCAGTGCGGCGGCGGATCCGAAGATGAAAAAGTCGTAGTACTCGACGGCGCTGCCCAGGAAACTGGCGAGGGCTGCCTTCTTCGGCGTCCCGGCCGGTGTGTCAGTGCCCGGCGTCGTAGACGGGAGTGTCTGGCTCATGGTGTTCCTTTGTGTGACGACATTGTCGCGGATGGATCAGGAAGGTCTCGGCCGCCGCTGGCTTTTAAGTGTGCGGCAGCAGGAGGTTCGTGGAAAGACCCGGACGAGTAGCCACATTGTGGGAGCTACTTGTGCGATGTAGCAATCATGACTGTGAGGGTGGTCACTTGTCAACAAAAATAATCACCATCTAGAAATAGCTCTCACCATGTGAGAGCATTGGGTTATGAGTGTGAATCAAGACACAGAAGCGGACGCGGCCGCCGCCCCCCATCCAGCCCCTGCGGGCATCGACTCCACAGCCGGCGGGAAAGCTGGCCCCAAGGGTGCCAAGGAGGACTCCCGCACGGACATGGTCGGGAAGGCCCTGGGGCTGCTGGTCCTGCTTGGCGACGAGCCGCGGGGGGCGAGTGCCGCCGAGCTCTCCCGCCGGGCGGAACTTCCCTTCAGCACCACCTACCGCCTGCTGGGTTCGCTGACCCGCGACGGCTTTGTGGACTACGAGCCGGACGGCCGCCGGTACCACCTGGGGCTGCGCATCTTCCAGCTCGGCCAGCGAGTGTCCAACCATCACGGATTCGCCGGGACGGCCCTGCCCATCCTGCGGCGCGTCACGGAGGAGACCGGCGAGGCGACCATCCTCTCGGTGCGCGACGGAAACCACCATCTGACCGTCAATAAAGTGGACGGCCCCCAGACGTTCCGCGTTACGAGTGACCCCGGGCACCTGGGTGCCCTGCACACCACCTCGGTGGGCAAGGCGCTCGTGGCCTTCGCCGACGACGCCACCCGCAGCCAGCTCGTCGAAGAACTCGAGCTGGAGCCGCTGACCGAATTTTCGATCACCGACCGGGAGGCCTTCCAGGCCGAGATCGAGCTGGTCCGCAAGCGCGGCTACGCCCTCATGGATGAGGAAAACGAGCTGGGCATGCGCGCCGTCGCCGTCCCCGTCTTCAACTCCCAGGGCCACGCTTTCGCCGCACTGGCCACCGCGGTCCCGGTTTTCCGGATGAGTGTGGAGGCCCTCGTGGCTCTGGTCCCGCTGCTCCAGTCGGCGGCGGCAGAGCTGTCCGCACGGCTGCCCCAGCAGTGATTTCCGCGGCCCGACCGGCCGGACGCCGGTCCAATTTGTTCGCTAGTAGAACAACGGTGCAACATGTGAACAACTGCGGTACTGTAATCCCCAACACCCGGCCCGCGGCCGGCGCCCCGTGCGCCCCCGCCCGCCGAGTGCCGTTGTCAAAGGAGCTATACGGATGAGCAATCGAGCAGAGTCCTTTCTTGTGGGCCTGATAGGCGATGGCGTTACGCCGTCCCTCACGCCCCCCATGCATGAACGCGAAGGCGACGTGCAGGGCCTCCGGTACCTCTACCGCCCCATCGACCTCACCGAGCTGGGACTTCCCGGCCAGAGCGTCGGCGAGCTCCTGACCGGCGCCTACCGGCTGGGCTTCAACGGACTGAACATCACCCACCCCTGCAAGCAGCTGGTCCTGGAACACCTGGATGAGGTCACTTCGGATGCCCGGCGCCTCGGTGCGGTGAACACGGTGACCATACGGGACGGCCGCTTCATCGGCCACAACACTGACTTCTCCGGGTTCGCGGCCGCCCTCGCCACGGGCCTGCCGGGAGCCAAACTGAACCGCGTGGTGCAGCTGGGCGCCGGAGGCGCCGGCTCCGCCGTCGCCTACGCCCTGCTCACCGCCGGGGTCCACGAACTGGACCTGGTGGACACCGATTCGGCCCGCTGCGCGGGACGCGCGGCCGAACTGGCCGGCTTCTTCCCGGACCAGCTGGTCACCGCACGGACGACGGCGGAGCTGCCGCGGCTGATGCCGCTGGCCGACGGTTTGGTGCACTGCACCCCGGTGGGCATGGCCGCCCACCCCGGCGTCCCGCTGGACATGTCCCTCGTGACAGCGCGGCACTGGGTCGCGGATATTGTGTACCGGCCAATCGAGACCGAACTTGTCCGCGAGGCCCGCGCCAGGGGCTGCGACGTGCTCGACGGCGGCCGGATGGCCGTGGGACAGGCCGCCGACGCCTTCCGCATCTTCACCGGCCTCGAGGCCGATGCGGAGCGGATGCGCACCCACTTCCTGGAACTCGTCGCCGCCGAAGAGGTGGCCGCCTGATGCGCACCGGAATCGCCACCGTCTGCCTCTCGGGCACCCTGCGGGAAAAGATGCAGGCCTGCGCCATCGCGGGTTTCGACGGGATCGAAATCTTCGAACAGGACCTCGTCACCTCCCCGCTGAGCCCGGAGGAGGTCCGGAAGGTGGCCGCCGACCTCGGCCTGACCCTGGACCTCTACCAGCCGTTCCGCGACTTCGACAGTGTGCCGGAGGAACTGCTCGCCGCCAACCTGCGCAGGGCGGAAGCGAAGTTCCGCCTGATGTCCCGGCTCGGCATGGACACCATCCTGGTCTGCTCCAACGTGGCCACCGCCAGCATCGATGACGACGGACTCCGGGCCGAACAGCTCGCAGCCCTCGCCGCCCTCGCCCAGGACCATGGCGTCAAGGTGGCCTACGAGGCGCTGGCCTGGGGAAAGTACGTCAACGACTACGAGCACGCCCACCGGCTGGTCGATGCGGTGGACCACCCGAACCTGGGCACCTGCCTTGACTCGTTCCACATCCTCTCCCGCGACTGGGACACGGCCCCGATCGAATCCTTCAACCCGGAGAAAATCTTCTTCGTCCAGGTGGCCGATGCGCCCAAGCTGTCCATGGACGTGCTGTCCTGGAGCCGGCACTACCGGGTGTTCCCGGGCGAAGGGCAGTTCGAACTCGCCAAATTCCTCGGCCACGTGGTCCGGGCCGGCTACACCGGCCCGGTCTCCCTGGAGGTCTTCAACGACGTCTTCCGCCAGTCCGACGTCGAACGCACCGCCGTGGATGCCATGCGGTCGCTGATCTGGCTCGAGGAGCAGAGCGCCAAGTGGCTGGACGCGGCTCCGGCTGCCGGAAACGGCGCCCGTACCCGTGCCGACAACGCTGCGACGGCCCGCCGCCGTTACCCAATGGAACTGGCCACGCTGCCGCAGGTGGCCGAACCGGCCGGCTTCAACTTCGCCGAGGTCAGGGCCGCGGACACCGCCGGACTGGAGTCCCTGCTGGGCCAGTTGGGATTTGCGTTCAACGGGCGCCACCGGACCAAGAATGTGCAATTGTGGACCATGGGCCACGCCCGCTTGATCATCAATGAGGAGTCTGCCGAGGACCCCCAGGCAGCCGGCGCGCCCGCCATTTCTGCCTTGGGCTTCGACGTCGCTTCCCCCGTGATCGCCGCGGCCCGGGCCCAGCAGCTCAAGGCCCCGGCCGTGCCGCGCAAAAGCCAGGCCGACGAGGAAGTCTTCCAGGGTTTCGCCGCCCCGGACTCCACCGAGATATTCCTGTGCCAGGGCAGCCCCGACGGCACTGCCGTGTGGACCCGCGAATTCGGCGAGGAACTGGACGCCCCCGCTGCCGGCCGGGCGGCGGGGCGGAGTGCCGTTATCGACCACGTGAACCTGGCGCAGCCCTGGCAGCACTTCGACGAAGCCGTCCTCTTCTATACGAGCGCCCTGGCCCTGGAACCGCAGCCGTACGCGGAAGTCGCCAGCCCCACCGGCCTGGTCCGGTCCCAGGTGATGCTCACCCGCGACCGCGGCGTCCGCCTGGTGCTGAACCTTGCCCCGCTGATCCAGCGCGACGGTGCCGGCCCCGGCCCGGATGTGGCAGCCGGCACCGGACCGCGCCGGACATACCAGGAACACATCGCCTTCGCCGTGGATGACCTGGTGGCCACGGCCCGCGCCGCGAAGGCCCGGGGCCTTGATTTCCTGCAGATCCCGGAAAACTACTACGAGGACCTCGACGCGCGGTTCGACCTGGACCCGTCCTTCCTGGCCACCCTCCGGGAGCTCAACCTGCTCTACGACCGCGACGCCGACGGCGAGTTCCTGCACTTCTACACCGCCACCGTCGGCAGCGTGTTCTTCGAAATGGTGGAGCGCCGCGGATCCTACGACGGCTACGGGGCGCCCAACGCCCCGGTGCGGCACGCCGTCCAGTACGACCACCTGCACCAGCTGAACCCCATTTCCTGACCGGCCAAAGCACAAACAAACATCAACACCCAACGAAAGGAGGCTGCTGTGCCTGAAGAACTCAACCTCGAGACCTACAACGCGGATCCGCTCACCGAAGACGTATCCGACGAAGCCACGGAGGCCGCACCGAAGACGTATGCGCCCTTGGACGCCGCCGCGGAGTCGCAGGCGGACCTCAGTGCCGAGATGAAGGCCATCGGCGAGGCCTACGCGCAGGCGCTCAAGAACGGCGCCCCGGCAGAGATCCAGCCCCGGCTGGACTATGCACCGTACCGCAGCAGCGTCCTTCGCCACCCCACCAAGGACCTGCACCACGCGGACCCGGAAACCATCGAGCTGTACTCTCCGGCCTTCGGACACATGGACGTCCATGCGCTGGAAGCGGACCTGACCATCCAGCACAACGGCGAACCGCTCGGCGAACGCATCGTCGTCTCCGGCCGCGTGCTCGACGGCGACGGCCGTCCCGTCGCCGGCCAGCTGGTGGAGATCTGGCAGGCGAATTCCGCCGGCCGCTACATCCACAAACGGGACCAGCACCCGGCCCCGCTGGACCCCAACTTCACCGGCGTCGGCCGTTGCATCACGGGCGCCGACGGCTCCTACCGCTTCACCACGATCAAGCCCGGCGCCTACCCGTGGAAGAACCACCTCAACGCGTGGCGCCCGGCCCACATCCACTTCTCCCTGTTCGGGCAGGAGTTCACCCAGCGGATCGTCACCCAGATGTACTTCCCCGGCGACCAGCTCTTCCCGCTGGACCCGATCTACCAGTCGATTGTGGACCAGGACGCCCGGGACCGGCTTGTGGCCACCTACAACCACGAGCAGACCAAGCCCGAGTGGGCCCTGGCGTACAACTGGGACATCGTCCTGACCGGGTCGCAGCGGACCTGGACAGAGAACGAGGCCCTGGGAGCAGAAGGAGATGACCATGAATGAGGCCAGCATGAGTAAACTCACCCCGACACCAGGCCAGACCGTGGGCCCCTTTTACGGCTACGCGCTGCCCTACATCAAGGACCGCGAGCTGCTGGCCCCCGGCTCCCCGGGCTCCATCCGGCTCCAGGGCACCGTCTACGACGGCGCCGGGCACCCGATCCCGGACGCGATCCTGGAAATCTGGCAGGCGGACGCCGAGGGCAAGGTCCCGCACCACACGGGTTCGCTCGTGCGCGACGGCTACACCTTCACCGGCTTCGGCCGCAGCGCCGTGGGCAACACCGGCGTCTTCACCTTCACCACGGTTAACCCCGGCCCCACCGAGGCAGGCGCAGCGCCGTTCATCTCCGTAGCGGTCTTCGCCCGCGGCCTCATGAACCGGCTCTTCACCCGGATCTACCTGCCGGAGAACGAGGAGGCCCTGGCCGCGGATCCGCTGCTGTCCTCGCTGGATCCGGAACGCCGCAAGACGCTGATCGCACGCCGCGACGCCGACGGCGGCCTGACCTGGGATATCCGGCTTCAGGGGGCGGGCGAGACGGTGTTCCTCGACTTCGAGGGTGCCTCGAAGTGATTCCTCGTGAAACCAGCGGAGCCACCGACGGAGACGCCGGCCTGCAGGGTGATTTTGGCCTGCTGAGTCCCGTGTCGGCGTCGCCCCTTGTGGCGTCGCTGACCGGGGACCGGGCCGTGCTGGCGGCCATTCTCCGGGTCGAGGCCGCCTGGGCCGCGGTCCTGGAACAGGCCGCCCTCGCCCCGGCCGGATCCGCCGCGGTGGTCGCCACGGCCGCCGAGGCGGGCCGCTATGACGTCGCGGACCTTGCCGTGCGCGCCCAGGGCGGCGCCAATCCGGTGATCCCCCTGCTGGCGGACCTCCGCAGGCAGGTCAATGCCCTTGACGCGGCGGGAATCGGTGCCGGGAAAGCCGTCCACACCTCGCTGACCAGCCAGGACGTGCTTGACAGTGCCCTCATGCTGCTTTGCAGGGAGGCGGTCCGCGGACTGCTCACCGAGGTCAAGGCAACGACGGCGGCACTGGCCGCCATCGCCGAAGAGCATGCGGACACCCTGTGCGTGGGCCGCAGCCTCACCCAGCACTCCCTGCCGTTCAGCTTCGGGCTCAAGGCGGCCCAATGGTTCCACGGCCTTGCCGCGGCCGCCCGCCGGCTTGAGGCCCTCGATTTTCCCGTGCAGACCGGGGGGGCGGCCGGAACCCTGGCCGCCGGCACCGTAATGGCGGCGGGCTCGGGCCTGAGCCCCCTGGATCTCTCCGACCTGCTGGCCGCAGAACTCGGCCTCGCCGCGGTCCCGGCGCCCTGGCACACGAACCGGCTGGCCGTCACCTCCCTCGGCGACGCCCTGGCCGCCGTGACCGACGCTGCGGGCAAGATCGCCGCCGACGTGCTGTTCCTCAGCCGCCCGGAAGTCGCCGAGCTCGCCGAGCCCCGCGCCTCCGGCCGGGGCGGGTCCTCGGCCATGCCGCAGAAGCAGAATCCCGTGCTGTCCGTGCTGGTCCGCAGCGCAGCCCTGCAGGCGCCCGGCCAGGCCGCGCAGCTGCACCTGGCCGCCGCCAACTTCAACGATGAACGCCCTGACGGTGCCTGGCACAGCGAATGGCCGGCGCTGCGCCAGCTCCTCCGCCTCGGCCTCGGCGCCGCCGTGCAGCTCCGCGAACTCTCCGAGGGCCTGCAGGTCTTCCCCGATGCCATGCGGCGCAACCTGGAGCTTTCAGGGCCGCTGCTGCTCAGCGAGGCCGTCACGGCCGCCGTCGCACCGCTCCTGTCCGGCAGCGTCCCGGGTAAGAACAGTGCGGACGGCAAGCAGCGGCTGCAGTCCGTGGTGGACCAGACCCTCCAGGTTCCGGCCGCGGACCAGGCGTCCACCTACCGGCGGCTGCTCCGCGCGGCCGTCCCCACGGAACTGCTCTCCGACGCCCGGCTGGAGGAGCTGCTCGATCCGGCCAATTACCTCGGCCAGGCCGCCGAAATCTCCCGGCGCATCCTCGCCGCCTACCCGGAATACGGCGTCCCGCACGCCGGATCCCACACCCCATCACCGACCCCCGAGCTGAACGGAGCCTCCCGTGGCTAGACCAACAGTCAAGGCAGTACTGCTGTCGCCCCAGCGCCCGCTGGGCGACAAGCCCCTCCTCGTGGTGGGCCCGTCCCTGGGCACGTCCACGTTGCTGTGGACCCAGGCCGGCGCCCTGCTCGGGGACGACGTCGACGTCGTCGCCTGGGACCTGCCGGGCCACGGCATCTCGCCGGCCGCGAAGGAGACGTTCACCGTCGCCGAACTGGCCGACGCCGTCGTCGAGCTGGTGGATTCGATCGCCCCCGGAGCGAGATTCCACTACGCCGGCGTGTCGCTGGGCGGTGCCACCGGCCTGCAGCTGGGCATCAAGCACGGCGAACGCCTCAAGAGCCTGTCCGTGCAGTGCACCGGAGCGAAGCTCGGCACACCCGAGGGATGGCTGGAACGCGCGGAAACCGTCCGCACCCAGGGCACGCCCGTGATGATCCAGGGATCGGCCCAGCGCTGGTTCGGCCCCGGCTTCATGGAACACCAGCCCGAACTCAGCGGCCGGCTGCTGCACAGCCTGCGCGACGCCGACCGGTTCAGCTACGCCTTCTGCTGCGAGGCCCTCGCCGGCTTCGACGTCCGGGACGAGCTCGGCAGCATCAGCGTCCCCACCCAGGCTGTCGCAGGCGCCCAGGACAGCGTTGCCCCGCCGTCCTTCGCCGAGGCGATCGTCGAAGGGATCACCGCCGGCGGCGGCACAGCCAGTGCCATCACCCTCGAAGGGGTGGCGCACCTGGCGCCGTTTGAGGCACCCGGCCACGTCGCCGAGCTGCTGCGGAGCCTCATCACGTGGACCGAATCCAGTGGAGCAGCCAAGTGACCGAGCCCCAGAAAAACCGCCCCCAGCAAAACCGCCCCCAGCTCCCCGGCGCGGACCCCAGCGGCGCAGCGCGCAACGGCGTCGTCCAGCCGGACGCCACCAGCCAGGAAATCTACGACGGCGGAATGGTGGTCCGGCGCGAGGTGCTCGGTGCCGCGCATGTGGACCGCGCCAACGCCGGCAAGGATTCCTTCACCGAGGACTTCCAGGACATGATCACCCGGATCGCCTGGGGCGGTATCTGGACCCGGCCAGGCCTGACCCGGCAGATGCGCTCCGCGGTGACCATCACCGCGATGGTGGCCCACGGCCATTGGGAAGAACTGGCCATGCACCTCCGCGCCGCCGTCACCAACGGCCTGAGCCGGGACGAGATCAAGGAAATCCTGCTGCAGACCGCCATCTACTGCGGGGTTCCCTCCGCCAACACCGCCTTCAAGACAGCGCAGCAAGTATTCCATTCCATGGATAACGCCGGAATGGACAACACTGGAATGGACAAAACCTCATGAACCAGGCCTACCTCTACGACGCCGTGCGGACCCCGTTCGGGAAGTTTGGTGGCGGGCTCGCCGGTGTCCGCCCGGATGATCTCGCGGCCCATGTGATCGCTGAGGCGGTGAAGCGTGCGCCGAAGCTCGACGTCGAGCGGATCGATGAGGTGGTGTTCGGCAACGCCAACGGCGCGGGCGAGGAAAACCGCAACATCGCCCGGATGGGTACCCTGCTGGCGGGACTGCCGGTCTCGATCCCCGGGACCACGGTGAACCGGCTTTGCGGTTCCTCGCTGGACGCGGCGATCATCGCCTCGCGCCAGATCAACACCGGCGACGCGGAGCTGATGCTGGTCGGCGGCGCCGAATCGATGTCCCGCGCCCCGTGGGTGCTGCCCAAAACGGAGAAGCCCTACCCGGCCGGGGACATGACCCTGGTCTCCACCACGCTGGGCTGGCGGCTGGTGAACCAGGCCATGCGCCCGGACTGGACCGTGTCCCTGGGCGAGGCCACCGAGCGGCTCCGGGAGAAGTACGGGATCACCCGGGCCGCGCAGGACGAATTCTCCGCCAACTCCCACAACCTCGCCGCCGCGGCCTGGGACGAGGGCTTCTACGACCGGCTCGTCACCGTGGTCCCGGGCACGGACCTCACCCGGGACGAAAGCATCCGCGCCGGGTCCTCGGCGGAGAAACTCGCCGGGCTCAAGACCGTGTTCCGGACCGGGGACGGCACCGTCACCGCCGGGAACGCCTCCCCGCTCTCGGACGGCGCGTCCGCGGCCTGGCTCGGCTCCGAGAACGCCGCCGGCATCCTGGGCCTGGAACCCCTGGCCCGGATCGCGGGCCGCGGCGCGCACGCCAACGACCCGCAGTACTTCGGCTACGCCCCGGTCGAGGCCGCGAACAAGGCCCTCACCAAGGCCGGGATCGGCTGGGACCAAGTCGGCGCCGTCGAACTCAACGAGGCCTTCGCCGCGCAGTCCCTGGCCTGCATCAACGCCTGGGGCATCGATGCCTCGATCGTGAACCGGCACGGCGGCGCGATCGCCATGGGCCACCCCCTGGGCGCGTCCGGCGGCCGCATCCTGGGCACCCTGGCCCGGTCCCTGCAGGCCTCCGGTGAACGCTGGGGCGTCGCCGCGATCTGCATCGGCGTCGGCCAGGGCCTCGCCATCGTCCTCGAAAACGTCACTGCCGGAAAGGCGTAAGCGAATGTTGAACTTTGTAGACAGCGTCGGCGAGGCTGTCGCCGGCATCAAGGACGGCTCCACCGTCATGATCGGCGGCTTCGGCAACGCCGGCCAGCCGTTCGAACTCATCGACGCGCTGATGGACTGCGGCGCCACCGGCCTCACCGTCGTCAACAACAACGCCGGCCAGGGCGACCAGGGCCTCGCGCTGCTGATCAAAGAAGGCCGGGTGAAGAAAATGATCTGCTCCTTCCCGAGGCAGTCCGACTCCTGGCACTTCGACGCGAAGTTCCGCGCCGGCGAGATCGAACTGGAACTTGTGCCCCAGGGCAACCTCGCCGAGCGGATCCGCGCCGCCGGCGCCGGGATCGGCGGCTTCTTCACCCCCACCGGCTACGGCACCATGCTGGCCGAAGGCAAGGAAACCCGCATCCTCGACGGCCGCGGCCAGGTCTTCGAGACCCCCATCCACGCCGACGTCGCGCTAATCAAGGCCCTCAAGGCCGACGGCAAGGGCAACCTCGTCTACCGCAAGACGGCCCGGAACTTCGGCCCGATCATGGCCGCCGCGGCCAAACACACCGTGGTCCAGGTCTCCGAAATCGTCCCCACGGGCGGCCTCGACCCGGAGATCGTCGTGACCCCCGGAATCTACGTCAACAGCATTGTGAAGGTGGCCTGAGATGAGTAGCCAGACCAACAGCCAGGCAGGCATACAGACCTCCGAGAAGCCGCTCGGCCGCGATGACCTGGCCCGCCTGGTGGCGCGCGACATCAAGCCCGGCTCCTTCGTGAACCTGGGCATCGGCCAGCCCACCCTGGTCTCCAACTACCTCGAACCGGAGCAGAACATCACGCTCCACACCGAAAACGGCATGCTGGGCATGGGCCCCGAAGCCACCGGGGACCAGATCGACGGCGACCTCATCAACGCCGGCAAGATCCCGGTGACCGAACTCCCCGGGGCGTCCTACTTCCACCATGCCGACTCCTTCGCGATCATGCGCGGCGGGCATCTGGACATCTGCGTGCTCGGGGCCTTCCAGGTCTCCGCGACCGGCGACCTCGCCAACTGGCACACCGGCGCGCCGGACGCGATCCCGGCCGTCGGCGGAGCCATGGACCTCGCCACCGGCGCCAAGGATGTGTTCGTGATGATGACCCTCCTGACCCGCGAAGGGATCTCCAAACTCGTCGAGACCTGCAGCTACCCGCTCACCGGCATCGGCTGTGTAACCCGCGTGTACACGGACAAGGCCGTCTTCCTGACCGGCCCCGACGGTGTCGAGGTCCGGGAAACGTTCGGCTGCACCCTTGAGGAACTGCAGGACATGGTTCCGGTGCCGCTCAAGGCCGCCGCCGCCGTCGGAGGCTGAGCATCCGCTCGCACGGATAAAGTGGTGCGGGACCGAGAGGCATGGAAATGATTGACGCAGCAAAGGGCGCCAAGGCCGCCGGCGCGCCGCCGGCCAGTGACCAGTACGTGCAGTCGCTGGCGCGCGGGCTGGCGGTGATCCGTGCCTTCGACACGGACCATCCGAAGATGACGCTGACCGAGGTGGCGGCACGGACGGACCTCACCCGGGCCACGGCGCGGCGGTTCCTCTACACGCTCGTGGAGTTGGGCTATGTCCGCACCGACGGCAAGATCTTCGCCCTGACCGCCAAGGTGCTCCAGCTCGGGTACGCCTACCTGTCCGGACTCTCGCTGCCGCAGCTCGCCCAGCCCCACCTCGAGGAGCTGTCCCTCCAGCTGGGGGAGTCGACGTCGGCCGCCGTGCTGGAAGGCACGGACATCGCCTACATCGCCCGGGTGGCGACGCGCCGGATCATGACCGTCGGCATCACCGTCGGCACCCGCTTTCCGGCGTATGCCACTTCGATGGGCCGGGTGTTGCTGGCGGCGCTGCCGCCCGCCCAGCTGCAGGAGTACCTGGCCAACACAGAAATCCGGCCCCTGACCCCGCTGTCCATCGGGACGCGCGAGGGACTGCTCGCCGAACTGGCCATCGTCAGAAAACAGGGCTGGTGCCTGCTGAACCAGGAACTCGAACTCGGCCTGATGTCCATCGCCGCCCCGGTCCACGACGGCCCCAAGGTGGTTGCCGCGATCAACGTGTCATTGCAGGCCCAGTCGGTCGCGAGCCAGCCGGACCCGGCGGCCTACCTGGACTCGGTGCGGGCGGCAACAGTGGCCACCGCCGAAGTCATCTCCGCGGACCTGTCCTCCGGGCGCTAGGGGGAACTCAGCTGGAAGAATCCTCTGCCGGTGCGGTGGAGACCGTGATGGTGACCCCTGCCGCGTCGTCACGGATCTTGAGGTGCAGGTCCTTGCCCACAAGCGAGGCGTGGATGTCCTCGCTGTCCGCTGGGGCCAGCTGCTCCGCCAGCCGTGTGACCGCCCGCGACATGGCGCGGCCCCAGTCGTGGGGATCCGTGCTGGATGCTTCGGCCTCAGCCGAGTAGTTCTCCTGTGGTTCGGACATATGCTCCCGCTTCCCGCCCTTGGAGTGCGGCCTGCCAGGCTGATCCGGACAGGCAGCCGGCCCGAACCAGGCTCGGGACGGCAGGCTCCAGTACTTGAGCATGGCCAGTCTAGTGACTCCGGCGCGCGGACGTCCACGGTTAGCGCCGCGGCTGCGGAGGTTACGCGCGGAATCCCGTTAGGATTTCAATCCGGAACACTCCACGTTCCCCTTGCCCTCGAAGGACGCCATGACAGAGAATCCTGCGCTCGACAGCACACCACCCACCAGGCGCGCCGCCGTGGTCATCAACCCCGCAAAATCAGTTGGTCCGGCGCTCCGGGGCGCCATCCTCCGGCTGTGCGAAACACAGGGCTGGGCCGAGCCGCTCTGGCTCGAAACCACGGTCGAGGACCCGGGCGCCGGCCAGGCGCGCGAGGCCCTGGAGGCCGGGGTCGACGTCGTCATCGCCGCCGGCGGCGACGGCACCGTGCGCTGCGTCGCCGAGGTGCTCGCCGGCACCGGAACGCCCATGGGGCTGGTGCCGCTGGGAACCGGAAACCTCCTGGCCCGCAACCTCGGCGTGGACATCACCGACCCGGTCTCCGCCTGCTACGACGTGCTCACCGGCAGCGAACAGGCCATCGATGTCGTCAAGGCCCGGCTGAACCACTCGGACGAGGAGCAGGTGTTCCTGGTGATGGCCGGACTCGGCTACGACGCCGCCATCATGGCCGACACCGTCGACGTGCTGAAGGACCGCATGGGTTGGCTTGCGTACGTGGAGGCCGGCATCCGCAAACTCCCCGGCAAACCGGTCAAGGCGCGGATCAGCGTCGACGGCGGGGAACCCGTCCGGCGCAGGATCCGCAGCGTCATGATCGGCAACTGCGGCCGGATCATGGGCGGAGTCGAGATCTTTCCGGACGCCAAGGTCGACGACGGCGTGCTGGACCTGCTGGTCCTGGCCCCGCGGGGCCGGCTTGGCTGGCTGGGGGTTGTTGCCGGGATCTTTGGCAAGAACAAGAGCGAGACCGAATCCGTGGAGTACTTCCAGGGTAAATCCGCAGAGATCACCCTGGAGCACGAGCAGGAATTCCAGCTGGACGGTGACCACCTCGGCACCGGAACGCATCTCGCCGTGGCCGTTGAGCGTGATGCCCTGAAGATCCTGATGACCGCCTAAAACACCTTCCGCCGGCGTTTGGCGCTACTTGCCTCTCGGATTCCGGTGCCAGCGCGGGCGGTCATGTCCGGGTAGTGAGTACTACCCGGACATGGCCGCCGCGTCGTGGTTCGCAAAGGCAGGTAGCAACCACTCGTGACCGGGGTATTCCCACCAACTTTGATTGGCTCAGGCATCAAACGATGCAGCCAATTGCCTTTGGAGGGAGCCGCAATGGCACGCTGGTTCGTTGTCGCCCAGGATGTTCGGCCGAATGACCGGACATCCTTAATTTGTGCGGACGAGGCGTCCCCCGGCCCGCCGACCACCGGCCGGGGCGGGTGCCGGTGACACCGCGGTCCGAGGGCATGCCGCACGGCCTGGCCCTCAACCTTCCCGGATACACCGCTGATCGCCCCGGGGGGACGGTGGCCGACCTCGCGTACGCGCCCCACGCCCTGCACACGTCCCATGGCAGCCTCGGTGCTCCCGCAAGCTTCGTACCACTCCGGCCCTCCGTTCCCCCCGCCGTGTACGCGGCGGGGCCACACGCCGGTGCGACCGCCCCCACGACGACCCCGGCAAAGCTCTCCGGCCGGCAGTGGGCGCGGTTCCTGCGGCGGCTGCTGCGCGGCACAGACGCCGTGCTGGTCATCGTTTGCGTCGCCGCTGGATTCCTCGTCCCGTTCGAGGGCGGCCAGCCCTTTACGGGAAGCCTCGCTGACCTGAATGCGGCCCTCATCGGAGGGGTCCTCGGCGTGATGTGGGTTGCGGCCCTGGGACTCTACCGCACCAGGGACACGAAGATTCTGGGAGCCGGAACCAGTGAGTACAAACGAGTCGCTGCCGCGAGCGGCGCGGTCTTCGGGCTGCTTGCCGTCGGTCTGGTGGCGTTCCGCATCCAGCCGGCGTCGGCGTTCTACCTGGTCTCCCTCCCGCTGGGACTCACCCTCCTGCCGGTCAGCCGCTGGGCGGCCCGGCGCTGGTACAACTCGCGGCAGTCCCAGGGACAGTACCTTGTCCGGGCGATTGTCATCGGCCAGGCCGAGGACGTGCGCTATGTACTCAAGCGGATCGCCCGGAAGTCCGGCGCCGTCTACGAGATCCTCGGCGTATCGTTGCCCGGCGGGCGGCGGGGGACCTCGTTCGACGCCGACGGCCGGCGGGTTTCGGTCCTCTCCTCCACTGATGATGTGGTCCGGACGGTTGGCCTCTGCGGGGCGGAAGCGGTCATCGTGGCCGGCCCGGTACCCGGCGGCAACCAGTACATCCGCGAACTGGGCTGGGGTTTGGAAGAACACCAGGCGGAACTTGTGCTGGCCTCGTCCCTGACCAACGTAGCCGGGCCCCGGATCCACTGGCGTCCGGTGGAAGGGCTGCCGTTGATGCACGTGGATGTGCCCCGGTACAGCGGCGCCAAGCATGCTTTCAAGCGGCTGCTGGACATTGCGGTGGCCGCCGCCGCCCTGGTCCTGCTGTCGCCCGTCTTCCTCGTCCTGGCGATCATCGTCAAGCGCGACAGCCCGGGACCGGTCCTGTTCCGGCAAGAGCGGGTGGGCAAGGCCGGACAACCTTTCCGGATGCTCAAGTTCCGGTCCATGATCACAGACGCGGAAGCCGCGCTGGCTGGTCTCGGGGCGCAGAACGACGGCGCCGGCGTTCTCTTTAAAATGCGCCATGATCCCCGGGTCACCCGCTGCGGACGCTGGATGCGCCGTTACTCGCTGGACGAACTGCCGCAGTTCTGGAACGTCCTCCGCGGCGAAATGAGCCTGGTCGGGCCCCGCCCGCCCTTGCAGCGTGAGGTGGGCGGCTACGAGCGGCACACGCACCGCCGGCTGCTGATCAAGCCGGGGATTACCGGGCTTTGGCAGGTCAACGGCCGTTCGGACCTGCCGTGGGATGAGGCCGTGAGGCTGGATCTCTACTACGTCGAAAACTGGTCGATCATGGGCGACGTCATCATCATATGGCGCACCTTCAGGGCTATGTGCGCGCCTGCTGGCGCGTACTGACTGAGTGAGGAAACACAATGGATGAAACACGTTCGGGGTACTCCCGCGGCCTGATGCGGGCAGCGGTCATCGGTGCGGGCTATTGGGGGCCCAATCTGGCGCGGAACTTCAGCGCCAGTCCCGACTGGGAGCTGGCCGGAATCGTCGACCTGGACCAGGCCCGGGCCGCCAAGCTCGCCGCGGCCCAGGGCGGGGTTCCCGTCTTCCGGTCCATTGACGAGTTGCTTGACACCGCCGACGTCGACGCCGTTGCGATTGCGACGCCGGCCCACACCCACCACGGCATCGCCCTGACAGCGCTGAAGGCGGGCAAGCATGTGCTCGTCGAGAAGCCCCTCGCCGACAGCCGGATGAAGGGGCTGGAGATGGTCGAGGAAGCGGAGGAACGGGGGCTGGTCCTGATGGCGGACCACACCTACTGCTACACCCCGGCCGTCTTGAAAATCCGGGAACTGATCGCTGACGGGTCGCTCGGCGACATCCTGTTCATAGATTCGGTCCGGATCAACCTGGGACTGGTGCAGCCGGACGTCGACGTTTTCTGGGACCTGGCCCCGCACGATCTGTCCATCCTCGACTTCATCCTGCCTGAGGGGCTGCGGCCGGTGGAGGTCGCGGCGCACGGCGCGGATCCCCTGGGTACCGGCCATGCCTGCATCGGGCATCTGACGTTCGCGTTGCCCAACGACGCCATGGCCCACGTTCATGTCAACTGGCTGAGCCCGACCAAGATCCGCCAGCTGGTGGTCGGCGGTTCCCGGCGCACCCTCGTCTGGGATGACTTGAATCCCCAGCAGCGGCTCAGCGTTTACGACCGCGGAGTCAGCCTGGACCGCCAGACACGGTCCGCGGCCGACCGGAAGGCCTCGGCCATCTCCTACCGGCTGGGTGACACCTGGTCACCGGCACTGCCCGAACACGAGGCGCTGGGCCAGATGGTGGCCGAATTCGCCAACAGCATCCGGCAACAGCGCCCGGCCCGGACCAGCGGTGCTTCCGGCCTGCGGGTGCTGTCCGTACTGGAGGCTGTCAGCGACAGCCTCAGCGCGGACGGGAAAGCCAGCATCGTCGTCGGCAATGAAGCGAAGCTGGAGATCAGCAAATGAGCACGCTGCAGGGTGCCCAGGTCCTGGTCACCGGCGGAGCGGGGACCATCGGTTCCACCGTGGTGGACCATTTGCTCGACGCCGGGGCCGGCAGGATCGACGTGCTGGACAACCTGGTCCGTGGCCGCCGGGCCAACCTCGATCCGGCGACCGCCAGCGGCCGGGTCCGCCTCATCGAGGGGGACCTCCGCGACCGCGACCTGGTCCACGACCTGAGCCGGGGCAAGGATATTGTCTTCCACCAGGCCGCCATCCGGATCACCCAGTGCGCGGACGAACCCCGGCTGGCCCTCGAGGTGCTGGTCGACGGGACCTTCAACGTGCTCGAAGCCGCATCCGCACAGCGGGTCGGCAAGCTCGTAGCGGCCTCCAGCGCCTCGGTCTACGGCATGGCGGAAACCTTCCCGACATCGGAACGCCATCACCACCACAACAACGACACGTTCTACGGCGCAGCAAAGTCCTTCAACGAGTCCATGGCCCGCAGCTTCCGTGCGATGTCCGGCCTGGACTACGTGCTGTTGCGCTACTTCAACGTGTACGGGCCCCGGATGGACGTCCATGGCCTCTACACCGAGGTGCTGGTCCGCTGGATGGAGCGCATCGAGGACGGGCTGCCGCCGCTGATCTTCGGCGACGGACAGCAGACCATGGATTTCGTGCACACCCGGGACGTGGCCCGGGCCAACATCCTCGCCGCGGGCAGCGGGGTGGATGAGGGGGTCTACAACGTCGCCAGCGGTGCCGAGACCAGCCTGCTGGAACTTGCCGAGGCGCTGTTGCGGGCCATGGATTCGGAACTGCACGTGGAGCACGGCCCCGAGCGGGCCGTCAACGGCGTCGTCCGGCGCCAGGCGGACACCGCGGCGGCTAGGCGCGACCTTGGGTTCAGTGCCGAAACCGGACTCGAGGACGGGCTGCGGGAACTGGTGGACTGGTGGCGGCCGCTCCGCGTTGAGATTGCGGACGCCAGGGTCGGAGGTGCGCGGTGACGGTCAGCCAGGACCGGGCCCTGAGCCGGATCAACGTGATGAAGCCCTGGCTCGGGACCGAGGAAGCCGACGCCGTGGCCGAGGTGATCGCCTCCGGCTGGGTGGCACAGGGGCCCCGCGTGGCGCGCTTCGAGGAAGCGTTCGCCGGCACGCAGCAGGCCAGCTACGCCGTCGCCGTCTCCAACTGCACCACCGCCCTGCACCTGGCCCTGAAAGTGGCCGGCATCGGACCGCGCGACGACGTTGTGGTGCCTTCCCTGTCCTTCATCGCCACGGCCAACGCGGTCACGTACGTGGGCGCCAGGCCGGTCTTTGCCGACGTCGAGCCGGACACCGGGAACGTGTCAGCGCGGACCCTCGCCGCGGCCCTGACCCCGGCCACCCGCGCGGTGATCGTGGTCGACCAGGGCGGCATGCCGGTCGATCTGCTTCCGATCCGGGCCCTCTGCGACGGCCTGGGCATCACCGTCGTCGAGGACGCGGCCTGCGCGGCGGGCTCCACCTACCGGGGCCGGCCGGTGGGAGCAGGTGCCGAGCTCGCCGCCTGGTCTTTCCACCCGCGCAAAATCCTCACCACCGGGGAAGGCGGGATGCTGACCACCCAGAACGCGGCCTGGGCGGACCGCGCCCGGAAGCTCCGCGAACACGCCATGAGCGTCTCCGCGAACGACCGGCACTCCGCGGTCCTGGCGCCGGCGGAGGAGTACGGCGAAATCGGGTTCAACTACCGGATGACGGACATGCAGGCCGCCGTCGGGCTCGTTCAGTTGGGCCGGCTGGACGAGGCGGTGGCACGGCGCCGGGCCATCGTCGCCACCTACCGGGAGGCACTCTCCGGGGTAGCGGGGCTTCGATTCAGCCAGGACCCCCCGTACGGCACCAGCAATTTCCAGTCCTTCTGGTTCGAACTCCTGCCGGATTTCGCCCTCGGGCGCGAGGACCTGCTCGAGCGGCTGGCCAACGACGGCATATCCGCCCGGCGGGGCATCATGGCCGCGCACCGTCAGCCCGCCTACGCCGGTCTGAACACCGGGAGGGCGGACCTGTCCGTGACGGAACGGCTCACGGACCACACCGTGATTCTGCCCGTCTACCACCAGCTGACCCCGGACGAGCAGTCCCGGGTCATCGACTCGATCCTGAAGGCTGCGGGGAATTCTGATGACTGAGTTACTGCTGATTGGCGCCAGCGGCCTTGCCCGCGAGGTGCTGGCCTGCGTCCGCGAGAACGGCCAGTTCGACGTGGTCGGAATCCTCGACGATGACGAATC
The DNA here is from genome assembly GCF_059383555.1 of Pseudarthrobacter sp. MDT1-56. Lineage (NCBI taxonomy): Bacteria > Bacillati > Actinomycetota > Actinomycetes > Micrococcales > Micrococcaceae > Pseudarthrobacter > Pseudarthrobacter sp. MDT1-56. The sequence goes on from NZ_JBWZCK010000004.1 coordinate 214,734, forward strand.
CAAGGTCGGGTCAGCCGTGGACGGTGCACCCGTCATGGGACCCGCCAGCCACGCCCTCCGCTACCCGGAGGCGCGGGTGGTCGTCTGCATCGGTGCAGGGAAGGCTCGCGAGCGGATTGTCGCCAGACTCGCCGGGCTGGGCTTCCCGAGCCACCGCTTCGCGACGGTGGTCGACCCATCAGTGCGGATTCCGTACTGCTGCGAGATCGGTCCCGGGAGCATCCTGATGGGCAACGTCACGCTGACCGCCGGCATCACGGTCGGGAGCCACGTCGTGATGATGCCCGGGGTGACGCTGACCCACGACGATGTTGTGGAGGACTTCGCCACCCTGGCTGCCGGCGTGTCACTGGGCGGCGGTGTCAGGATCGGTCGCGCGGCCTACCTGGGCATGAACTCCTGTGTGCGGGAACGCACCAGGGTGGGGGCAGGAACCCGGGTCGGCATGGGTGCCGCCGTGCTGGGCGACGTTCCCGACGGAGAAACCTGGGCCGGGGTCCCGGCGCGGGTGCTCGAACCCTCAGCGGCGGCAGCGGGTGGTGCGCGATGACCCGGGCCAGGACCGTCAGCATGTCCGTCCCCTTCGTCGACTTGGGCGCCCAGCAGGACGAGATAGCCGCTGAAGTCGAGCTCGGGCTGAAGGACGTATTCAAACGGACCTCCTTCATCGGAGGCCCGGCCGTGGCCGAATTTGAGCAGGCCTACGCCCGGTTCCTCGGTACCCGGAATTGCGTCGGGGTGGCCAACGGCACGGACGCCCTGGAACTGGCACTCCGCGCTTCCGGGGTCATGGCCGGAGCGGAGGTCATCCTCCCCGCGAACACCTTCATCGCGACCGCCGAGGCGGTAAGCCGGATCGGTGCCGTGCCGGTGCTCGTCGACGTCGACCCCGACTACCTGCTGATCGATCCGGAGCGGGTTGCGGACGCCGTGACACCCCGGACCCGGGCCATAATGCCCGTCCATTTGTTCGGGCAAACGGCCTTCGTGGAGCGCCTGACCCCGGTTGCGGCCGCCTGCGGCGCGGTGATTGTCGAAGACGCCGCGCAATCCCAGGGCGCTTCCCGCTATGGCCGCTTCGCCGGCACGCTGGGACTGGCCGCGGGCACGAGCTTTTACCCAGGCAAGAACCTCGGTGCCGCCGGGGATGCCGGAGCTGTGGTGACGGACGACGACGACGTCGCAGCCCGGGTCCGCATGCTTGGCGCCCACGGCAGCGAACGGAAGTACCAGCACGAAGCGGTCGGCATGAACTCGCGCCTCGACACCATCCAGGCAGTGGTGCTCAACGCCAAGCTGCGCAGGTTGGCGGTGTGGAACGAAAGACGGCGGCAGGCCGCGGCACGCTACCAGGAACTGCTGGCGGACCTGCCCGGAGTCGAGCTTCCCCGCACGGCCCCGGGCAACCACGACGTCTGGCATCTGTACGTCATTCGGGTGCCGGAACGGGACCGCGTGCTTGCCGCCTTGAGCGATGCGGGTATCGGCGCCGGCATCCACTACCCGGTTCCGGTGCACCTCAGCCGCGCCTACCGGGACCTGGGCCTCGGTCCCGGATCCTTCCCGGTCACGGAGCGGGCTGCCCAGGGGATGCTGTCGCTGCCGCTCTTCCCGCACATCAGCGAGGCGCAGCAGCAGTATGTGGCGGACCAGTTGCAGGCAGCCTTGGGCGCGGGCACGTCGTCCCCTCATCCGCTTCGGGCGGGGGGCGAGGCATGAGCAACCATGGCCCAATAGTCTGGATTGCCGGCACGAACTGGGACGGCGTCGCTGGAACCGACAAGCGCATTGTCGAATCGCTGGCCAGGGTCCGCGCCGTGCTGTGGGTCGACCCGCCCGCGCGCGCAACGCTGAAAACGGCGGGACAGCTGTGGGCCCGCCCGGGTCCCCGGAGCACGGACAATCGCGCGGGGTTGGAACGGGTATCCGATTCGATTCTGCGCCTCCGAGTGACAGTGCTGCCGGGAGTGACGCGGCCCGGGGTTCGAAGGCTGACGGCACTGTTGCTGGACCGGGCAATCACGTCCGCCCTTTCCCGGACCGGCTGGGAGCCCGAGGCGGTCGTCGTCGCCATGCCGCTGGCCCGCTTCCCGAAAAGGACGCCGGGAAGCAAAATCCTGTACCTGACTGACGACTGGCTCGAAGGATCGCGCCTCATGGGCTTGTCGCGCCCGGTCATCCGGCGGGTGCTGGACTCCAACGTGGCCCAGGCCGACTGCGTGGCGGCGGTATCGGAGGCCGTGCTGAATCAGGTCGGGCCCCTCAGCAGGTCCGTGTCAGGAAAGGTCTTCGCCGTGGTCCCGAACGGCTGCCCCGAGCCCGCGCCGGCAGCGCCGTCCATGGGCCGCGAGTCCACCGCGTGCCTCGTCGGGCAGCTCAACGAGCGGCTGGACCTCGATCTGCTGGAAGCCGTGCAGGCATCCGGCGTGGAAATGGTCATCATCGGGCCGCGGACCGATCGAACCCCGGCATTCCGCCGCCGGCTGGACGCGCTCCTTGAAAAAGACAACGTCCGCTGGATCGGACGGCTCGGCGCCGACGAGCTGCAGCAGCAACTCAGGGTTCACGGGGTCGGAATAACACCTTACGCGGAGTCCGCCTTCAACAGGGCAAGCTTTCCGCTGAAAACCCTCGAGTACCTGGCGGCAGGGCTGGGGGTGGTCTCCACGGACATGCCTTCGGCGCGGTGGCTGAACACCAGCCTGATCTCGCTTCGGTCGGAGCCGCACGAATTCGCGCTGGCGGTGAAGGCAGCCCTGGCCGGGCGCAATGACGGGGATCAGGAACGCCTCAGGAAAGAGTTTGCGGCGGGCCACACCTGGGACGCACGTGGCTTGGAGTTTCAGCACCTCATTGCCGCGGCAGGCCGCCCACGAATGACAACGCCGGTGGCCCCGGCACGAGGACCGCTTCCGGGAGGATCGTCATGATAACCATCTCCGAAACATCAGACGTGGCAGACACCGCACGAATCGGCGACGGGACCCGGGTTTGGCACCTGGCGCAGATCAGGGAGGGAGCCACGGTGGGCAGCAACTGCACCATTGGCCGCGGCGCCTATATCGGCCCGGAAGTCGTGCTCGGCGATAACTGCAAGCTGCAAAACTACGCCCTGGTCTATGAACCGGCCCGCCTGGGCGACGGGGTCTTCATCGGCCCGGCGGCCGTGCTGACCAATGACCTTCACCCGAGGGCCGTCACCCCGGAGGGGACACTCAAAAGCGCCAGTGATTGGGTAGCTGTCGGCGTCACCGTCGGAGCGGGTGCCTCGATCGGGGCCGGCGCCGTCTGTGTCGCCCCGGTCCGGATTGGCGAATGGGCCACGGTTGCCGCCGGCGCCGTCGTCACCCGCGACGTCACCGCCTACGCTGTCGTGGCCGGGGTCCCGGCCAGGCAGACGGGCTGGATTGGCAAGGCCGGGCACCGGCTCAAGCAGGACGCCGGCGGCAGTTGGCTGTGCCCGGAGACGGGCTCGCGCTACGTGGAAATCGACGGGCAACTGCTGCCTGCGGAAATGGGCTGAGGGGCGGCATGGACATGCTGGACAGCAACAAGGTTATCCTGGGCGGCACACCCGTAGACCTGATGGATCCCGAGCCGGCGCTGGAGCGGATCCTCGCAAGGGCAGCCGGCGGTCCGGGACTGCGGCCGCTCGGAGTGGCCTCCGTCAACCTCGACCACCTGCACCATTTTGGCACCGGCGGCCGCTGGGCAGGCACACTGCACGCGGACCCCGCCAGCACCGTGGAGTGGCTCTACCTGCTGGATGGCGCACCCTTGGTTGCCCAGTCACAGCGCCTCACCGGTCACCGGTGGCCGCGGCTGGCCGGCAGCGATCTTGCCTCGCCCCTCCTGGCGCAGGCCGAGAAACTCGGGCTGCGGGTGGGATTCCTGGGCGGATCTGTTGCCAACCAGCAGCTCCTCGCTCAGAAGATCGCGACTGAGCACCCCGGTCTTCAGCTCGTGGGAATGTGGTCTCCGGGTCGCGAGGAGCTGGCCTCCACCACGGAATCCGAACGGATAGCCGCGGAGATTTCGCAGGCGGGCGTGCAGATCCTCTACGTGGGCCTCGGCAAACCACGCCAGGAACTCTGGATTGACCGGTACGCGGGGCTCACGGGGGCGGCAGTGCTGCTGGCCTTCGGTGCGGCGGTGGACTTCCTGGCCGGCCGGGTCCAGCGGGCACCGCAGTGGTTTTGCGAGCACGGCCTGGAGTGGGGGTACAGGCTGGCGTTGGAGCCCCGGCGGCTGGCTGGACGCTATCTCGTTGATGGGCCGCCGGCCTACCTGAAACTCCGAACGACGTCCTGCTGTGTACCGCCGGCCCGGCCGGACAGCTTGACGAAGTCAGACCCGGCCCCCCGGACGCCCGGCCACTTCACAGGGCCCGACGGCGCCGCGGACGCCGTTGCGATTGTGGTGACGTACAACAGCGCAGACTGCGTGGGGGCTTTGATCGAGAGCCTGAGGGCCGAAACCATCGACCTGACTTTGCGGGTGGTGGTGGCGGACAACTCCTCAAGCGACGGGACGCTGGAGTTCATTCGCGGCGAGCACCCCGACGTGCTCGCGTTCGCCACCGGGGGAAACCTGGGTTACTCCGGTGGCATCAATGCGGCCATGCGAAGGGCCGGCGATGCTGCGGCGGTTGTGGTGCTGAACCCCGACCTCACCGTGGAACCCGGTTCTTTGACGACGATGATGCAACGGCTGCTCGCATCACAGGCGGGGGCGGTGGTTCCGCGCCTGCTCAATGCCAGCGGTCACACAAGCCGGTCACTGTATCGGGAACCCACGATCTCCACCGCTGTAGGTGATGCGCTTCTGGGCCGGCGGGCGCCCAACCGGCCCGACTGGCTTTCCGGCACCGACCTCAGCCCCGAGAGCTACGCCCATCCCCACACTGTGGATTGGGCAACGGGTGCCGCGCTCATGGTCCGGCGTCCCGTGGCCGACTCACTGACCTGGGACGAGTCCTATTTCCTCTATGGCGAAGAGACCGACTTCTTCCGAAGCCTGCGCACCATGGGGGAAACCGTCTGGTACGAACCCGGGGCGGTGATGAGTCATGCCGGCGGTGCCTCCGGCAGTTCACCCCAGTTGAATGCCCTTTTGGCGGTCAATCGGGTCCGCTACATTCGCAAGTACCATTCCGCGGCCTACTCGGCAGTGTTCCACGGGGTCGTGGCGTTCTCTGAGGTGTTGCGGTGCTGGAAACCGGGCCGCAGAGGTGTGCTGCAGACGGTGCTCGACGAGCGACGCTGGGCTGCACTGCCCGGTCCGAGTACGGAGATGGCGAACGTCGTGGACGATGGCGGGATCCCCCACGGCTCGGTGATTATTCCGGCCCACAACGAGGCCTCCGTGATTGCCCGGACGCTGGCGCCGCTCGCCCCACTGGCTGCGGCAGGGCAATTAGAGGTCATTGTGGCCTGCAACGGCTGTACGGATGACACCGCCGCGATCGCGCGGCGGTTCGAGGGCGTGACCGTTCTGGAAATGCCGCAGCCGTCCAAGACTGCCGCTCTCAATGCGGGAGACGCCGTCGCCACGTCCTGGCCCCGGTTGTACCTTGACGCTGATGTTCAGATCAGCCCAGGAACGGTGGCCGACGTCCTCAATGCACTGGTCTCCGGACAAGTATTGGCTGCCCGTCCGGCGGTGCGCTTTGACCTTCAGGACGCCCACCCGCTGATCCACTCGTATTACCGGACCCGTCTGCAGCTTCCAATGGCCAGCAGCGGCCTATGGGGCGGTGGCGTGTACGGCCTGTCCCAAGAAGGGCGGCAGCGTTTCCAGCAGTTTCCCGATCTCATCGCCGATGATCTGTTCGTGGACCGTCTCTTCGAGCCGCGGGAAAAGGCCGTCCTGGACGTAGCCCCGGCGGTGGTCTGCCCGCCGCGCACGCCCAAGGACCAAGTGGCGGTGCTGCATCGCGTCTATCGCGGAAACGCCGAACAGCGCGGCGGGCAGGGCAGCGCCGGCCACACGCTGTCCGAGGTCGTCCGAACTGTTCGCGGGCCGTTGTCCGCCGGCCACGCCTTGGTTTACGTGGGATTCGCCCTTGCCGGCCGCCGTGGGAACGCGCGGCCGGGCGCGTGGGAGCGCGATGCCAGCACCCGGCAGCCCATCGACGGCGGCGAACCGTGCTGAAGAAGTCACCGGAACGGGTGTTGCTCACCCCTCGAAAGCCCGCAGGTCCCCCTTGGCTGCTCAAGGCAACACTGTTCTCAATCCTGGCATTTCCGCCCTACATGGTGCTGGAGCCGATCGGGGCCAGCAGCAGCCTGCCACAAATGCTCGCCCTGGGCCTATTCGGCCTCTGGGCCCTCTCCTCATTGTTGGGGCTGCACGATCCGGTTGCGTTCCGGCACCCGGGCCGGGCTGCCGTCCTCGCCCTTCTCTTGGCTTCGTGCCTCAGCTACGGCAATCTCTTTGCCGGGCTGAGCGGGGCCAGCACCATCGACGGGCGGGCAGCCGCGGACCGCTGGATGCTGCTGATGTTTGCCGCGGCCGGAATAGCTTTTGTCACCACCGATTGCGTGCGGACCGTCAAAGACGCCATGGCAGTCGTCAGGTGGGTTATCGCCGGCGGCGTCGTATGCAGTATCGCGGCGCTCCTCCAGTTCACCACCCACACGAATCCCGTCGAATGGATCAGCGCCCTCATGGTGGGATTCGTGGAGAATGGAGACTTCAACGCCTTCCAGGCCCGCGGTTCACTTATGCGCGTGGCGGGCACAACGCTGCACCCCATCGAACTTGGCGTGGTCAGTGCGATGCTGCTGCCCATTGCCATCTGGCGCGCCCTCTATGACAGACAGGGCAGGAAGCTGGTCCACTGGGCCTTTGTCGGGCTGTTTGTGCTCGCGAACGCACTGACTGTCTCGCGGTCCGCTCTGCTTGCCTTGGTCATCGCCCTGGCCGTCACCGTTCCCTTCCTGCCCAGGCTCGCAAGGCAGTGGGCCACGGTCATCGTGCCGCTGGGTGCCGCAGGGCTCTTCATCGCCGTGCCGGGCCTGATTTCCACCCTGTTCAACGCAGCCACGGCCGGAAGTTCGGATCCGTCCATCACGTACCGGACGGAAGACTACCCTCTGGCGCTACGGCTGGTCGCCGACCGGCCATGGTTCGGCACCGGTCCGGGAACGTGGATCCCGACGAACGCGCTCGATATTTTCGACAATGAGTATCTGCTCACGGCCGTGACCATGGGCGTCGTCGGGCTGGTGGGGCTGATGGCCTATCTGGTGGTTCCCGCTCTCGCCGCACTGGCGGCTGCCAGGACTGCTGAGGGGGCAGACCTGAAACTGCTGGCAGCGTCAGCCGCCGCTGCCGGTCTCATCACAACCGTGGCATCCGGCACTTTCGACTCGATGTCGTTCCCGGTGTTTGCCCTGCTGTATCCGTTTTTTATAGGTCTGTCAGGAGCGTCCTGGCTGATGGTCAAGAATCAAACTGCACTTGGCCTGGCGGCTCCCCTGAGGATGCCGCCAGTCCGACAACCCGGGGGATAGGAAGAGACTATGGATCCGATTTCGGTACTAAAAACGCTGTGGCGGCACAAATGGGCGGCCCTGCCCGTGGCCCTGCTGACGATCTTTGCGTGTGTCTACGTAATGTTCATTGGCCAGCGCAGCTACGAAGCAACCATGACCTATGCCCTGCTGAGCCCCAAGACGCCCACCGAGGCGGAATTGCGGGCTCAGCCGGAGCTGGCCGCGATTAACGGCGACAATCCGTACCTGCGCAGCGGCGACCGCGCCCTGTTGGCGCAGGTGCTGATAACCAAGCTCGGAGCTCAGGAGACCGCGGAGCAGTTGAGGAGTCTGGGATTAGGGGCCGAGTACACCGTTGGGCAATCTCTGAGCTCTGGATCCGGTATGTTGCTGGAGATTTCGGCTTCGGGGAATTCGCCAGCCCAGGCGGTGGACACCGCGACGGCACTCGGCAAGCGCCTGGATACGACCCTGCACGAAGTGCAGACCATCAACGGTGCGGACGACAGCTATCTCTATTCCGCCCTGACCATCGATGGTCCCGGCCAAGCGAGTGAGATTTTCTCCAGCCGGCTGCGCACCCTCATCATCGTGGCCGTCGCCGGAGCTCTGTTGCTCTTCGTGTCAGTGTCCGTGGCGCGGTCCGTGGAGTTGGCCAGGGCGTGGCGGCCCGTCGTCGAAAAACCGGCAAAACACGTGGACAGGGAGGCCGACAGAACCACGGGGCCGGCCGCCAGCCGGGCCGGCCAGGGACAGGGTCCGGTCCGACAGGCCCGCAGCGTAAAGAACGTGGAACAGGCCGGCGTCGAAGATGATCAGGAGACTTCCCTGGTGACGGTGCCTGATCGGGACAGCCGACCCCGCAGGAGCTAGGCCCGGGGGCCAGCGGCCGGGCTGTGCGCGAGGATCTCGGCGAGCTCGGCCAGCCGGTGCGCCCGGGCGGATTCCGCCGGGGTGAACGGCTCGCCGGGACGGACAAAGGTGATGGGACCGTGCCAGGCGGTCGGGATCCTCAGGACGGTTCCGTCAGGGGCCGGGACTGTGCCCGCTTTGGCAGCCGGAATAACGGTGCCCGAGTCCGGCCTGGCCTCGATCCGGGCGCGCAGCAGTTCAGCCACCGCCAGCGGCAGCTCCGCCGGGTTGGCCGCGATCCTGGCCGCGAGGCTCAGCGCCCCGGTCTGCCCGTCGGCCATGGCCAGCGCCGTGGTGGGCCAGACATGCGGGTCAAGGCCGCCGCCGTCGCGCAGGGCCTTCAGCAGCTCCGCTTCGGCCAGCTCGCCGGGCGCGGACAGCACAAACTCATCGAGCACACCGCCGTCGACCGGATGGACATGGATGCTCAGGATGTTAGTGTCCAGCCTGGCCAGCGACTGCGTGAGTTTCTGCAGTGAACCGGGCCGGTCCTTCACGACCGTGCGGGCGCGCCACAGGGCCGGTGCCGCGCCGAGCCGGCGGCGGTGCCGCAGGGCAGGAGCGTGCAGCCAGCGCCGCAGCATCCGCGTCGCTGACGGTTCCGCCACCCAGATGACCAGGATGGTGGCGGTCAGCGTGAGGACCAGGACCTTCGCCAGATAGGACAGTTGCGTCCCCACCACCGCCGCATGGACCACCAGCTCGATCGGCAGCATCACGGCGACGTTGGCCAGGGTCAGCCGGGTTTTGGTCGGTTCGGGCATCAGGCCGCAGACTTCGCAGCTCAGTTCGGAGGCGGCCGGGACCTGTGTTCCGCCGTGTTTTCTGCCACGGGCTGAGGGCTTCATGGGTCCCATGATGTCCGGCGGCTGTTACGGGCCTATTGCCAGCCGGTGACGATTCCGCTCAGACTAGCGGCTGCGCCGGCCGGCCGCCTCGACGATGCGCTCCCCGGCCGGCCCGCCGTCCCGCGCCAGGGTCAGGCCGGACGTCCGCCCGTCTTCGGCACCGGCGAGCTGGGCCAGCAGGTCACGGATTTCTGCCAGCAGCGCCGTGTCCGCCGGGATCGGCTTCTCTTCCGGCTCGGCAGTGGCGAGGCGTTTCTTGACCAGATGGTTGATCCGGTTCATCGGTGCCACGAAGATGAAATAGACGACGGCGGCCGTGATCATGAACGTGACGAACGCCGTAATGACCGCGCCGAAGTTGAGGAACGTCTTCTCGTTGCCCGGCCAGATGTGGAAGCCCAGCCCGTCGGTCTCGACCCCGCCGGCCGCCGCAATGATCGGGTTCACGATATTCGAGGTGAACGCGCTGACCAGGGCGGTGAAAGCGGTGCCGACCACGACTGCAATGGACAGTTCGATCACGTTGCCGCGCAGGATGAAGTCCTTGAATCCTTTGAGCATGGGTCCTCCGGTGTGCCTTGATGTAACTCTGTGTGCCGTGTCCCGGTCGCGGGGATCAACCGCTAGACGCTATCACTTCCGCGGCCTGGTCTCCCGACCACAGCCGGCGGCCGGCCTGGCCGAAACCCTGGCAACGCTGCTTGGCGAACGGCTGCGTTTCGGCCACAACTACTGGGCGATGGTGGCCGCCGTCGTCCCGCTCGTGGGTCACACTACCCGGCACCGGGTAAGCCGCGGGCTGCAACGAATCGTGGGCACGGCCCTCGGGCTGGTGCTGCTCGCGGGGATCCTGCTGCGGGACCGGATCCTCGACACCGTCATCGGAGCCGCCGTCGGCATCGCCGTCGTGCTGGCCCCGTCGGCCTGGTGCCGCCTTCGCGCCCGCCGCCCGGGCCCGCCTGGCCCGCAATAGCACGAGCGGACACGGCACCGGGCCAAAGGCCCCTGTCCATTGCCCGGCCGGACCCCGAGGCTAGTCTGGACGAAACAAAGCGATGGGGGATTGCTGGTGGAGGTAGTACAGACGCAAACCAAAGACGTGCTGGACGTCAGTGGACTCGTCAGGCGCTACGGGGACCTGACCGCCGTCGACGGCGTTTCCTTCCACATCCGCGCCGGGGAAACCTACGGGCTGCTGGGACCCAACGGCGCCGGCAAGACCACCATCATCTCCATGGTCGCGGGGCTGATTCCCGCCGACGGGGGAACCGTCCGCGTGGCGGGCCGGGCCATGACCCCGTCCGAGACCGAGGCCAAGCGGATTATCGGCCTGGTCCCGCAGGAACTGGCCATTTATCCGGACCTGACCGCACGGGAGAACCTGAAGTTCTTCGGCCGGTTGCAGGGACTCAGTGGCAGGGAGCTCACCCAGCGCACCAACGAGGTGCTGGAGCTGATCGGCCTGAGCGACCGTGCCGGTGACCTGACCAAGAAGTACTCCGGCGGCATGAAGCGCCGGCTGAACATCGGCATCGGCCTGCTGCACCGGCCCAGCCTGCTGATCCTGGACGAACCGACGGTGGGGGTGGATCCGCAGTCCCGCAACGCCATCCTCGAATCCGTCGAACGGCTCTCCGTCGAAGGCATGGCCGTGCTCTACACCACCCACTACATGGAGGAAGCCGAACGGCTATGCGACCGGATTGCGATCATTGACGAGGGCCGGATCCAGGCCGAGGGCACCCGGGACGAGCTGATCACGCTCACCGGCGGCGTGGACCGGATCAACCTCCGCGGCGGCGGCAGCACATCCCGGGCTGCGGAGGCCCTGCGCGGGCTGCCGGCCGTGCAGCGCGTCGACAACGACGGCGCCGGGCTAATCCTTACGGTCAGCGACGGACCCACCGCACTCGCAGGGATCGTGACAGGCGCCGGGCACGCCGGAATGTCCGTGACGTCCGTGGAGATTGTCCGGCCCGACCTGGAGTCAGTTTTCCTGCACCTGACCGGCAAAGCGCTGAGGGACTGAGATGCCCGGTCTGTGGACCATGGTCGCGAACGACCTGCGCCAGCGCATCCGGGACAAGTCCGTCTTCATCTTCTCCCTCATCGTCCCGCTCGCGCTCATGGGCGTCTTGAGCCTGGTGTTCGGCGGACTCGGCGAGGACACCGTTGACCTGCAGCCGGCCACCGTCGTCGCCAGCGCGGACGACGCCGACCAGCTGGGCGCCGCCCTGATCGGCGCCGTTGATTCCCTCGAGATCATGGACGTTACCGTCAAACGGGTCCCGGCGGCGGATGTCCGCAACGAGACCCAGGCCAGCGGCGCGGACCTTGGCATCATCATTCCCGAGGGCTTCAGCAACGCGGTGCTGTCCGGACAGGCCGCGTCGGTCCAGCTGGTCGAGGGTGACGGCGCCTCGCTGGAAACCGGCGTGCTGATCTCCGTGGTCCAGGGGGTCGTGGACCAGCTCGCCGCCGGCACCGTGACCGCCGCCGCCGGAGGCCTTTCCGGGCTGCCGCACCAGGATCTCGCGGCGCTTGCCGAGCGGTCAGCGGCCGGACCAAGCCTGCTCACCCTGACCGAAGGGCAGGCGGCCGCCGAGCAACTCTCGCTCCGCGGCACGCTCGTGGCCGGCCAGGCCGGGCTGTTCCTGATGTTCACGGTCGGATTCGGCGTCCTGGGGCTGCTCGCGGAGCGGGAACAGGGCACCCTGGCCCGCCTGCGGTCGATGCCGGTCACCGGCGGCGCCGTGATAACGGCCAAGGCCTGCACCGGCTTCATCCTGGGCGTCACTGCCACCACCGTTTTGCTCACCGCCGGCTCCCAGCTGTTCGGCGTCTCCTTCGGCTCGCCGCCCGTGGTGGCCACCCTGATTCTTAGCGTCGTGACAGCGGCTACCAGCCTGACGTTCGTGGTCGCGCGGCTGGTCCGGACGGCGGAGCAGGCCAACGTGGCGCAGTCCATCCTGGCGATGGTGCTGGGGATCGCGGGAGGCGCCTTCTTCCCGGTCCAGGGCACCGGCTTCGCCGCTACTCTGCTGGACCTCAACCCGATCGGCGCGTTCATCCGCGGCCTCGGCATCTCAGCCGGCGGCGGAACCCTGGGGGACGTAACGGGGCCGGTCGCGGTCATGCTGGCGTTCGCCGTGGCCGGGCTGCTCCTCTCGCGCCTCCTCCCGGACCGGGGAGCGCAGGTATGAACGCCATGGTCGCGATCGCCACGGTGGAACTGCGGCGTTTTCTGCGGGACAAGTCGAACATTTTCTTCGTTTTCATCTTTCCCCTCATGCTCATCCTGCTGCTCGGTTCCCAGTTCGGTGCCGGCAGCGGCCAGCCCCGGGTGACCATCGCCGGACCCAGCAGCGGGCTGGCCCAGGCCCTGGGTGCGGAGCTTGAATCGTCCGGCGTCGACGTCACGGCAAGCGACGCGGACGCGGCGCGGGCGGACCTCAGCCGCGGCCGCACCGACGTCGGAGTCTTCCTTGACGACTCCGACGCCGACGCTTACGAGGCCGGGCGGCCCGCGGAGCTCGACGTTGTGATGGCTTCGCAGTCCTCCGCCCAGGCCGTGATGCAGCAGGTCCGCACGGCTGTGCAGGCGGTGGGGCTGGAGCGGAGCCAGCTCGCTGCCCTGACCGGCGCCGGAGTCCCCGAGGAGCAGGCCCGCCCCGCCCTGGACCAGGCCGCCGCGCAGGTGGCGGTGCCGACGGTGGAATTCGTGGACACCGGCGACGTCGTGCAGGAGTTCCGGGGGCTGGGAAAGTTCGATCTCGGGGCCTCGCAGCAGTTGCTGCTCTTTGTCTTCCTCAGTTCACTCACCGGTGCGGCCACGCTGATCCAGGCCCGACGGTTCGGTGTGGTCGGCCGGGTCATGTCCACCCCGGTGTCCAGCGGCCAGATCGTGGCCGGGCAGGCGCTGGGACGCTTCGCCATCGCGTTCGTCCAGGGCGGATTCATCATGGTCGGCACCGCGCTGCTGTTCGGCGTCGACTGGGGCAATCTGTGGCTGTCGGCCCTGGTGCTGGTGCTCTTCTGCGCCGTCTCGGCAGCCGCCGCGATGATGGTCGGCTCCGTGATGGACAATGACACCGCCGCGGCCGGCGTGGGCGTCGGCGGCGGACTCGTACTGGCGGGCCTGGGCGGCTGCATGGTGCCGCCCGAGTTCTTCCCGGACACGCTGGCCGCGATCTCCTTCGCCACGCCCCACCGCTGGGCCTATGAAGCATTGGCAACCATCCAGCGCCACGACGGCAGCCTAGGCGATGTCCTGCCGGAGCTGGGCGTGCTCGCCGGCATGGCAGCCGCGCTGCTCGTGCTGGGCGGCTGGCTGCTGCGACGCAGCCTCAGCCGGGCCCTGTAACGGCCGCGCGATCCCGGGCCCGTGCGGGCACGGGCGGGCGTAGAGTGGAAACAGAATCCATTCAACGGAAGTGATGCAATGGCTAACTCCGGCACCGGGGACTCCGTGGTGGACCGTGTGGTCCGGGTGATCTCAGCGTTCCCCGAGGGTGTCACCGTGCTGCCGCTCTCCGAGCTCTCGGACCGGGCCGGGCTGCCGCTGAGCACCGCCCACCGGCTGGTCCGGCAGCTTGCCGGACATGGTCTGCTGGAGCTGGGCAGTGGGGGATCCGTCCGGCTGGGCCTGCGCCTGTGGGAGCTGGTCAACCGGAATTCGCCCACCCTCGCCCTCCGACAGGCGGCCATGCCCTTTATGGAGGATATCCAGCAGGTGCTGAACCAGAACGTGAACTTAGCTGTGCTGGAGGGCTGGGAGGCGCTGTTCGTCGAGCGCCTCTCCCGCCGCGGCTCCGTGGCGAACCGGGCCCAGATCGCCGGACGGATGCCGGTGCACGTGTCCTCCGCCGGGCTGGCGCTGATGGCCTACCAGCCGGCGCCGGTCCAGGCGGAGTACCTCCAGCAGTTTCACGACCCTGCCGGGAAGGTCGAGCCGGAGGAACTCCGCACCCTGCTCCAGGAGACGGCCGCCCACGGCTTTGCGCAGCTGGCCGGCGTCGTGGACCCGGACACCTGGGGGATTGCCGTCCCGGTGCGGGACACGAGGAACCGCACCGTGGCGGCGCTCGGCGTCGTCGTTCCCCTGCGCGAGGTGCGGCTCCAGGCGCTGGTTCCGGCCCTGCAGACAGCCGCCCGCGGGATCGGCCGGCAGCTGCAGGGGCCATCGGCGACGACTGTATTCCATTCAGCGGAATCCGTGTAACGCCCATCACGCGTCCGGGCGCACACTGGAGCCAGAGAATCCACACGGCCCCTGACGCCCACCAGTCCGGGCCCCGCAACGAAGCGAGGACACCATGGCAAACCGCATAGTCATTACCACCCAGGTCGCCATCATGGGGGCTGGCCCGGCAGGGCTGATGCTCTCCCACCTGCTGGCCCAGCAGGGAATCGAATCCACCGTGATCGAGATCCGCAGCCACCAGGAAATCTCCGAAACCGTCCGCGCGGGGATCCTGGAACACGGCTCCGTGAACATGCTCGTCGACAGCGGCGTCTCCGACCGCGTCCTGCGCGACGGCGACCGGCACGACGGCATCGAACTGCGCTTCAACGGGGAGAGCCACCGGATCGACTTCCAGGACCTCGTCGGCGAGTCGGTCTGGCTCTACCCCCAGACCGACGTCTTCCTCGACCTCGCCGCACGGCGCCAGGCCGACGGCGGCGACGTCCGCTACAGCGTCACCGACACCACCATCCAAGACCTCGAAGGCACGCCGAAGGTCCTGTTCACCGACGCCGACGGCGTGGAATGGGAGCTGCAGGCAGACTTCATCGCCGGCGCAGACGGCTCGCGCAGCCACAGCCGATTCCAGATCCCGGAGGCCCAGCGCAAGTGGTACTTCCACGAGTACCCTTTCGCCTGGTTCGGGATCCTGGCTGAAGCCCCGCGCAGCTCCGACGAACTGATCTACGCCAACTCCGAGAACGGCTTCGCCCTGATCAGCCAGCGGACCGAAACCGTCCAGCGGATGTACTTCCAGTGCGACCCGAACGAGGACGTCAACAACTGGAGCGAGGACCGGATCTGGGACGCGTTCCGCAGCCGGGTCAACGGCAACGGCTTCGAGCTCAAGGAGGGGCCGGTCATCGACAAGACGGTCCTGAAGTTCCGCAGCTTCGTGCACGCCCCGATGCGGCACGGCAAGCTGTTCCTCGCCGGCGACGCCGCCCACACCGTCCCGCCGACCGGGGCCAAGGGCCTGAACCTGGCGCTGCACGACGTCAAGGTGCTGTTCGAAGGCTTCGACAGCTTTTACAAGACCGGGAACACCGTGCTCCTGGATGCCTACAGCGACCGCGCCCTGGACCGGGTGTGGAAGGCCCAGCAGTTCTCCTACTGGATGACGTCCATGCTGCACACCCCGGTCGACGCCGACGACTTCGCCCGCGCCCGCCAGCTCGGCGAGCTCAACTCGGTAGTGTCATCCCGCCACGGCCGGGCCTACCTCGCCGAGGCGTACACCGGCTGGCCGGGCGCGCACTAACACCGGGGCACCGGGCGGGCTAGGGGACGCGCACGGACTCGGCCGGCGCGGCTTCGACCAGGACCGGCGTCGTGCTTTCCTTGCCATCCGCTCCGGCCTTCGCTGCTTTGGCGGACTTCCGGCCCGCCCGGCCGTAGACCAGATACATCGTCACACCGGTGATGACCATCAGCAGCACGGTGTAGACGAAGGTGTTTGAGACCCCGTCGACACCCTCGGCGCCGTCCGTGTTGGCCTTGATCACCAGGCCCAGGGGCTGGAACAGCGGGTGGGCCAGGAAGATGGCGGTGTCGTAGTCATCCAGCATGCTGTTGAAGTTGAGCGCCGTGATCGCCGCCGCTGCAGGCAGGACGATCGGCAGCAGGATCCGGCGGAACACGTACAGCGTCTTGGCGCCCATGATGTTGGCCGCTTCTTCGAGCGAGGAGTTGACCGAAGCGAAGGAGGCCTTGAGCATCCGCAGGGTGAACGGGATCTTGACGGTCACGAAGGCGATGAGCAGGATCACCGTGGTCCCGGTCAGGACGGCGCCGCCTACCAGCGGGTTCGGATGGTCGTAGCTGAGGATCAGGCCCAGGGCGAGCAGGGCGGAGGGGAGGATCCACGGGATGTGGAGGAGGTACTCGACGGCCGACGTGACCCAGTTGCGGTACAACTGCAGGAGCCGGGCAACGAAGAGCAGGCCTCCGACGGCGATCAGCGCGGCCAGTGCGCTGTAGACGATGCTGATGATGAAGGGACGCAGGCCCGAGGGCTGGGTGAGGACCCGGATGTAGTTGTCGAAAGTCAGGCTCCCCGGCACCAGTTGGCCGGTCTGGATCGCGGCGCCGTCGGCAAAGGAATACAACACGATCAGCACCACGGGCAGCGTGTAGACGGCGAACAGCAGGTACGCGGCGACGTGGACGGCAGCGTTGGCCACGGGGTTTCGGATTTGCTGCTTCTGCAGCCCGGCGGACACCTTCGAGACCGAGAAGTACGTTCCTCCCTTTTCCATCCGGGTCATCACCGCCAGCATCAGGATGGTGGCCACACCGAGGATCACGGCGAGCAGGGCGGCGAGGTCCCTCGACGTCGGGCTGTTGCTGAAGGTGAGAATCATCGGCGTGATGGTCTGGAATTCCCGGCCGCCGAGGACCTGCGGGGCGCTGAGGGCTCCGAGGCCGGTCAGGAACGAGAGGATGGTGACGGCGAACAGCGTCGGCTTAAGCATCGGCAGGACGATCCGCCGGAGGATGGTCCAGGTGGAGGCTCCCATGTTCCTGGCCGCTTCGATGGTCTGGTAGTCCACGCCCTTCAGCGCGTTGGTGACAAACAGCATGTGGTTCGTCGTGGTGGCGAACGTCATGACGGCCAGGACGGCAAAGAAACCGGAAAACCAGCCGGGATCCATCCCGGGAAACAACCCCACCAGGAAGCCGGTCACGATCCCTTTGTCCCCGTAGATGAATTTGTAGCCCGCCGCCAGCACAATGCCGCCGTAGATGAAGGTGGTGGCGTAGCCGAGGAACAGGACCCTTGAGCCGCGGATCTTGAAGTACTGGGTGACCAGCACAATGAAGATTCCCACGACGTTGACGGTGATGGACAAGGCGATCGCCAGCAGAAAGCTGTTGCCCAGGGATTTCATCGCCCGCTGGGAGGAGAACAGCTTTTCGGCGGCGCGCCCGGAGAAGCTCCCGTCCGGGAAGAAGGTCTGGATCAGGACATTCGCATTGGGCCAGACGAGGAAAGCCGCGATGAACCAGGTCAGCACGACCCCGACGATCAGGACTGCGGGGGAACGGAGCATGCTCCGGATGCTCCCGCCGTTCGAGCCGCCCGCCGTGCTCACAGGGTGGTCGCTTCCTGCAGCCGGTTCCTAAGCGAGACACCTGTTTCCGGGTGGTATTGAAGGACGTGGGAGGGCTGGACGTAAACCGTGGCCTGGCTGCCCGTGGCGGGGTGTGTCCCGCCGTCTTCCTTGACCAGCAGCCGGATGTCGGCGCCGTGGCAGCGGACGATGTACCGGCTGTGCAGGCCGTGATAGGTCTTCGAAACCACAGTCCCCTGCACCGGGACGGCCGATCCGTTGCCGCCGGCGGGATCCAGGGACGCCTTTTCCACGCGCAGGTAGGAGTTGGCCGTGGGATCCAGGGTATGACGCGATTGCCGGTTCAGTTCCGCGACGAACCCGGCCGTCAGGCGTGAACTGTCCCCGATGAAATTGCAGACGAACTCGGTGGCGGATTCGTCATAGATGCTCTGCGGAGTGCCAATTTGCTCGACCACACCCTTGTTGAAGACGGCTACCCGGTCGCTCATGGCCAGTGCCTCGTCCTGGTCATGGGTGACGTAGACAGTGGTGATGCCAAATTCGCTTTGGAGGTCCTTGAGCTGCTGCCTCAGCTGGTGGCGAAGCTTGGCATCCAAATTGGAGAGCGGCTCGTCGAGCAGCAGGATCTTGGGCTGCAGCACGAGCGCCCGGGCGACGGCGACGCGCTGCTGCTGTCCGCCGGACAGCTCGGCCACGTTTTTGCGCAGCTGGTCCTCGGACAGGTCAACCCGCCGGGCGATATCGCGTACGAGGCGGTCGCTCTCGGCCGCCTTCTCCTTGCGTACGCGAAGGCCGAAGGCGATGTTCTCCCACACGCTCATGCTGGGGAACAGGGCGTAGTTCTGGAACACCATGCCGACCTGGCGCTTGTCGCTCGGAAGCCGGGTGACGGCCTTGCCGTCGACGTAGACCTCTCCGGCGGACGGCTCGATAAACCCCGCCAGGGTGCG
This sequence comes from Pseudarthrobacter sp. MDT1-56, assembly GCF_059383555.1. Taxonomy (NCBI): domain Bacteria; kingdom Bacillati; phylum Actinomycetota; class Actinomycetes; order Micrococcales; family Micrococcaceae; genus Pseudarthrobacter; species Pseudarthrobacter sp. MDT1-56. The sequence goes on from NZ_JBWZCK010000004.1 coordinate 233,265, forward strand.
GAGTGCGGTGGACTTGCCGCAGCCCGAGGGTCCAAGCAGCGTGAAGAATTCTCCCGGTTCCACCTGGAGATCAAGGTTGGGGATGGCGGTGAAGTCGCCGAAGGTGACTTCGATGTTCTCGAAACGGATCATGGCAACCTGTCCTGTGCTAGCGGCGAAGCGGGGGTGTCCAGCAGAAAAGGCACGGGCTGTGGCCGGCCGGCCGCAGCCCGTGCGCGGGTCAGCTCATGTATTCCAGTTCGATCTTTTCCACCCAGGCGCCCATGTTCTCCTGCACGAAGTTCCAGTCGATGTCCTGCTGCTTGAGCGTATTGAAGAACTCGACGACCTCGGGCTTGGCCTTAGCCACGGCTGCCTTGTTAACCGGCATGGAGTTGAACTGCTGGGCCCATTCACCCTGTGTCTGAGCGCTGCCGAACCAGTCGATGAACTTGAGGGCCTCATCCTGTTTGTCCGTTCCCTTCACCAGGGCAACCTGCTCGATGGCCAGCGGCACCCCAACGGACGGCATCACGGTCTCGACGTCGACGTTGAACGACTTCTCACGCTCGGGAATGACCGAGGAGGCCATCTGCCCCATGTCCGTCTCCCCCGAGGCGATGCGGGCGAACAGGTCGGTCTTCGCCACTGCGGGCGTCCCGTTCTTGAAGTACTCCTCGACCTGCTTCCACCCCTCGTCGGAGACGCCCAGATCGCCGGCGTCGTCCTTGTAGCGCGTCAGGACGCCGGCGAAGACCAGTTGCGCGGTGGCCGTACCGAGGCCGGTGACCCGCTCGTAGCGGGATTTGAAATTGTCCTGGGTCCATAGCTCGGTCCAGTCCTTGGGGGCCTCTTCGGCGCTGAACTTCTCCGTGTTGTAGCCGAGGAGGATTGCCTGCTGGACCAGCGGCCAGTAGGCCTTGCTGTCGGACTGGTCACCCTTGGCGGTGTCGACCTCCGCGGACCAGGCGGGGGTGAACGGTGCGATGGCACCGGCTGCCTTGACCTGCTCGAAGTACATGTTGTTGAGCCCAAAGGCGACGTCTGCGATCGGGTTGTTCTTCTCCGCGATCAGCTTGTTGGTGGCGTCCGCGCCGCCGGCGCCGACGATTTCGATCTTGAAGCCGGCTGCTGCCGCCTTCTCCGTCAGCCACTCGCCGCGGCCTTCACCGTTGGAATTCGTGTAGACGATCAGCGTTTCGCCGGAGGGCGGTCCCGAGGGGGCGACGGCGGCGGGCCCGGTAGCTGCTCCGGACGAGGCGGGGGCTGCGGCGCCCGCGCCGCAACCGGAAAGAAGGGCGACGGCGACGGCGCCGGCAACCATGGTTTTCAATCTGCGCACGAGTGAGACTCATTTCTGAACGGGGCCAGATGGCATTTGTCCGGCCAGCCTATAGCGGACGACGCAGGAGTTAGCGGTTATGGCTATCAAATCGATGAAATAGCCCGTCCTTGGCAACCGAGTCTGGTGTGGTCGGGTGAACGTCGTGCGCCTGCGGCCTGAACGCGCCGTGAACATCGGGGCGCTCCGACGCGCCGGGGTGATGCCGGGCCGGACGGTCGTAGCCGTCCCGTGGCGCGGAGGGGGCCGGGGTCCACAGCCTGCCTTAATCCTCCTCGAGCGTCTCCGTCAGGTGGTGCGTCGGGATGCGGTCCCGGTCGTAGGTGATTTCGGTGTACCCGTGGGGTGCGGGCTTGCCGTGCGGATCGAGGTTCACGAAGACAATTTCCTCGATCGTGAGGATGCTCTGCCGGGTGATCATGTTGCGGACCTCGGCGCGCATGGTCAGCGAGGTCCGCCCGAAGCGGGTGGCCGTCAGCCCCATCTCGATCAGGTCGCCCTGGACGGCCGAGCTGACGAAGTTGATTTCGGAGATGTACTTGGTGACTGCCCGGCCATTGCCGAGTTGCAGGATGGCGTAGATCGCAGCTTCCTCGTCGATCCATTTCAGCAGGCTTCCGCCGAACAGCGTGCCGTTTGCGTTCAGGTCTTCGGGCCGCACCCACTTGCGGGTGCGGAAGGTGATGTCGGCCGGTTCCATAGTGCGAGATTAGTCGACGGCGGCGTGTCGCCGGCAGTGTGACGGGATCCCGCCGGCCCGCGCGCCGGCCGTAGACTCTGGGCATGGACGCTCTCTCGGTCGTCGGCGGCGGCATCGCGGGGCTGGCCCTGGCCGCATGCCTTGACCCCCACCGCTTTCAGGTGACCGTCCACGAGCGGCGGGCAGAGCAGCCGTCAGTGGAGACGTCGCTGGCCATGTGGCCGGAAGCCCAGCAGGCCCTTGATGAGGTGGGTATTCTCCCGGCGGTCCGTGCGGCCGGCTCGGACTTTGGCGGCATGGCGCTCCGGGACGGATCCGGGAACGTTCTGCTCAAGGCGCAGGCACCAGGCGTCATCGGGGTGTCACGTGCGGACCTGCTCCGGCTGCTGGACGCGGCGGTGCCGGCCTCGGTCGCCAGAGCCAACGGCCAGGTGGCATCACTGCCGCGGCCGGGCGTTGTGGTCGGCGCCGACGGGGTGCACAGCATTGTCCGCCGGAGCGTCTGGGGCGAACGCAGCAGGGCCAGGCTCAGCCCCTATCTGGCGCTGCGCGGCATCATCGACGAGCCGGTCCCGGCCGGCGGCGGCGGTGAATTCTGGGGGCGCGGGCAGTTGTTTGGCATAACGCCCGCGTCCCGCGGCCGCACCTACTGGTATGCCTCATACCGGTCAGGGCTGGGTCCCGGCGGCATCGACGTCGAGGAGGCATTGGCGCTTACCCGCGCACGTTTGTCCGGCCGGGCTGCCGGCATAGACCGCGTCCTGCTCGCCCCGACGCCCGGGCAGACGCTGGCCCAACGCGTCTGGACGGTGCCGTTCCCGGGCAGCTACCAACGGGACTGCGCGGTGCTGGTGGGCGACGCGGCGCACGGCATGACCCCGAACCTGGGGCGCGGCGCCTGCGAGGCGCTGATCGACGCGGTCACCCTCGCGAAGCTGCTCAACTCCCGCCCGCTCCCGGCGGCCCTGCGGGCGTGCAACCGGCGGAGGCTGCTGCGCAGCCAGGCATTGCGCGTGGCGTCCTCCGGCATGGCACGGCTGGCGCTCGCGGAAACCGCCCAGCCCCTGCGCGACGGGCTGCTGCGGCTGGCCGGCGGGCGCGGGGGCCGACGGGGTCCCGGCTGACGGCGTCGAACTCTGGCGTTCCCTACGCCATGGCGGTGTGTGCGGCGCTGTGCGAATCGATGGTTTTCGCATAGCAGTAGGAGTGCTCCACCCCGATATACGGCCCGAAGTTCGGCACCGGGACAAAGCCGGAGTTCTGGTAAAACTGGCGGCCGTCCGTCTGAACCGAGCCGGCCTCCGCGGTGATGGAGGTGATGCCGAGGCTGTGCGCGTGCGCTTCCAGGGCCGCGAGGATGGAGCTGGCCACCCCGGAACCGCGGGTGTACGGGAGCACGTAGAGCCGCTTGATCTCAGCGGTGTGCGCATCGAGGATGCGCAGGCCGCCGCAGCCCACGGGCTGCCCGGAAGCCTTGTCATGGGCGACGAGGAACACGGCCGTGTCCGTCTCCGACGGCGGCGGCCCGGGTTCGTGATCGCTCGTGCCAAAGCGGGCGTCGAGTTCGGCCTGCTGGGCTGCGCGGAGATCCGCGCCCACCGGGTTGGCCCAGGTGACCTGCCGGATGTTGAGCCGCGGATTCGTCTGCATGGCTGCCTCGCTTCGCCGAAGGGTTATGCAGATCAACGCTAGGCACCGCCGGTTTCGGCCGTGTTTCCTGCGCGTTAGGGTTCGGAGAATTCCGCTAGAGCGTGCCGCCGGTGGGGTCCTCCGCCGTCGGGTCAACCAGCGCCAGGCCGCCGACGGGACTGTCGTCCCAGTGGATGAGCCGCCAGCCGGCGTCGGGATCCCCTTCCAAGGCCACAATCCCGGTGTTGGCGAGGACATGGCGGGCAGCGAAGCCCGACTCCACGTTGCTGGCCCGCAGGCCCGCCCAGACGCGGATCGCGGCGCCGTGGCTGACCACGGCCACCGTTGCGGCGTCGCCAGTCGCTGCGGCTGCGGCGGCGATCCGTGTGATCGAGGCGTCGTAGCGCTCGAAGAAGTCATGCCCGCTGGGCCCGGCCGGCATCCTGCGGTGCAGTTCCCCGGCCGCCCAGCCGAACACGGTCCCAAGGTAGCGCAGGTGCGATTCCTTGTCGGTGAGCTTCTCTAACGACCCGGCCTCGATCTCCCGCAGGCCCTCCAGCACCTCGACCTCCAGGCCGCGGGCGGTCGAGAGCGGCGCGGCCGTGATCTGGGTGCGGATCAGCGTGGAAGCAAAGAGAAGGTCGATCTGCTCATTCGCCAGGGACCGCGCCAGCGCGGCGGCCTGCCGCTCCCCGAGCTCGGTCAGCCCGGGGCCTGGTTGGGCGGTGTCCAGCTGGCCCAGGACGTTACCGGGCGTCTGGCCGTGGCGGATGAGCAGGAGCCTCATGCGAGGTGGTCCACCAGCTTGTCCGCAATGCCGGTGTACTTGCCGGGGGTCAGGGCCAGCAGCCGGGCTTCGGCGTCCGCCGACAGGCCCAGGCTCTGGACGAATTCCTGCATCCTGGCCGCATCGACGCGCTGCCCGCGGGTCAGGTCCTTGAGCCGCTCGTAGGGGTTCTCCATGCCGTCGACGCCGGCGATGGCCTCGGCGCGCATGACCATCTGGATGGCTTCGCCGAGGACTTCCCAGTTTGTGTCGAGGTCCGCGGCCAGCACGTCCTCCGCAACCTTCAGGCGGTCCAGCCCCTTGGCCACATTGGAGATGGCAAGCAGCGAGTGGCCGAAGGCCACGCCGATGTTGCGCTGCGAGGAGGAATCGGTGAGGTCGCGCTGCCAGCGGGAGGTGACCAGGGTGGAGCCCAGGACGTCCAGCAGCCCCGAGGAGATCTCCAGGTTGGCCTCGGCGTTCTCGAAACGGATCGGATTGACCTTGTGCGGCATGGTGGAGGAACCGGTGGCGCCCGCGACCGGGATCTGCACGAAATAGCCGATCGAGATGTAGCTCCAGATATCCGTGCAGACGTTGTGCAGGATCCGGTTGAACCGCGCGACGTCGGCGTACAGCTCCGCCTGCCAGTCGTGGCTTTCGATCTGCGTGGTCAGCGGGTTCCAGCCCAGGCCCAGGCCTTCAACGAAACTCTTCGCGACGTGCTCCCAGTCGGCGCCCGGGACGGAAGCCACGTGGGCCGCATAGGTGCCGGTGGCGCCGTTGATCTTGCCGAGGTAGTCGGTCCGGGAGATGCGGTCCAGCTGGCGGGTCAGGCGGTGCGCGATGACGGCCAGTTCCTTGCCGAGGGTGGTGGGGGTGGCCGGCTGGCCATGCGTGCGCGAGAGCATCGGCACCGCCCGGTTGTCCCCGGCCATGGCGCTGATCTGTCCGACAAGCTTCCGGGCGGCGGGCAGCCAGACGTCCTCCACGGCGCCCTTGACGCCCAGGGCGTAGGAGAGGTTGTTGATGTCCTCGGAGGTGCAGCCGAAGTGCACCATGGCGGTCAGGTGTTCGATGCCGATGCCGGGCAGCCGGCGGCCGATGTAGTACTCGACGGCTTTGACGTCGTGCACGGTGACGGCTTCGATGTCCGCCAGTTCGGCGACTGAGCCGGCGTCGAATTCGGTGACAATGGCGCGCAGCTTCTCCTGCTGCTCCGCGGTCAGCGGTCCGGCGCCGGGGAGCACGCTGTTGCCGGTCAGGTGGATGAGCCACTCAACCTCGACGGCGACCCGGTCGCGGTTGAGGGCGGCTTCGGAGAGATAGTCAACCAGCGGGGCGACGGCGGACTGGTACCGGCCGTCCAGCGGGCCGAGCGCGATCTGTTGTGAGGACGCGGCGAGGGCCAGGCGTCCGGACGGCGTGCGGGTATCGGCTGTGGCGGCAGTTTCAGGCATGCCCCGATTCTTTCACGAAGTCCCGCCGGGCCTTAAGCGCGCGGATCCGTGTGACTTCCGGCCGGGATTCCGCGGTTCTCCTGCCGGTTCCACCGGACGTTGTCCACATGGCCGGGCGGGGAGCTTCAGCCGGGGCAGCGGGGCCCCTAACGTCGGTGTCATGACCAGCCGGACGCCAGCATGAGCACGACGAACACCAGCAACAACGCCGAGGGCAGCGGGGCGTCCGCGGGGAATCTCCTGGCCTCTGGTGCCGCGGCGTGCGCCCCACGCAGTTTTGAGGTCCAGCAGCTTGCTGCCCGGGTGGCCGCCTGCGCTGAACGCACGGACGCTGTGCTGGCTCATCTGGTCAATGTGGAACTGCAGGGCTGGCAGTCCCCGGCGGGCCGGGCCTACCGGACGGCGGTGTCCCTGCAGGCTGCGTCCCTGCGTCGCAGCCGTGCCGCCCTGCAGGAGGCCGCCGCCGCGGTGTTCAGGCACGCCCAGAACGTGGCACTGTCCCTGGGGCGGCCGGGGCCCTGATGGCGGAGGTCTCGCCGGCTGGCTCCGGGGGATCGCCCGTCCCCTCCGCTCCGGTGGATGGGATGCTGCGGATCCGGGGCGGCGTGGGCGGTCTCAGTTTCTCGTTCGAGGAGCTGCTGGCCGGGGCCTCGGCCCTGGACGGGCTCGTCCGGGAGCTGGCGGAGGTCGAGGCAAAGGCAGAAGGGGTGCGCCGCGCCCTCTTCCCCTACCAGTCCGACTCGTACTCCTCCGGCAGCACCGCGATTGTCGCCGTAGGGGAGGCAGCCCGGTCCCTCGGCCGCGTCCGGACGGAGCTGGAGCGTCTCTGCAGCGAGGTCCGGGCGAGCCACCGGGAGTACGAGTCCGCCGAAGCCAGGAATACGCTGCTTCTGCGGATCGGCCGAACCGGCCCCGGGTACGGGCCGCTGTGGGGTCTGGCTGGCTTGCCGCCGCCCACCGTCCGCGACACGGTGGAGGACGATTTCTCCCTGACGACCGGAATGCTGGCGCTGCTGCTGGGCCTGCCGGTCGGCGCCGCAACGGCGGGGGGCCCGGCGGGCGGTGTTCGGGCCGCGGTCCGCGGATTGACGGACGCGCCGGGCCTGGACTTCCTGCGGCCCCGGCCCGTCCGGATCGCGAGCCGGGAAACCCGGACGGAGGAGGCCGATGTCTCACCGGCCGGGCTGCTGCTGCGGGCCGGGGCCGTCGGCCGGAATAGCGGGGAGATCGAGGTCCTCCGGCTGGGGGAGCGCGGCAACCGCGCCTGGGCGGTTATCATCCCCGGAACACAGCTGGACGGACAGCCGCAGGGCACCAACCCCTTCGACGCCGCCGGTATCGCAGAGGGCCTCGGCTACGACTCGGCCGAGACCGCCGCGGCCATCCGGGAGGCCCTGGCGGTGGCCGGCGCCGAGGCGGGCGACCAAGTGGCCGCGGTCGGCTACAGCCAAGGCGGTATCCACGCCATGAACCTCGGCCGGGACCAGGCGTTCCTGGCCGACTACGAGCTCAAGTTCGTGCTCACGGCGGGGTCCCCGGTGGGCGCGATCGAGCCCGGGGCCGGCACCAGCAGCCTGCACCTGGAACATGAGCAGGACTGGGTGCCCGGGGCGGACGGGCTGCCGAACCCGGACCAGCTGGACCGGGTGACCGTCACCTTGACCACTCCGATCCCCGGACACAACTGGCTGGAACCGGGGATGGGCCCAGGTCACGCCCTGGAACGCTATGCCGACGGTGCCCGGGACGTTGCGGCCAGCCAGGATCCCTCGCTGCAGGCTTCGACCGCCGCGCTCGCTGCCGTGGTGGGCGCGGGCGGAACCGCCACAGTGACCCGCTTCTCGCTCCGGCGCGAAGCCCTCCCGCCCCAGCGGGGCACGCCAGTCGCTCCGGGGCCACGGCGCAGCCCGGGAGGAAAACGCTCAGACCCCGCACAGCAGCCCGCGGCCTAGCGGCCAGCACCCGTCCCCGTCCTGGCGGAGTGCCCGCCGCGGGGCTTCCGGCGCCCGTCCTTAGCGGTCGAGCGCGGGGAGAAAGCTGGCCACGAGGGACACCGCGCTGATAATGAGGGCGGCGAACACCGCCGTCCAGAAGAAGGAATCGATGGTGAAGTTCACGGTGGTGTAGCTGCTGATCCAGGAGGTCAGGTAGAGCATTCCCGCGTTGATGACCACCGTGAAAAGGCCCAGGGTGAGGATGGTGATCGGCAGTGACAGCAGGCTGACGATCGGCTTGACGAAGGCGTTCACGAGGCCGAAGATCAGGCCGATGAACAGGTAGCCCAGGACGATGCTGACGGTGCTGTTGCCCGCGGTGGAAATATTCAGGCCGGTGAGGATCCAACACGCTATTGCCAGGGCCAGCCCGTTGACGATGACTCGTACGATGAATGAGCGCATGGGCCCATGCTGTCATGGGCCTGACGGCAGCGGCAGGGACCATATCCCCCTATTGGGGAGGAGATCCGATCGGGGCAGAGACCCGAAGTAGGCTAGTTGGCATGACTTCATCAGAGAACACGGCCGGGGGCATCAGGCCCCGTCCGGTGGTAGACCTCCTTCCCCGCTACGCGGCCGGCAAACCGCCGGTCCCCGTCGAAGGACTGGTCAGCTACAAGCTTTCCTCCAACGAAAACCCGCTGCCCCCGATCCCTGCAGTGCAGCAGGCCATCGCGGCGCAGACCGACTTCAACCGGTACCCGGATCCGCTGAGCAGCAAGCTGCGCGGCGCGCTCTCCGGGTTCCTGGACGTTCCCGCCGAGGACATCGTTACCGGCGCCGGAAGCCTCGGGGCGCTGAACCAGCTGCTCGCCACGTTCGCCGGGCAGAACGATGACGGCAAGCCCGATGAGGTGATCTACGCGTGGCGCTCATTCGAGGCGTACCCGATCTGCGTCGGCCTGGCCGGCGCCGAGAGCGTCCGGATCCCGCTGACCGGGGAGGGCCGCCACGATCTCGACGCCATGGCCGCAGCGGTGACGGCCCGCACCCGGATGGTCCTGCTGTGCACGCCTAACAACCCCACCGGGCCGATCCTGACCACCGAGGAAACCGAGCGTTTTATCAAGCGGGTTCCCTCCGACGTTGTGGTGGTCATCGATGAGGCCTACCAGGAGTTCGTCCGCGACGAGCACGCCGTCGACGGCATCGAAATGTACCGGAAGTACCCCAACGTCGTCGTCCTGCGGACCTTCTCCAAAGCCCACGGCCTGGCCGGGCTGAGGGTCGGCTACAGCGTGTCCCAGCCGGACCTCACCCAGCACCTGCGCGTCTCGGCCACACCCTTCGCGGTATCCCAGATCGCCGAAACCGCGGCTGTGACCTCGCTGGGGCATTTCGGCGAGGTTGTAGAAAGGGTACAAAGCCTCGTGGACGAACGGGACCGGGTCACCGCCGGACTGCGGGACCTCGGCTGGTTCGTGCCTGAGGCCCAGGGCAACTTCGTGTGGCTCAATCTCGGTGCTGACAGCGCGGAATTCGCCGCCCTCGCGGGGGAGCGGGCCCTGTCCGTGCGAGCGTTCGCCAACGAGGGTGTGCGGGTCAGCATCGGCGAAGCCGAGGCCAACACCCGCTTTCTGGAGCTCTGTGCAATCTATACAAAACCGCCGCGGCGTTCCTAGCGCTTAACATGACGGCCGCGGCCAGCCTGCTGCGGATAAAGTAAGGACGAGTAAGCCAAAATATATGCCGGGCCGGGAATGTATAGCCGGTCCGGCATGTATCCCAGCGATTGCGGCGCATTCGGATGCGGCAAGCAAGGAGACGGTATGGGCGCCACACATCTGCCCTCTACCGAGTTCGACGGAACCGAAATTGAAGACCGGCTCGAGGCGGAAGCCGAGGCCCGCCTGGGCGATCCTGCCGAGCCGATGGTGCAGCTCCTCGCCCCCGATGGCACGCGCCGTTCTGATCCCGTTTTCTCGGACTATGCCGAGCGGCTCGACTCCGGGACGCTGCGCGGCTTTTATGCCGACATGGCGAAAATCCGCCGTTTCGACGTCGAGGCAACCGCGCTGCAGCGGCAGGGCCAGTTGGCCCTCTGGGTTCCGCTCACCGGCCAGGAGGCGGCCCAGATCGGATCCGGCCGGGCCAGCCAGCCGCAGGACTACATTTTCCCCACCTACCGCGAACACGGCGTCGCCCTGACCCGCAACGTGGACCTGGCCGAGCTGCTCCGCCAGTTCCGCGGCGTCTCCAACGGCGGCTGGAACCCCAAGGACACCAACTTCCACCTCTACACCCTCGTCCTCGCAGCGCAGACCCCCCATGCGGTCGGCTATGCGATGGGCATCCAGCGCGACCAGAAGTTCGCGGCGTCTGCCGCACTCGCGGCCGGAACGGCCGGCCAGACCGCCGAGCCCAAGGCTGCCGTTATGGTCTACTTCGGCGACGGCGCCAGCTCCGAAGGCGACGTCCATGAGTCCATGGTGTTCGCTTCTTCCTACAAGGCCCCCGTGGTGTTTTTCTGCCAGAACAACCACTGGGCGATCTCCGTCCCCAGCTCCGTGCAGACCCGCATCCCGCTCGCCAACCGGGCCAAGGGCTACGGATTCCCGGGCATCCGGGTGGACGGAAACGACGTGATCGCCGTCCATGCCGTCACCGAGTGGGCGCTGGAACGCGCCCGCCAGGGCGAGGGCCCGGTGCTGATCGAGGCGTTCACCTACCGCGTCGGTGCCCACACCACGGCCGACGATCCCAGCAAGTACCGGGAATCCGCCGAGGAGAGCCGGTGGCGGGCCAAGGATCCGCTGGAGCGCCTTGAGAAGTATCTCCGCGCGGAGGGAATGGCCGACGACTCCTTCTTTGAGCAGGTCAGGGCCGACGGCGACGAACTCGCCGCTTACGTCCGCAAGACCACGTACGATCTTGAAACCCCGGACATCCGTACTGCCTTCGCCAACACTTACGTGGAGGCCCACCCGCTGGTGGCCGAGGAGCTGGCCTGGTTCGAGGAATATAGCGCAGGCTTCGCCGACGAGGCCGAACCCGCCGGAACAGCCCAGGCAGAAGGGGCGGCCACCTGATGACCACCATGACCATTGCCAAGGCCATCAATGAAGGCCTCCGCGCGACGTTAACCAACAACCCCCGAGCCCTGCTCATGGGCGAGGACATCGGACCCCTGGGCGGCGTGTACCGCGTCACCGACGGCCTGATCGCCGAGTTCGGCGCCGACCGCGTGGTGGACACCCCGCTGGCGGAGTCCGGCATCATCGGAACCGCGATCGGCATGTCCCTGCGTGGCTACCTGCCCGTCTGTGAGATCCAGTTCGACGGCTTCGTGTTCCCGGGCTTCAACCAGATCACCACCCAGCTGGCCAAAATGCATTCCCGCAGCAACGGCAAACTGACCGTGCCGGTCGTCATCCGGATCCCCTATGGCGGCGGCATCGGTTCGATCGAACACCACTCGGAGTCCCCGGAGGCGCTGTTCGCCCACACGGCCGGCCTGCGCATCATCACCCCGTCCAACCCGCACGATGCCTACTGGATGATCCAGCAGGCCGTCGACTGCCAGGACCCCGTGATCGTCTTCGAACCGAAACGCCGCTACTGGCTCAAGGGCGAGGTCGATACGGAATCCCCCGGGCCCTCCGCGGATCCGTTCAAGGCGCACGTGCTCCGCGAGGGAACAGACGCCACCGTCGTGGTCTACGGGCCCCTGGTGCCGGTGGCCCTGGCAGCTGCCAACGCCGCCGCCGAGGACGGCCACAGTGTGGAGGTCATCGACCTGCGCTCAATCTCGCCGATCGACTTCGACACCGTCACCGACTCCGTCAAGAAGACTGGCCGGCTGATTGTGGCCCACGAGGCCCCGACCTTCGGCGGCATCGGCGGCGAAATTGCGGCCCGGATCAGCGAGCGTGCCTTCCATTCACTCGAGGCACCCGTCATCCGCGTCGGCGGCTTCCACATGCCCTACCCGGTGGCCAAGGTGGAGGAAGACTATCTCCCGGACATCGACCGCATCCTCGAGGCCCTGGAACGCGCCCTTTCCTACTGACCGCGCCCCCTTTCTGCTGACCGCTTCCCGCTGAGGCACCCTTCTTCCAACAAGGACACCATGACTCTTCACAAGTTCAACCTCCCCGATGTGGGCGAAGGGCTGACCGAGGCCGAGATCGTCGCCTGGAAGGTCAAACCCGGCGACACGGTGGCCATCAACGACGTCCTGTGTGAAATCGAGACCGCAAAATCCCTCGTCGAGCTGCCCTCTCCGTTCGCAGGAACCGTCGGGGAGCTGCTGGTCCCCGAGGGCCTGACCGTCGCCGTCGGGACCCCGATCATCAGCGTGAGCGACGCGGCACCCTCCGGTACGGACGCCGTCCCTGCTCCCGCCGTCGAGCAGGCTCCCGCCGCTCCGCTGTACGGAAAGCTGGAAGCGGACACGTCCGACTCCGGTGAATCGGCCGGGCGTCCGGCCGGCGGTCCCTTGGTGGGCTCCGGTCCCAAGGCCGACGCTGTCAAGCGCCGCCCCCGCATTGCCGCGCCGGTCCCGCTGACCGAGCCAGGGGCCACGCCAGCCGGGGTCCCGGGCCGAGCTACCGAGGTTAGGGAGCTGGAGGGGGTAGAGGCGCATGACATCTGGATCAGCGCGGAGGCGGTTGCCCACGCGGAACGCCCGGCCCCTGAGGACAGCATCGACCAGCGCCCCACCCTCGGCGGGGCCATCAGCGGCCTGGTCAGCAGGGTCCTGGCCAAGCCCCCCGTGCGCAAAATCGCGCGCGATCTGGGCATCGACCTGGCCGACGTCGTCCCCACCGGGGCCCGCGGCGAGGTGACCCGCGAGGACCTGGTGAGCTACCAGGCGCAGCGCGACGCCGAGGTGGACAAGGCGGATACCTTCTGGGGCAAGACCGGCCGCCCGCAGGAACAGCGGATCGAACGGGTTCCGGTCAAGGGCGTCCGCAAGGCCACGGCGCGGGCCATGGTCGAGTCGGCCTTCGCGGCCCCGCACGTCAGCATCTTCGTCGACGTCGATGCCAGCCGGACCATGGAGTTCGTCAAGCGACTCAAGGCCTCCCGCGACTTCGAGGGCATCAAGGTCTCCCCGCTGCTGATCCTGGCCAAAGCGGTCATTTGGGCTGCGGCCCGCAACCCCAGCGTCAATGCGACCTGGGTGGACAACCCGGACGGCAGCGACTCCGCCGAGATCCACATCAAGCACTTCATGAACCTCGGAATCGCGGCGGCAACGCCCCGCGGCCTGATGGTCCCGAACATCAAGAACGCCCAGGACCTGTCCCTCAAGGAGCTGGCCCTGGCCCTGAACGAGCTCGCCACGACCGCCCGGGCCGGTAAGACCCAGCCCGCCCAGATGCAGGGCGGCACCCTTACCGTCACCAACATCGGCGCCCTCGGCATCGATACGGGCACGCCGATCATCAACCCCGGTGAAGTGGCGATCGTGGCCTTCGGCACCATCAAGCAGAAGCCCTGGGTCCTGGACGGCGAGGTGATTCCGCGCTGGATCACCACCCTCGGCGGCTCCTTCGACCACCGTGTGGTGGACGGCGACCTCTCGGCACGGTTCATGGCCGACGTCGCGTCGATCCTGGAAGAACCCGCCCTGCTGCTGGACTGAGCAACAGGGACAAACGCAAAAACCCCGCCGCTGAGCATGCTCAGCGGCGGGGTTCCGTGCTTGCGGATGTCGGCCCTGCGGGGCTAGCTGCCCGGGGAGGTCGACAGCATTTCGGCGATAGCGGGATCCCCGCTGATCCCGGCCAGGACGGCAGCGGCGGCGCACACCACACCGGCAAAGCCCGTGGTGCACGCGGTCACCACGGCCAAGAATTTCCAGTCGTCGCGGACGACGCTCCGCACTGTCTCGGGCATGCGCAGGCCGGGGGAGATCGTGTTCGGGGCACTGTCCGTGGAGCCGTCGTCCAGCAAAGCGACCACCCGATCGGCCTGGCGGTCCACCCGCATGGCGGAGATGTGGTTGCCGTGCCGGGCCAGGAGGATATCGTGGCCAACGAGCTGGCGGCGCTGAAGAGTAGGCATTTTCATCCCCCAGGGCTAAAAGAAATTGGATGTCCTCGCCAGTGGGGGCACTTCCAATTTTACCGCCGGCACCAGGCTGGGCGGTTTCCAACGAACGTCGCAACACTGACTGAAAGAGGTGTTGATTTATGGGACGCTCGGCGCGGCGAAAACAACAAATTTCCGCTCCTATGCATGTTGAGAAGCGTGCCTTGTATGTTCAGCTCATGAAAGACGGCCATTCGAACTCCGCGGCATGCAGGATCCTCGGCATCGGCCGGAACACAGGAAACAGTTGGCTGAACGGACGCAATGGCGGCGGCGGCGGACTGCGCCAGCAGGGCCTGGATCCTCGGCGGCGGCTTCCCATTCCCGCGGCAAATGCCTCCAGCCGATACCTTTCAGAGGATGAACGGGTGTTCATCGCAGACCGCTTGCTGGCCCGATCAAGTCTTCGCTCCATCGCCCGGGAGCTCGGGCGCTCACCATCAACGATCAGCCGGGAGCTGGCCCGAACAGCTGGCCTACGTCCAGAACGTCTCGGTCCGCAAGCTCCACGAAATCTTCGCGGCGACCGGGGAAACGCCCGCGGCCTATGTACGGCGGCGGCGGATGGAACGCGCTACGGCGCTGCTGGCTGCCCGGCCACAAACCCGCCAGAGCGTGGGATCGATCGCCAGGACATGCGGGTTCCGCGACACGTCCACTTTCACTCGGGCCTTCACCCGCGTTTACCAGTGCACGCCCACCCAATGGCCCCTCCTGACCGGCCTAACCGAAGGCTCAAACGTTCCAGCCTAATGACCTAAAGTGTCCGCGGAATGAGAAATTCCAGATAATCAGGGCACTCCCCCCCTCATCAGGCGTTCTGCTACCGTCAAAGCAAACCTGTTGCGACGATGGTTGGAAACCGCCCTGTGCCGGGCCGGAACCCGCGTGAGACTGCCCACTGGGCATTGTGGCGCCGGCCAGGACGGTCCTGTCCAGAAGGGCCAGACGGCACTAGAGTGGCAGCAGCCGCCGCCAGCTGGCGTACGCGGATCAAAGGAGATGTTGCGTGTTTTCGAGCCCGTTCCCAGATGTGGATATTCCCGACGTCAGCCTGTACGACTACCTCTTTGGCGGGCTGGAGGAGGCGGACCTGGACCGGATCGCCGTCGTCGACGGCACGAGCGGCGCGGAGACCAGCTACCGGAGCCTCGTGGGGCAGATCGATGCCCTGGCCGGAGCCGTCGCGGCCCAGGGCCTGGGCGTCCACGGCGTCGCGGCGATCCTGTGCCCCAACGTCCCGGCGTTCACCGTCGTCTTCCACGGACTGCTGCGGGCCGGCGCGACTGTCACCACCGTGAACTCGCTGTATACGGCGGACGAGATCGCCCTCCAGCTCGCCGACGCCGGCGCCTCATGGCTGTTCACCGTCTCCGCCCTGCTCCCCGCGGCCCAGGAAGCCGCCACCCGGGCCGGAATCCCGGCCGACCGGCTCGTCGTCCTCGACGGCGCCGCCGGCCATCCCTCGCTGCGTGACCTGCTGACCGCGGGCGCCCCGGCGCCGGACGTCAGCTTCGATCCCGCCACGCACGTGGCCGTGCTGCCTTACTCCTCAGGGACCACCGGCCGGCCCAAGGGCGTCAGGCTCAGCCACGGGAACCTCGTGGCCAACGCGGAGCAATCCCGCGGGCTGCTCAAGGTCACTCCCGAGGACCGCCTGCTGGCCCTGCTGCCGTTCTTCCATATCTACGGGCTGACGGTGCTGCTGAACCTCGCGCTGCGACAGCGGGCCTGCCTGGTCACGATGCCGAAATTCGAGCTGGCCGAGTTCCTGCGGATCATCCAGGACCAGAAGTGCAGCTACCTGTTCATTGCCCCGCCGGTGGCCGTGGCACTGTCCAAGCACCCTCTGGTTGCCGACTATGACCTCAGTTCCGTGCACACCACCCTGTCCGGGGCGGCGCCGCTCGACGGCGAACTGGGCAGGAGGCTGGCAGAACGCCTGGGCTGCCGGGTGCTGCAGGGCTACGGCATGACCGAGATGAGCCCCGTGTCCCACCTGATCCCGGTGGACGCCACGGATGTGCCCGTCAGTTCGGTCGGCTATACCGTCCCCAATATGGACTGCCGGCTGCTGGATCCTGCCTCCGGGGAGGACATCGAAATCCCGGCCGAGGGCACCAGCGCGCCCGGGCACCTGCTGTGCCGCGGACCGAACGTGATGCTCGGCTACCTCAACCGTCCCGAGGAAACGGCGGAGACCCTCGACGCCGACGGGTTCCTGCGCACCGGGGACATTGCCACCGTCCGTGCCGACGGCGTCGTCACGATCGTGGACCGGCTCAAGGAACTGATCAAGTACAAGGGCTACCAGATCGCCCCGGCGGAGCTTGAGGCGCTGCTCCTCACCCACCCCGGCATCGCGGACGCCGCGGTGATCGGAACGTCCGACGCCGACGGCCAGGAAGTGCCGATGGCGTTTGTGGTGCGCCAGCCCGGGAACGACGGTGAGGGACTCGACGAGGCCGCGGTGATGGACTATGTGGCGGCCAGGGCGGCGCCCTTCAAGAAGATCCGCCGTGTCGAGTTCATCGACGCCGTGCCGAAGTCCTCCTCCGGCAAGATCCTGCGCCGGATGCTGAAGACGGCAGGGGCTGCCACCGGATAGGCCTCGTCACCGGCGGGCTCCGGACACCCGGACCGGGCCGGAAGCCGCCGAAACGATCCGGCTGCGCTCGATTGTGACGCAGCTAATCCCGGCTGTCCTACCCAAAGCGTATAGTCGGGAGCAGGTCAGGACGCGGCCATTGGAACCTCATCGTGGAGCTACCATGCCCAAGATTTCCCCCGCCCTGCCTTCCGCCGCCCGCCACGCACACGCGCTTCGAAGCGTGCCGCATGTCCCGGCGCCGGTCCGGTCCGTCACCGATCAGGCCCCTGACGTCCGCCGGCCCGCAGCGCCCGGCAAATTTGAACTCGTCCGTGCCGACGGGGGCGGGTTCCTCATCCGCATCCTGGACGGGACCGGGGCCGTGCTGGCCCTCTCCGGAACCTACCCGGACATCGCGGCTGCGGTGGAAGGCGTCGAAGCCGTGCGGGAATGCGCCGCCACCTCCCACATCTCGGACCAGACGGCACGGACCCCCGACGCCGGCCGAATCCGGACGGAGGCCGGGCCGGCCCGGCTGGTGCCCGGCCGGTAGCAAGCCGGCACAACCGCCGCGAATTTCTTTGACCGGCGGCTTCCGATCACCATTGGGGGTGACCGGATGCCGCCGGAGGGTCGCGGTCCGGGCCTACTCGGACGCGTCGGTCTTGGCGATGTAAACGTCGCAGGGGGCGTTGTGGGCCACGGAGTTGGCAACACTGCCGAGCACGCGGCCCAGGCCCTTCATCCGCCGGTTGCCGACCACGATCAGCTGGGCGCCGGAACGAGCCGCTTCGGCGATCAGGGCCTCGGCCGGCTTGCCGCGGGCTGCGGCGTAGGTGACATTCACTGCGGGCGTGCGAAGGCTGTCGGCGACGCCGCGGGCAACCTTTTCGGCGTCCCCGGCGTCGGAGACAATCCACTTATCGCTGCCGCTGCCGTAGACCTCGGTCCTGTCGCTGTCGAACGCGCTGACCACATGAAGCGTGGCCCCGAGCGAAGCGGCGAGGTCACGGGCGGTGTGCGCAGCCTTGAGGGCAGTCTCGCTGCCGTCAACGCCGACAACAATAATTCCGGTCATGAAATGCTCCTTGGGTCAACGGAAGTCTTCGGCCATGCACCGATGATTCAGGCTACAGGGCAGCGATGGCTTCCCGCAGGACCGGCGCCAGCCGGCGCACTCCTTCGCGGATGGACTCCGGCGGGACGGCACTGAAGGCCAGCCGGATCTTGTTGGACGGCTCGTCGGAATGCGTAAATGCTGCTCCCGGAATGAAGACCACCCCGGCGTCGATTGCTTTTTTCAGCAGCGGGTAGGTGTCGACGCCGTCGGGCAGCGTGACCCAGATAAAGAAGCCACCCTCCGGTCGGGTCCAGCTCAGCCCTGGGGGCATGAACTCATCCAGGGCGGCCAGCATCGCGTCGCATCGTTCCTTGTACAGCCCCCGGTACGTCTCGATCTGGCCACGCCAGTCGTAGTCGCGGAGATAGGCGGAGACGAGCATCTGGTTGAGGGTCGGCGGGCACAGTGTGACGGCCTCCGACGCCAGGTAATAGCGTCGCTGGAGGTGCGCCGGGACGAGGGCCCAGCCGATCCGCAGCCCGGGCGCGAAGATCTTCGAAAAGGACCCCATGTAAATCACGTCGTCAGGGTTGTCGGCCCGCAGCGGCGTCAGCGGTTTGCCGTCGAAGCGAAGCAGCCCGTAGGGGTTGTCCTCCAGCACGAGAATATTCGCATTGCGGCATATTTCCACCACCTGCTGGCGCCGCTCCGCGGACAGGGTGATGCCGGACGGGTTGTTGAAGCTGGGGATGGTGTACAGGAACTTGATGTTCTTGCCTGCGGTCTGCAGGGCGGCAATCCGGGCCTCCAGGAGGTCCGGGATGATGCCGTCGCCGTCCATCGGCACGGTGGCGACCTGGACCTGGTAGGCCTCAAAGGTGTTGAGGGCGCCTACGTAGGTGGGGTCCTCGACGAGCACCACGTCGCCGGGGTTGCAGAAGACCTTGGTCGCCACGTCCTGGGCGGACTGTGAACCTGCCGTAATCACCACATTCTCAGGCCTGGCATCGAGGATTCCTTCTGCGGCCATGACTTCGCAGACCTGGGCGCGGAGTTCCTCGGTGCCCTGCCCGCCGCCGTACTGCAGCGCGGTCATGCCTTCTTCGGCGATGATCTTCGCGGCGGTCTGGCCCAGCCGTCCCAACGGCAGGGACTGGAGGTACGGGCTTCCGCCCGCCAGCGAGACGAGGCCGGGGCGCAGCGAGATGTCGAAGACATCGCGGACTGCAGATTGCTTGATATTTGCTGCGCGCTCCGAGAACAGTTCCTCGTGGCGGTGGGCGGACGTCGCCGCGCGTTCGATTGCGTCAATTGCCTCGGCCGGGAGTACTTCTGCGGCGGCATCAAGTGTTTCGTGGGTCACATCTCCCAGAATACAACCCATGTTGTCATTGGGTAAACCTTTGTTTCCAAGGAGGCCGGGGTGTCCCCACGCGCGACACCCCCGGGCGCAGAAACGCGGCCGGGGGTGTCGGGACTGGGGCGGGAAGCTAGGCTGCTGCGACCGAGCGGGACTCTTCCAGCGCGGCGAAGACGCCCTTGATCTGCTCAACAACCTCGGCGTCGTCCTTTGGGTGGACCTCGGCGAAGCGGACCATGGAGCCCGGGACGGCCAGTTTGACGTCTTCTAGGACCCGGGCGCCGGCGATGCCGACGGCCTTGCGGGCCTCGTCCTGGGCCCATACTCCACCGAACTGGCCGAAGGCGGTGCCGACGACGGCGGTCGGCTTGCCGCTCAAGGCGCCGGCGCCGAAGGGGCGGGATAGCCAGTCGATGGCGTTCTTCAGCGAGGCGGGGACGGTACCGTTGTGTTCCGGGGTCACCAGCAGCAGGGTGTCGGCCTCGTTCGCGGCGGCACGCAGGGCGGCTGCGGCGGCAGGGACCTGGCCCTCGATGTCGATGTCCTCGTTGTAGAACGGGATGTTGCCGAGGCTGTCGTGGATGAGGACCTCAACCTGCTCCGGGGCGTTCAGCTGAATGGCTTCAGCCAGCTTCTGGTTCGTGGAATCGGCGCGCAGGCTGCCGACCAAGGTGAGAACGGTGTTCTTGGACATGTGAACTCCTAGGTGTCGCGCCGCGGACCATGCTGCGGCTGGCTGATGATGGAGGCTTTGCCGGCCTTCAATGATCTAAACGGACTGCGGTCCGCTTCTATTCCCCGGGACTAGACTGTGCGATGTGAGCCTGATCCCAATCCGCCCGGGCCTTGGCCCTGAACGCCGCGACGCGGCCCGCAACCGCGAATTGCTGCTCCGCGCTGCCCGCGAGCTCATTGAGGAATGCGGGGCGGACGGCCTGACCATGGGTACGCTGGCGCAGCGCGCCGGTGTGGGAAAAGGGACGGTGTTCCGCCGGTTTGGCAGCAGGGCGGGGCTGATGATGACGCTGCTCAGCGACGCGGAGGCCGGGTTCCAGGGCCGGTTCATGTTCGGCCCGCCGCCGCTGGGCCCCGGCGCCCCGCCGCTGGAGAGGCTCATCGCCTTCGGCGAGGAGCGCATTGCCTGGGTACTGGAATTCGGCGAGCTGGCCCGGGCCGCGGATGTGTCCGCGTACAACCGGTTCGACGTGCCGGCAGCCGTGCTGTGGCACCGGCATCTTGAGATGCTGTTGCGGGAAGCGGGCCTGACGGCCGACCCCTGGCTGATGGCCACCTCGCTGAGTGCCGTCCTGGAACCGGAGCGGATCCTGCACGCCGTCCGCGTGCACCAGGTTGCCCCGGAGCGCCTCGTGGCGTCCTGGCGCGACCTCGTCTCACGCGTCGTGCACGGGGCCTAGTCCAGGCCGGATTCCGGCTGGCCTCCGCTAAATCAATTCCCCGGAATTATTCATAACGATCTGATACCTGACTCGCGGAATGCCGGGCTCGGGCGCATTCGGCGGCAGTGTGCATGTGATAGTTTCCTCTGGAATGTGACCCGCAACATAGTCCATAAGGACTGGCCGAAAGGTCTGCGGGCGGCCAGATACCCGCTGGCCAAGATCCCGGATCGGCAGAGGTAACCCCCTGCCGGACGGGGACTACGGAAGGATCAGTTGTGAATCTTGTCAGGAATCCTGCACGCGGCGGGGCAGAAAACACCCTTCCGGCAGCGGCAGAGACCGCACAGACAACGGCGATCCAGAACTAGTCGTCCGATGCTCCGATACCTCGCCAAACGTGCCATCACGTATGTCTTCATGATCTTCCTGACGACCACAGCCGGGTACTTCCTGGCCGTGAACACCCTGCAGCCCGCACTGCTGGAGCAGGAGCGGATCCCGCGGCCCACCCCCGAGCAGGTGGCCAACTCCTTCCGGCTCAAGGGCCTCGATCCGGAGCTCAGCCCGTGGGAACGCTACGTCGAGTGGCTCACCGCGATCGTCACCCGCTGGGACTGGGGACGCAGCCCCAACGGCGCGTTCATCAACGCCGAATTCGGCGACCGGGTCTGGATCTCGACCCGGCTGTTCCTGGCCTCGATCATCCTGACCCTGATCATCGGCGTCGCCCTGGGCGTGTACACGGCAGCGCGGCAGTACAAGGCCTCGGACCGGGTTATCACCTCATACAGCTACCTCGTCTACATCGTGCCCGCGCCGATCGCCTACTTCCTGGTGCAGCTCGGTGCCATTAACATCAACGAGTCGGTCGGCGAACGAATCTTCTTCGTCACCGGTATCTCCACGCCAGGGCTGGAGGGCAATGGCTGGGTCCAGTTCGTGGACATGCTGGCGCACTACGCGGTGCCGACCTTCGCGATCACGATTGTCGGGTGGGGCACCTACCAGATCGCCCAGCGCCAGTACCTTCTGGACAACGTCAACGCCGACTTTGTCCGGACGGCGCGGGCGAAGGGACTGACCCGCAACCAGGCCATCAGCCGGCACGCGCTGCGGGTGTCCTTCATCCCCGTGGCGCAAAGCATCGCCTTCACCATCCCCGCCATATTCGCCGGCGGCTTCTTCGCCGAGAAGATTTTCGCCTGGCACGGCGTCGGCTCCTGGAGCATCGACGCGATCGCCCTTCAGGACGTCAATGCCGCGACGGCGACCCTCGCCTACGGCTCCGTGATCTTCGCGATCGGTGCGATCCTCGCGGACTTCGCCACCACGTTGGTCGACCCGAGAGTGCGGGTGCAGTAAGCATGACAAACCTCAACACCATCGACCCGGCCGCCGTCGCCGGCGAGGCGAAAATCGAGAACAACGACGTCGTCATCGCGAAGTCCTCGATCATCCTCCGCCGCTTCCTGCGCAACAGGACAGCCGTCGTCGGGCTGGTCGTCTTCCTGGCCCTGACCCTGTTCTCCTTCGTGGGCGGCTTCTTCACCAGCTGGGACAAGGAGACGATCGACCCGTTCAACATCGGCATGCCGCCGTCGGCCGAGCACCTGCTGGGCACCTCCCAGGCCGGGATCGACCTCTACGCCCTGACCGTGGAAGGCACCCGGATCTCGATCCTGATCGGCCTTGTCGTTGGGCTCGTCTCGGTCCTGATCGCCGCCGTGTACGGCTGCACCATGGCCTACTTCGGCGGGAAGGTGGACAAGGTCATGCTGTTCGTCCTCGAAGCCCTGATCATGATGCCGGCCCTGCTGGTCGTCGCCGTGGCCACCAGCGGCGGCGGCAACGGCCTGCAGCAGTCCCTGCCCAGCTGGCTCCTTCTGATCATCGTGCTGCTGGTCTTCAGCTGGATGGGCACGGCCCGCCTCATCCGCTCGCTCTCGATGTCCCTCATGTCGCGGGACTTCGTGAAAGCGGCCCAGTACATGGGGGTCCCGCCGCGGCGCATCGTCTGGCGGCACCTCGTCCCGAACATCGGCTCGCTGCTGGTCCTGGACATCACCCGGGGCATCACCGGCGCGATCCTGGCCGAGGTGGCGTTCTCCTTCATCGGGATCGGCATCAAGGTCCCCGACGTCAGTCTGGGCGTGCTGATCGGCCAGGCCACCTCCCAGGTCTCCACCTTCCCGTGGATGTTCTGGGTCCCGCTGACCGTCATGTTCCTGCTGACCGGTTCGCTGGCCATGATGAACGACGGCCTGCGTGACGCGTTCGATCCCAGCTCCAGCTCCGTTGGCCGCGCCAAGAAGAGCAACGCCAGAATCGGCAAGACACCCAAGACCGCACAGAAGAAGACCACATGAGCCACGAAATGACCGCAGGCACCGAGTCCGCCGAGCTCTCCGCCGTCGAGCGCCTCCACGTCGCCGGGCTGCACGCCGCAGGTGATGCCCCGGCGGATGCGGTGCTCTCCGTCCGGGACCTGAACGTCCGCTTCAACACGGAAAACGGGGTGGTGCACGCTGTCCGCGGCATCGACTTCGACCTCCGCGCCGGCAAGACGCTGGGCATCGTGGGCGAATCGGGCTCCGGAAAGTCCGTCACCTCCATGGCCATCCTCGGCCTGCTGCCCCCGACGGCGGAGATCACCGGTTCGGTCCGGCTCCAGGGCAAGGAACTGCTGGGACTGAGCGACAAGGCCATGTGCCAGTACCGCGGCAACGACATCGCCATGGTCTTCCAGGATCCGCTGTCCTCCCTGACCCCGGTCTACACGGTGGGCAACCAGATCATCGAGGCGCTCACGGTCCACAATCCCGCCATGAGCAAGCAGGCCAAGGAGGCACGCGCCGTCGAGCTTCTCGGCATGGTGGGCATCCCCAGCCCGAAGGACCGGCTCAAGGCCTTCCCGCATGAGTTCTCCGGCGGTATGCGCCAGCGCGTCATGATCGCCATCGCGATCGCCAACAACCCGCGCGTGCTGATCGCCGATGAGCCCACGACGGCGCTCGACGTCACCATCCAGGCGCAGGTCCTCGAGGTGCTGCACACCGCGCAGGAGGAAACCGGCGCCGCCGTCGTGATGATCACGCACGACCTTGGCGTCGTCGCCGGCATGGCGGACGACATCATGGTGATGTACGCCGGCAAGCCGGTGGAGACCGGCAGCGTCGACGACATCTACTACAACCCCCGGATGCCCTACACGATGGGCCTGCTCGGCGCGGTGCCGCGCGTTGATGTGGCCGAGAAGTCCTCGCTGGTGCCGATTGAGGGCATCCCGCCGAACCTCATCCACACACCGACGGGCTGTTCCTTCGCGCCGCGCTGCCCGCTGGCCAGCGACGCGTGCCTGCAGGGCGAGCCGGAGCTGTGGCCCGTCGCCGGGGACACCCTGGACGGCGGCCTGCCGCACCAGGCCGCCTGCATCAAGACCGATTCCCTCGGCCTCGAAGTGGACGTCCGCGAGGTCTTTAAGGCCCCGGCCGTCCCGGTGTCACGCTTTGACGCGATCCCGCGCGCAGAGCGCCGGACCGTGCTGGAGCTCAGGGACGTCAGGAAGCACTTCCCGCTGCTGAAGGGCGCCCTGCTCAAACGCCGGATCGGCACCGTCAAGGCGGTCGACGGGCTGAGCTTCGACATCCGCGAGGGCGAGTGCTTCTCGATCGTCGGCGAGTCCGGCTGCGGCAAAACCACCACCCTGCTGGAAATCATGGAGTTCCACAAGGACCAGGACGGCGAGGTGGTCATCGGCGGCCTCAGCAACAAGGAAGCCTCCGACGCTAAGACCAAGAGCGCCATGCGCAAGGAACTCCAGATGGTGTTCCAGGACCCCACCGGTGCCCTCGACCCGCGCTTCACCGTCTTTGAAGTGCTGGCCGAGCCGCTCGAGAACGCGGGCATGGCCAAGCCCCAGATCCGGAAGCGGATCATGGAGCTGATGGAACTCGTGGGCCTCCAGCCGGACCACGTCAACCGCTTCCCCAACCAGTTCTCCGGCGGCCAGCGCCAGCGCATCGGCATTGCCCGCGCCCTCGCCGTGAACCCCAAACTGGTGGTCCTGGACGAGCCGGTGTCCGCCCTGGACGTGTCCGTCCAGGCCGGCGTCATCAACCTGCTGGACCAGCTCCGCGCGGAACTCGGGTTGAGCTACCTGATGGTCGCCCACGACCTGTCGGTGGTGCGGCACATCTCCAACCGGGTGGCCGTGATGTACCTGGGCAAAATCGTGGAGATCGGGGACGTGGACAGCGTCTTCGACAATCCGCGCCACCCTTATACCCGGGCCCTGCTCTCCGCGATTCCGGTCCCCGACCCGGTCCTGGAACGCACCCGCTCACGCATCATCCTGCAGGGCGATCTGCCCTCGCCGCTGGAAGCGCCGACAGGCTGCAACTTCGCCACGCGCTGCCCGGTCTTCGCGGCGCTGCCGCCGGCAAGGCAGGAGAAGTGCCTGACCCAGGAGCCGGGACTGGTGACAGTCGCGGACTCCCTGGAAGCAGCCGGCGCCGGACAAGCCCACGGGCATCCGGCCGCTACCGGCCTTCCGGCCGCCCCCGCGGCCCCCACAGACCAGCAGTTCGCCTGTTTCTACCCGGACGGCGAACTGGACGCGGACATGCTCGTTGTCCACGAAACCACCTGACCTACCAGTCACACGCATCACAACTCGCACCAAAAGGAATGAAGGGGAACACATGAAGAATCTGACCAAGATCGGCGGCGTTACCGCCGTCGTTGCAGCGCTTGCGCTCACCGCTTGCGGCGGTGGCGGCGGCGCCGCACAGGGTCCCGAGGCCGCGAAGGGCCAGGACGCAGGAAGTGACCTGGCCAAGCTCGTCAGCATCAACGCCAAGGATGCCAAGGACCTGCAGCCGGGCGGCACCGTCACCCTGCCGCTGGGCAACATCGGTCCGGACTTCAACGGGTTCTCCAACAACGGCAACAGCGCGGACAACACCGCCCTGCACCGCCCCATCGACCAGGCCGGCACCTGGGGCTGCTGGAACTTCGACTTCGACGGCACCGCCACGCCGAACAAGGACTTCTGCGAAGACGTCAAGAGCGACGTCAAGGACGGCAAGCAGACCATCACCATCAAGGTGAACGAGAAGGCCACCTACAACGACGGCACGCCGATCGACGTCAAGGCCTTCGAAAACACCTGGAACATGCTCAAGGGTGAAAACAAGGACATCGACATCGTCAGCTCCGGCGCATACGAGTTCGTGGAATCCGTCAAGGCCGGTTCCAGCGACAAGGAAGTTATTGTCACCACCACCCAGCCGGTTTACCCGCTGGACTCCCTGTTCACCGGCCTGATCCACCCGGCCGTGAACACTGCGGAGATCTTCAACGAAGGCTTCACCGGCGACATGCACCCGGAATGGATGGCCGGGCCGTTCAAGCTGGACCAGTACGACAGTGCCGCCAAGACGGTCACCCTCGCCCAGAACGACAAGTGGTGGGGCAACAAGCCGGTCCTGGAAAAGGTGGTCTTCCGCCAGCTTGAGAGCAGCGCCGCGATCGCCGCCTTCAAGAACGGTGAAATCGACGGGGTGTCCGCTAACACCATCACCCCGTACAAGCAGCTCGACGGCACCAAGGACTCCGAGATCCGCCGCGGCCAGCGTCTCTTCGCCGGTGGCTTGAACCTCAACGCCCAGAAGGCGCCGATGACCGACGTCGCCATCCGCAAGGCGATCTTCACCGCCGTCGACCGCGAAGCACTGCGCAAGGTCCGCTTCAACGGCCTGAACTGGGAAGAAACCAGCTCCGGATCGATGATGCTGCTGCCGTTCTCCAAGTACTACCAGGACAACTACCCGGTCAAGGAGACCGGCACCGAGGCCGCCAAGAAGGTCCTGACGGACGCCGGCTACACGGCCAACGCCGCAGGCATCATGGAAAAGGACGGCGTCCCCGCCGCCTTCAAGATCAGCAACTTCGGTGACGATCCCACCACCCTGGCCTTCGCGCAGACGCTGCAGAGCCAGCTCAAGGCCGGCGGCATGGATGTTGGCATCGACCAGCGCGCTTCCGCCGACTTCGGCAAGGTGCTGGGCAGCCGCGACTTCTTCATGAGCGTCTCCGGCTACACCGTGGGCGCCGACGCGACCGACTCCGTCAAGCAGTTCTACGATTCCAAGACGAACGAGAACGAACTCGGCGACGCCGAACTGGACGCCGAGATCAAGAAGCTCTCCAGCATTGCCGACAACGCTGAGCGCAACAAGGCAGCCATGGAAGTTGAAAAGAAGCACATGGAGAAGTACTTCTCCATGGGTGTTGTGATGAACGGTCCGCAGATCTCCTTCGTGCGCACCGGCCTCGCCAACTACGGCCCGTCCCTGTTCAAGAGCCTGTCCCAGGTTCCGGACTGGACCACCATCGGCTGGGAAAAGAAGTAACACTCCGCGCTCAACGGCTCTTCGAGCAGCGGCGGCCGGCATTCCCTGAACTTCGGGCATGCCGGCCGTCGCCGTTTAATCCGGGGACTGACGCGGCGTGCGGGGGTAGCGTGGGACCATGACAACAGACTCCACCCGGCCCATCCGCACGGCCGTCGCCGGCTTCGGCCTCTCGGGCAGCGTCTTCCACGCCCCGCTGCTCGCCGCCGACCCCGCGTATTCCGTTGACGTGATTTCCACCTCTGACACCGGCCGGCAGGCGGCCGCCTCAGCCCGGTATCCCGGCACCCGCCTGGTGAATACCCCGGAGGACATCCTGGAGCTCGCCGGCGAACTGGACCTGCTGGTCCTCGGAACGCCGCCGGCCACCCATTACCCGCTGGCGAAAGCGGCGCTGGAAGCCGGGCTCGACGTCGTCGTCGACAAGCCGTTTACCGTTCGCAGCGCCGAAGGCGGGGAGCTCATCCAGCTCGCGGCACGGCTGGGACGCGTGCTCACGGTCTTCCAGAACCGGCGCTGGGACGGCGACTACCTGACCGTCCAAGGCCTGCTGGAGAGCGGCGTGCTCGGCACCGTCACGCGGTTCGAATCCCGCTTCGAACGCTGGTCCCCGGCGGTCGCAAAGGCCTGGAAGGCGGCCGCGACCGCGGACGACGGCGGCGGAGTGCTGTTCGACCTCGGCACGCACCTGCTGGACCAGGCCGTCCAGCTGTTCGGCCCCGCCACGGTCACACATGCGGAACTCGATGCGCGGCGGCCCGGCGAGATGACCGACGACGACGTGTTCCTTGCCCTGCGGCACGAATCCGGCGTGACGAGCCATCTGTGGATGAACATGCTCTGCGCCCAGCAGGGACCGCGGTTCCGGCTGCTGGGCAGCGCGGGTGGCTACACCAAACACGGCGTGGACCCGCAGGAGCCCTTCATCGTCGCCGGCGGCAGCCCGCTGGACCCGGACTACGGGATCGAGGACCGGGACTGGTCCGGGCTGCTCGGCCGGGACGGACACCTGGACCGGCTGCCCACCGAGCGCGGCGACTATCCCGCGTTCTACCGGATCCTGGCGGCGAAGATCCACGACGGCGGGGCGGCCTCGGCCCTGCCGGTCCCGGTGGATCCGGCTGGCCCGGTGGAGGTGCTGCGGCTGATCGAACAGGCCCGGGCCCTGGGTTTCGGGGGTTAAACAGCAATCGACTGCTCCGTAACCGCCGTTTTGGGGGTCCCAAAGGGCGGTTACGGAGCAGTCGATGCGGTTTCCGGCTAGGCCGGGGTCGGCTGGCTACGCGGAGACCAGCTGGTGCCAGTCGGCCACGAGGGGCAGGTTGTGCGCCTCGGAAACCGAGCGGTGCGCCACCTTGCCACCGGCGATGTTGAGGCCGGCAGCGAGGGCGGCGTCGCGTTCGAATGCGGCCTTGACGCCCAAGTTGGCCAGGGCGACGGCGTAGCGCAGGGTGACGTTGGTCAGCGCGTAGGTGGAGGTGTTCGGCACGGCGCCCGGCATGTTGGCCACGCAGTAGAAGATCGTGTTGTGGACCTTGTACGTGGGTTCCTGGTGCGTGGTGGGGTGCGTGTCCTCGAAGCAGCCGCCCTGGTCCACGGCGATGTCCACCAGTACGGAGCCGGGCTTCATCCGGGAGACGAGCTCGTTGGTGACCAGCTTCGGGGCCTTGGCGCCCGGGATCAGCACGGAGCCGATGACCAGGTCGGCGTCCACAACCGACTTCTCGATCTCGTATGCGTTGGAGGCAACGGTCTTCAGGCGGCCCTGGTACTGGGCATCCAGTTCGCGCAGGCGGTTGATGTTGATGTCCAGGATGGTGACGTCGGCGCCGAGGCCGAGGGCCATGGCGGCGGCGTTGGTACCGGCAACACCGGCGCCGAGGACAACGACCTTGGCGGGGCGGACGCCCGGTACGCCGCCGAGCAGCACACCCTTGCCGCCGGCCGGAGCCATCAGCGAGGTGGCGCCGACCTGGACGGAGAGGCGGCCGGCAACCTCGGACATCGGGGCGAGCAACGGCAGGGTGCGGCCCTCCTGGACGGTCTCGTAGGCGATCGCGGTGACGCCGGAGTTGATGAGCTGCTGGGTCAGTTCCGGCTCGGCAGCCAGGTGCAGGTAGGTGAAGAGGATCAGGCCCTTGCGGAAGCGGTGGTATTCGGCCTTGACCGGCTCCTTGACCTTCATGACCATGTCGGCGCGGGCCCAGACGTCATCGGCTTCGGCGACGATCTCGGCGCCGGCGATCGCGTATTCCTCATCCGTAATGCCCGAGCCCAGGCCCGCGCCGCGCTCCACGAGGACCGAGTGGCCGTGGGTGCGGAACTCGTGCACGCCTGCGGCCGTGATGGCGACGCGGAATTCGTTGTTCTTGATCTCTTTGGGGACACCGATGATCATTTGTGGGCTCCAGTGCTGGCGGCCTTGTGGGCCTGGGTGTGCGGGGGAAGTCGTACTTCCAGAATAAATCCGGCTGTGAGGCAGGCGACAGACGCCGCCTCACGGCAGCGCCCGCTTCCCGCGGAAATCCGGGCTTTTCCAAATACCGGACTGGACATTTGTCGACCCGGCAAGCGTCAGGTGTCGCCTGATGTCCGTTGGGGGGCGATCGCTGTGGCGTTTCCTGCCGGGACGGCATCGGCAGTAGTGTGGCAGCATGCAGCCGCAGGACGTCGAACAGCTCGTGGAGCAGGTCGCACTCCAACTGGGCCGCGGCCTTTCACTCGAGGACCTCGACGGCCAACTGCTCGCCTACAGCTCCAACCAGTCGCACGCGGACCGGGTCAGGGTGAACTTCCTGCTCAGCAAGCGCGTCCCGGTGGACGTCAGCACCTGGCAGCTCTCGCACGGGATCGCGACGGCGGTCCGCCCCGTGGTCGTGCCGGCCAACGAGGAGCTCGGGATGCTGGGCCGCGTCTGCGTTCCCCTGCTGGTGCGGGGATTCCGGGTGGGTTACCTCTGGGTCCAGCTCGACGCCGATGAGCCGAACGCGACGACGGTCCTCGCCCAGTTGCCCGAGGTGGCCCGCGAGCTGGAGCAGCTCTCAGCCCTGCTGCTGGAATCCAACACGGCCGAATCGGAGTTCCGCCGCCGCCGCGAACAGGAATTCCTGGCCGCCTGCCGGGGCGAGTCCAACGCCGTCGCGGCCGTGGCGGGCTGGAAGGAAGTCCAGGGGCGCGGACCCTGGCAGCTGGTGACGGTACTGGATGCCGACGGCTGGGCCGAAGGCTCCGACCCGATCGCTTCCACACTGGTCCACCGCTCTGCTGCGCTCCAGGCCACCATCGGCGTGGATGCCACCCTGTTCAGCGCCGGCACGGAGACCCACGCCGTCGTCCTGTTCAGGGAATCGACCGGCCGCGCGAACCACGCCCAGGTGCTGGTCCATTACCAGCTGGAGCTGGCCAAGCGCTCCGGCCGGCCGGTCCACCGGATCATCCTGGGAACCTCCGAGGGCTTCGCGCGGCCGCGGGAACTCGCCGATGCGTACCGGCAGTCCCGGCAGGCCGCGCAGGCCGCTGCGGTGGATCCCCAGCTGGGAGAACTGGTGGACTGCCGCGCCACCGGGATCTACCAGCTGCTGGCCTCGGCCGGCGGCGGGGCGGGGGCGTGGGCGGACGCGGGCTCGGTCTATTTCCGCCTCCTGGAGGACCACGACCGGAACCACGAGCTGCTGCCGGTGCTGGAGCTTTTCTATGACAATGACGGGTCGGTCCAGGAGGTGGCGGACAAGCTGCACCTGCACCGGAGCAGCATCTACAACAGGCTGGGCCGGATCCGCCAGCTGCTCGGGGTCGACCCGCTCAAGGGAATGGTGCGGCTGGAACTCCACGCGGCGCTGAAGGCGCGGCGCTGGGCGGGGCGCCCCAGGATCTAAGGGGCGGCGGCGTTAGGCGCCGCGGCCCTCCCGTTTGGGCTGCTCGGCTTCCAGCGGGCGGTCCGGCGCGGAGCCGGCATCACCCGCCTCCGCGGCGAGGGCGGCCTGCCGCTCGGCCTCTTGCGCTGTTTCCCGCGCTGCTTCCCGCGATCGTTCTCTCCTGCGGAGCGTGATCCGGCTGTCCATCCACATGGAGACGGCCACAAACGCAACACAGCTGGACATAAAGGCAGCGGTATTGTTCAGCCCCATGGCTGTTCCGAGAATGCCCGTGAGCACCATGGCGGCGATGCCAGTCACGATGTGCCACCCTCTGAACTTACCCACAATTCAAGCGTAACCCCGGCGTTCTCCGCGTTTCCGCGCAGGGCCGGGATCGTTGTTTGATCCTTATCACGCCGTCACGAAGCATCCGCGGCACCGTCATCCCCGTGGCCGGGAGCGCCGTCCGCGGTATTGTTCTTCTTCTGTTTTTCCAGCCAGGCCATGATGTCGGCGAGCCGGATCCGGCGGTGTGTGCCCCGGTATTCCACCGGGATTTCGCCGCGGTCCGTCATGTTCCGCAGGTATGTGTGCGAGATCCCGGCCAGCTCGGCTGCCCGGGACGTGGTCAGCATTTCCTCGACGCTGCTGACCGTCACCGCCTCGCCCCGGCTGAAGCGCGCCAGCAGGTCCACGACGGCGTCCCGCGCCTGGCCCGGCAGCCGGTGGACGGTGCCGTCGACGAACACCGTGATGTCGTCGCTGCCGTTGAGGGCGTAGCGGAGTTTCTGCGCGTCCTCAGCCGGAAGGGCGGCCGTCACCCGGGGAGCAATCAGTGTCATGAAGTGCATCCTAGCGCCCCGGGGTTCGGCCACACACTGCCTCTGCCTGCTGCGGCGCTAGAGCCCGAGTTCCTCAAGGACCGGCAGCTTCGCCCGGACCCAGGCGCGGGCCTCCGTGGCGCTTGGCGCGGAGAGGGCCAGTTTGGCCAGTTCCTGCGCCTCGGCCAGGGTGACGGTCTTCAGCACGGCGGCCACGGCCGCGAGGGATCGGGCCGTCATGGACAGGGTCGAGACGCCGAGCCCGGTCAGGACGACGGCGAGGGCCGGGTCAGCGGCGGCCTCGCCGCAGACGCCGACCGGTTTGTTGTGGCCCTCCGCGACGGAACCTTCCACGGTCAGGCCGACAAGCCGTAGCACGGCGGGCTGCCACGGGGTGTTCAGCGCTGCGAGCGGGCCGAGCTGGCGGTCGGCGGCCATGGCGTACTGGGTGAGGTCGTTGGTGCCCAGGCTCGCGAAGCCCACCTCCCGCAGGATGGCCTCGGCGGTGAGCGCCGCGGACGGGACTTCCACCATGACTCCAGGGGTCTTGATCCCGGCCTCGGCACACAGGGTGGCGAAGCGGGCAGCCTCCTCCGCGGTGGAAATCATCGGGGCCATCACCCAAACGTCCGCCTCGGACTCCTGCTCGGCCCGGGCGATGGCCTGCAGCTGGCGTTCCAGCACGCCCGGCGTGGTGAAGTCGGTGCGGTACCCGCGGACGCCGAGGGCGGGGTTGGGTTCCGTGGCGTCGGTGAGGAAGGGCAGCGGCTTGTCCGCGCCGGCGTCGAGCGTCCGGAGCACCACCTTCTTGCCGGGGAACGCGTCGAAGACGCCCTTGTACGCGGCGGCCTGTTCGTCCACGGTGGGCTCGGTATCCCGTTCCAGGAAGCAGAACTCGGTCCGGAACAGCCCCACGCCCTGCGCGTTCAGCTTCGCGGCGGCCACGGCATCCTTGGCCCCGCCGACGTTGGCGAGCAGCGGCACGAGATGGCCGTCCGCCGTCGCGCCGGTGCCGTCAAAGTCTGCCAGCAGCGAGGCGGTGGCGGCCCAGTGTTCGGCGGCGGCGCGCTGCGAGTCGTCCGGGTCGACGGTGATCAGGCCGGCGGCGCCGTCCACATAGACCTCCGTGCCGTCCGGAAGCTGGTCGACGCCGGTTGCGGCCACGACGGCGGGAAGGCCCAGCGAGCGGGCAATGATCGCGGTGTGGGACTGCGGTCCGCCGCCGGCGGTGAGCAGCGCCAGGATCTTCTCCGGATCCAGGGTGGCGGTGTCCGCCGGGGCGAGGTCCTCGGCGATCAGGATGAACGGGGTAGGGGAGGACGGGATCCCCGGGGCCGGGACGCCGCGCAGTTCAGCGACGATCCGTGCCCGGACGTCCAGGACGTCGGTGGCCCGCTCCGCCATGTAGCCGCCCAGGTTGTGCAGCATCTCCGAAACGGAGGCGCCGGCTTCCCAGATGGCCCGCTGGCCGGAGGTGCCGCGGCCGATCAGCTTGGCCGCCGACTTCAGGAGCATGGTGTCCGTCGCCATCAGGGCCGTGGCCTCCAGGACCGCCTTGCCGTCGCCGCTGACCGTCTCGGCCCGGGCCTTCAGCTCATCATGGACGGCCTTCGCCGCCGTCTTGAGGGCAGCGGTCGCTTCCTCAGCCGTGACGCCGGCCGGCAACTGCTCTCCGGCGGGCGGTTCGCTGACGGGTTTGGGCATCTGGCGGATGGTTCCGATGATGCGGCCGGGGCTGACGCCTACTCCTGGGAAGTTCTGCACTGAAGGTCCTCATTCTCTGCCGTGGGCCGGTAAGCCGGTGAGTCAGGTACCGCCGGAGCCGGCCCTTCGATCCGGCCCGAAAGTTCCGGACCGGATTTTCTGGATCGGACGGTTGGGCGGGCCTGCCGACAGCTACGTCAGCGGGCGGATCCCGATACCTGAAAAAATTGTATGTGATGCACTTCATATAGCGTTGCTATAGGTGCTAGGGTAGCGGTTATGAGTTTCGATGGCCAGCTTCCGCCGAAGACGCGGCTGCTGCGTGCGGCCGCTGAGTTGCTGGCCAACTCCGCCGGGGGTGCGGTTTCCACCCGCCAGATCACCCAGTTGGCCGGAGTCACGGCGCCCACCCTTTATCACCATTTCGGCGACAAAGAAGGGCTGTTCGACGCGGTCGTCGCGGCAGGTTTTGAGGAGTACGTGGCGGGCGAACGCGACTTCGCACCGTCAGGACATCCACTGGAAGATATCCGGCGGATGTGGGACAACCACGTGCTGTTCGGGCTCAAACAGCCGGAACTGTACCTGGTCATGTTTGGCAATATTCGCCCGGAAAGCCGCCCGGCCGTCGTCGCTGACGCCGAGGGCCTGATGGAGGAAATGCTGAACAAGGCCGCCGTCGCCGGCCAACTAAACGTCCCTCCGCGGGAAGCAGCCAGGAGCATCCTTGCTGCCAACGTCGGGGTGACTCTCATGCTGATCACGGAAAAGGCGCCCGAGCGCAACCTCGAGCTGTCCGCCATGACCCGCGACGCCATGATCTTTGCGGTGTCCTCGGAACAGGCGAAAATCAGCGCCCCTGAAGCGTCCGGGAAATCGTCGGTGGTTGTGGCGGCGATAGCCCTGAACGCGGCACTGCAGGCATCGCACTCGGACCAGCTCTCCAGCTCGGAACTCAAGCTCTTCCTCGAATGGCTCCACCGGATCTCAACCAGCTCCACCAGCTAGCTTTCGCGAAATCATCGGACCATCCTGCGGTGCAGCAGGAATGACGGTTAGGAAATCACATGGCAACAGAGACAGTTGCGAAACCCCGTACCAGCGTGCGGGTAGGCGTCCAGAAGTTCGGGACGTTCCTGTCCGGAATGATCATGCCCAACATCGGCGCTTTCATCGCCTGGGGCATCATTACGGCGCTGTTCATCGAGAAGGGCTGGATCCCAGTCCCGCAGCTCGGCGGCTTCGGCACCAACGCGGAGGGAGTGCCGAACACGGGCCTTGTGGGTCCCATGATCACCTACCTGCTGCCTCTCCTGATCGCCTACACCGGCGGCCGGATGGTCTATGACGTCCGCGGCGGCGTGGTCGGCGCCATCGGCACCATGGGCGTGATTGTCGGTGCCGGGATCCCGATGTTCATCGGCGCCATGATCATGGGCCCGCTCGGCGGCTGGACCATGAAGAAAATCGACTCGCTCTGGGACGGCAAGATCCGGCCCGGCTTTGAGATGCTGGTGAACAACTTCGCCGCCGGCATCTGGGGTTCGCTGCTGGCGATGCTCGGATTCTACGGAATCTCCCCGCTGGTCACGGCCTTCAGCACGGGCGCGGGCAACGTGGTCCAGTTCCTGGTGAACAACGGCCTGCTGCCCCTCACCAGCATCTTCATCGAACCGGCCAAGGTCCTGTTCCTGAACAACGCCATCAACCACGGCGTCCTGACGCCGCTGGGCATCCAGCAGTCACTGGAACAGGGCAAGTCCATCCTGTTCCTGCTGGAGGCCAATCCGGGCCCGGGCCTGGGTATCCTGCTCGCCTACATGTTCTTCGGGAAGGGCCTGGCCAAGGCCTCGGCCCCCGGTGCCGCGATCATCCACTTCTTCGGCGGTATCCACGAGATCTACTTCCCTTACGTGCTGATGAAGCCCGTCCTCATCCTCGCCGCGATCGGCGGCGGCATGACCGGCGTGGCGACCCTGGCCATCACCAACTCCGGCCTGGTGGCCCCGGCGGCCCCGGGGTCCATCATCGCGGTGCTCGCCCAGACCGCACGGGACAGCTACATCGGCGTGGTCCTCTCGGTGCTGCTCGCCACCACGGTCTCTTTCCTGATCGCTTCGGTCATCCTGAAGGCCAGCAAGACGCCCGTGGGTGAAACCGAGGAGGACAGCCTCAGCGCCGCCACCTCGCAGATGGAGGCCATGAAGGGCAAGAAAAGCTCCGTTTCCTCCGTGCTGGTGGGTGCAGGCAGTGCCGCGGGCAGAGGTGCCGGCGGCGTCGCCGTCATGGCCGGTCCCATCAAGGACATCGTCTTCGCGTGCGACGCCGGGATGGGGTCCAGCGCCATGGGCGCCTCGGTGCTGCGCAACAAGATCAAGGCGGCCGGCTTCCCGGACGTCAAGGTCACCAACGCGGCCATCGCAAACCTCACCGACAGCTTCGATGTGGTCATCACACACCAGGACCTCACTGACCGCGCGCGGCGCGCGACCTCCAGCGCGGTGCATTTCTCGGTAGACAACTTCATGAACAGCCCGCGCTATGACGAGATCGTGGATCTGGTCCAGCACAGCAACCACGGAGGTGCCGACGCCGGAACTCCCGCGGCCGGGGGTGCCGTCGTGACGGGGGGTGCCGTCGTCGAAACGCTGGAAGCTCCTGAGGAAACCGGCCCTGCCGGGATCCTCGTGGCGGAAAGCGTTGTCCTCAACGGCACAGCCACCACCCGCGACGCCGCCATCGACGAGGCCGGCCGGCTCCTGCTGGACCGCGGCGCCGTCGACGCCGGCTACCTGGACGCCATGCACGAACGCGAGGAATCCGTGTCCACCTACATGGGCAGCTACCTCGCCATTCCGCACGGCACCAACGCCGCCAAGGACCACATCATGAAATCCGCGGTCTCCGTGGTCCGCTACCCGAACGGCATCGACTGGAACGGCAAGGAAGTGAAGTTCGTCGTTGGCGTCGCCGGCATCAACAACGAGCACCTGCACATCCTGTCCTCCATCGCCAAGGTCTTTACCAACAAGGCCCAGGTGGCACAGCTTGAGGCGGCCACCACGGTCGAGGAAGTCCTGGACCTGTTCGGAAAGGTCAATTCATAGTGAAAGCTGTTCATTTCGGGGCCGGAAACATTGGGCGCGGATTCGTGGGGCTGCTGCTGCACGAGGCGGGGTACGAGGTGGCGTTCGCGGATGTCGCGGAGGACCTGATCGCCCAGCTGGCCGCCGCAGACAACTACCGGGTCCACGAGGTGGGGGAGCACCCCACCGTCCGCACCGTGGAGAACTTCCGCGCGCTGAACTCCGGCAGCCAGGAGGCCGACGTCATCGCGGAGATTGCGACGGCGGACGTGGTCACCACAGCGGTGGGGCCGCATATCCTCAAATTCGTGGCCCCGGTGATCGCCAAGGGGATCGCTGCCAGGGTTGCCGGGCTCGCTCCGCTGCAGGTGATGGCCTGTGAGAACGCCATCAATGCAACGGACATCCTGAAGTCCGAGGTGTCGGCGCAGTGGGATTCTGCCGCGGGGTCCCTCGACGCTGCCGCCGTGTTCGCGAACACGGCGGTGGACCGGATCGTGCCCAACCAGGAGGCCGGGCAGGGCCTGGATGTCACGGTGGAGACCTTCTACGAATGGGTCATCGACCGGACACCGTTCGGTGATGCGGCGCCGGTCATTCCGGGTGCCACGTTCGTGGACAATCTGGAGCCGTACATCGAGCGGAAACTGTTCACGGTGAACACCGGCCACGCCGCGGCCGCCTATTTCGGGTTCGAGGCCGGGCTCGGGAAGATTTCCGAGGCCATGGCCGACCAGGACGTCGCCGCCGACGTGCGCGCCGTCCTGGACGAAACCAAAGAGCTGCTGGTGGCCAAGCACGGCTTCAACCGTGACGAGCAGGAGGCCTACGTCCAGAAAATTCTGGGCCGATTCTCCAACCCGCACCTGCCGGACACCGTGAACCGGGTGGGCCGGGCGCCATTGCGCAAGCTCAGCCGGCACGAACGCTTCATCGGTCCGGCGGCGGAGCTGGCCGAACGCGGCATCGTGCCGGAGGCCCTGCTCGGTGCGATCGCCGCAGCCCTGCGCTTCAACGACCCGGCCGACGCCGAGGCCGTGGAGCTCAGGCAGATCCTGGCATCCTCCAGCGCTGACGAGGCAACCGCGAAGATCACGGGCCTGGACCCGGACCACCCGCTGTTCCCGGCCGTCTCCGCTCTCGTCGAGGACGCCAAGGACGCGAAGGACGCAATCTAGTCCGTTCCCCCCGTTGCCCTATCACTTTTGGTGCCCATCCGCCGGTTTTAGCAGCCAGGAGTGATAGGGCAACCGGCGGGCGGGACGGTGTCAGGCCTTGACCGAATCCTTCGCGGAGCCCTTCGGGACGAAGAGGGTCTCGGCGTGCTCGAGGGACATTCCGTTGGTCTCCGGCACCTTGAACTTCACGAAGAAGAACGACGCCGCCGCGAACATCGCGTACATGGCGTACGTCAGGGGCAGGGAGGCCGCCGCCATCACCGGGAAGCTCAGGGTGATGGCGAAGTTGGCGATCCACTGGGCGGCCGCGGCGAGGCCCAGGGCGCGGGCGCGGATCCGGGACGGGAAAATCTCGCCCAGCAGCACCCAGACGAGCGGGCCCCAGGA
The DNA here is from genome assembly GCF_059383555.1 of Pseudarthrobacter sp. MDT1-56. Taxonomy (NCBI): domain Bacteria; kingdom Bacillati; phylum Actinomycetota; class Actinomycetes; order Micrococcales; family Micrococcaceae; genus Pseudarthrobacter; species Pseudarthrobacter sp. MDT1-56. Next base: position 271,033 of record NZ_JBWZCK010000004.1, read on the forward strand.
GGCGCCGAAGCTGATCACGAAGACGTTGGCGGCCACCAGTGCTGCCGGGCCCCAGGCGCCGGGCAGCGAAATCGCATCGCCGGTTCCGGTGGCGGACCCGAAGGCGAGGGCCATGGTGCCCAATGAGACGGCCATGCCGATGGAACCGGCCAGCATGATGGGCCGGCGGCCGATCCGGTCCACCAGGGCGATCGCCACGAGGGTCACCAGGATGTTCGTGATGGCCGTGGCCACGGAGATCGTCAGGGAGTCCTTCTCCTGGAATCCGACGGCTTTCCACAGGGTGGTGGAGTAGTAGAAGATCACGTTGATGCCGACGAACTGCTGCAGCACCGACAGGATGATGCCAATCCACACCACGGGCTGCAGTCCGAACGCCTTGCCGCGCAGGGAGCCCTTCTGGCCTGCGACCTTGTCTTCCTCGATGGCCTTTTTGATGTCGCGCAGGTGGCGGTCCGTGTCCTCGTCCGGCGCGATGGACTGGAAGATTTTCAGGGCTTCCTCGTCCTTGCCCTGGAAGACCAGGAACCGCGGCGACTCGGGGAGTGTGTAGGCGATCCAGCCGTAGACGACGGCGGGTACGGCGCCGGCGAGGAACATCCAGCGCCAGGCCTCAATACCGAACCAGAGGTCCTGGCCGGCGCCGCCGGCGAAGTTCGCGAACAGGGCGTCCGAGAGCAGGGCGGCGAAGATACCCGTGGTGATGGCGAGCTGCTGGAGCGACGCCAGTCGGCCGCGGACGTGGCGCGGGGAGATCTCGGAGATGTAGGCCGGGGCGATCACAGAGGCCAGGCCAATGCCCAGGCCGCCGACGAGGCGCCAGAAGATGAGGTCCCACACGCTGAAGGCGAAGCCCGTTCCGATGGCACTGACCAGGAACAGCAGTGCGCCGATCTTCATGGCCGGGATGCGCCCGTAGCGGTCGGCGACCTTGCCGGCCAGGTAGGCACCCGCCGCGCAGCCGAGGAGGGCCACGGCAACGGCGAAGCCGGTCACGGCCTCGCTGAGCGCGAACTCGTCCTTGATGGCGTCGACTGCACCATTGACCACTGAGGAGTCGAAGCCGAAGAGGAAGCCGCCCACGGCGCCCGCCACGGCCAGCCAAATGACCCGCTGGGGGATCTTGGCTGCGGTCTGGTCTTGGGTGGTTGTCATCTGGCTCCCTCGGCATTTCGCGTTCCGCGGCCTGCGCCGCAGCTACCAAGTCTTACATCGGAGCCAGAGCGGTGCATGTCACAGGACTAAAAAAGTGAGAGGAAACATACACTTTGGCGGCACCGCGGGCGGGTGCCGCCGTCGAGCGCCTCCTGCCGTGACGCACTGACCGTCCGGAGCGCGGCTTAGCGCTCGACCAGGATCCCGTCCGGATCGCACCAGATCATTGCACCGGGCCGGAAGACGACGCCGTCGATTTCCAGTTCCACGTCGCTCTCGCCGGCCCCTGCCTTGGCGCTCTTGCGCGGGTTGCTGCCCAGCGCCTTCACTCCGAGCGGCAGCCCCGCAATGGCGGTCCGGTCGCGGATGGCACCGTTAATGACGACGCCGGCCCAGCCGTTCGAGACGGCGCTCGCCGCGATCAGGTCCCCCATCAGGGCCGTGCGCAGTGAGCCGCCACCGTCCACCACCAGCACGGCGCCGTCCCCGGGGGTTGCGAGGGTGGACTTGACCAGCGCATTGTCCTGGAAGCAGCGGATCGTCCGGAGAGGGCCGCGGAAGTGCGTGTGGCCCCCGAGCGACTGGAACTGCAGGGCCACGGAGTCGAGTTCCTCCCCCCGCTCGTCGTAGAGATCGGCGGTATTAACGTCGGATGCTGCCATCGGTTCTCCTCGTGCTGGAAATAGGGGGCGGAACGTGATCCCCACGATAGTCTGGCTTCGCACTGATCTTCAGCGTGCGTCAGCAGCTTCCGGGGGGGAACCGAATTACATGAGCCTGTCCGATCTGTCCGGAGCAGCGCCGGACCCAGCCCGCGGCAGCCTCACCGGGGGAAGCTCATCGGCGCTCGCACTCGCCGAACCCGGACGGGCAGTCCGCCCCGTCTGGGTCACCGGCGTCGTCCTCGTCAACGTGGGCATCAACGCGGCCTTCTTCGGCCCGCTCCAGGTTCTCCTCGGCCAGCAGGCCGCCGCTTTCAGCGAAGCTGACAAGGAGGCCATCCTCGCCCTCGTGACCGGAGCCGGAGCGGCGGTCTCCCTCGTGGCCAACCCCTTGTTCGGTGCGTTCAGCGACCGCACCACCTCGCGCCTGGGCCGCCGGGTGCCCTGGGTCCTTTTCGGGGCCATCCTCGGCGCCGCGGCCCTGATCGCGCTCGCCGGAGCGCCGAACGTTGCCATCATGGCGCTGCTCTGGTGTCTCGTGCAGGCCGGCTGCAACGGGGCCTATGCCGCCGTTACGGCGGCCATCCCGGACCGTGTGCCCGTGGTCCAGCGCGCCACCGTGGGGGGCCTGGCCGCCATGGGCCAGACGGTCGGCATCCTGATTGGGGCGGTGATCGCCGCTGCTGTCACCGGAAATTTCGCCGTCGGCTATCTGGTCTGCGCGGTGGCGCTGCTCGCCGGCGTCGTGCTGTATTTCTTCAAGAACGACGACGTCCCGCTCCCCGCGGGGGCACGCCCGCCGTTCAGCCTGGCCGGCTTCGCCAAGGGTTTTTGGATTTCCCCCGTGCTCTACCCGGACTTCGCCTGGGCCTGGCTGACCCGGCTCCTGGTGAATATCGGCAATCACATGGTCACCCTGTACCTGCTCTTCTTCCTCAAGGACGCCGTCCATCTTGAGGAGACTCAGGGCATCGCACCGGAGTTCGGCGTACTGATCCTGACCGGCCTCTACGCGGTGATGGTGATGGTCACCAGTGTCCTCGGCGGCCGGCTGAGCGACCGGATGGGGAAGCGGAAGCCGCTCGTAATCATCTCCTCGGTCATCATCGCGGCGGCCTCGCTGATCCTGGCGTTCGCGCCGAACTGGACCGGGGCGCTGCTGGGCGCCTCGGTGCTGGGGATCGGCTTCGGCTGCTACCTGGCGGTGGATTTCGCCCTTATCACCCAGGTGCTTCCGACGTCACTGAGCCGCGGAAAGGACCTGGGCGTCCTCAACGTCGCCAATTCGCTGCCCCAGGTGCTCGCACCGCTGATCGCTTTCCCCTTCGTGACGCTGTGGGGAGGCTACGTTTCGCTATACGTGGCGGCCGCGGTGATCGGGTTGCTGGGGGCTGTGTTTGTGGTCAAAATCAAGGGCGTCGACTAGGCCAGGACCCGCCCCTGGGGTGGCTCCGGCCGGGCATCACCGGCCCGCTTTGTGACTGGCTTTCGGACCGGGCGCGTCGCGTATAGTGGACGGGAATTGCCGCGGCAGCGCTGTGGGGGTCCCTCCCGGTTGCCGAGAAAACCGACCCCGGAACGCTGCTGATGCCTGAATATCACTCAGAACTTCCACCGATGCCCCCTCCGCCCACCCTGCCCCGGCAACGGCTCCGCTACACCCGGATCCTCGACGTCGCCGCCGGGTTCGCCCGCAAGGGTCTGGACTCAGTGGTCCTCTCCGAAGTCGCAGCCAAGGCCGATGTTCCGCTGGGCACCCTGTACCGGTACTTCCCCTCCGCGACCCACCTGGTGCTGGCCCTGTACCGCAAGCAGATGGCGGAACTGCACGCCGCCAGCTCCCCGGCCGCTTCAAGAGCTACCGCAACCGCTGGCAGGGGCGACGTGCCGGCCCACGCGCTGGCCGGCGTCGTAATGGAAATTTTCCACATGCGCCTCATGCAGCCTGCCGTGGAGCAGTGCCTGAGCAGGGCCGTCTACACGACGGACACGGACATCACGAAGCTGCTCCGGGAGATCGACGCCACGGCCGAGAAGGCAGTCACTGCCGTGAGCGGCGACGCCGCCATCGCCCGGGTCCTGCTGCTGACCGTCACTGGACTGGTCCACTCCGTCCGCTGCCGGCGTCTTTCCCTCTTCGAAGCTGAGGAAGACCTCAAGAAGGCATGTTTCCTGCTGACATGCAGCTGCCGGACGGCGTAACTGGTCTAGACCAATCTGACAATTTACTGGGCGGTAGAGGCACTTTTTCGTGATCCTGACCCCAAATACGCGCGGTTAAACGTTTCACCAATCGGCGGAGTGTGTCGCGTGACAACTCGCGGCCGTCCCGTTTTGTTTACCATTGCAGAACCGGAGCGGCCCAGCCGCCTGCAGTACCCCGGAGCTTCACCGCAGACCCACCAACCCTGGGTTGCTGCCGACGTTCCCCAGACCATCTTGAGCATCCCTGTGCTTGAGCTTCCATGTGCCGTACGCCCACGGTGAGCCCCAGGAGACAACGAAGTGTCCACTGAAACGATTAGCCCCACCGACGCCACGTCCCCCGAAGAGCCCGTAGCAGCGCTCAGCGACGAGGAAATTTTCGCCTCCCACCAGGGCGGCAAGCTTTCAATTTCCAGCACCGTGCCGCTCGCCAGCAAGCGCGACCTGTCCATTGCCTATACGCCCGGCGTCGCCCAGGTCAGCCGCGCCATTGCGGCCAACCCGGAGCTCGCCAAGACCCTCACCTGGGCCCAGCGCCTCGTAGTCGTCGTCAGCGACGGCACGGCGGTCCTCGGCCTCGGCGACATCGGCGCCAGCGCCTCGCTGCCCGTGATGGAGGGCAAGTCAGCCTTGTTCAAGGCTTTCGGCGAGCTCGACTCCATCCCGCTGGTGCTCAACACCACCAACGTCGACGAGATCGTGGAGACCCTCGTCCGGCTGCGCCCGAGCTTCGGCGCCGTCAATCTGGAGGACGTCTCTGCGCCGCGCTGCTTCGAACTCGAGGAGAAGCTCATCGAGGCCCTCGACTGCCCCGTTATGCACGATGACCAGCACGGCACCGCCGTCGTCGTCCTCGCGGCACTGACCGGCGCGGCCAAGGTGACCGGACGCGGACTCGAGAAGCTGCGCGTTGTCGTTTCGGGGGCCGGCGCCGCCGGGATCGCCGTCGCGCAGATGCTGCTCACGGCCGGGATCAGCGACGTTGTGCTGCTGGACTCCCGCGGTGTCATCAACAGCGAGCGTGCGGACATCGCTGCCGATCCCGCCAGCAAGAAAGCCCAGCTGGCCAAGAGCGGCAACCCGCGCGGCGTCTCCGGCGGACCCGCCGACGCTCTGCTGGACGCCGACGTGTTCATCGGGGTCTCTTCCTCCAAGCTGGAGGAGGAACACCTCAAGCTCATGAGCCAGGACTCGATCGTGTTCGCCCTGTCGAACCCGGATCCGGAAGTCCTGCCGGAGGTGGCACGCCGGTACGCGGCCGTCGTCGCAACGGGCCGCAGCGACTTCCCGAACCAGATCAACAACGTCCTCGCGTTCCCCGGCATCTTCCGCGGAGCACTCGACGCCGGCGCACGCCGGATCACGCCGGCCATGAAGCTGGCTGCGGCCCGCGCCATCGCCGCGCTGGCCGACGAGGACCTTTCCGCCGACTACATCGTCCCCAGCCCGCTGGACCCGAGGGTGGCACCGGCGGTCTCCGCCGCTGTCGCCGCGGCGGTTGAAGCCGAGTAGCCCACAGCTCTACAGACGACGACGGCGGCGCTTCCTTGGGGGATGCGGCGTCGTCGTCGTCATTTGTGGTGGCCGGGGCCGCCCGGGCGGGCCGGAACCATCGGCCCTCGCGCCATAGACTGGGGCGATGAACCCCGAGACTGTTGTGACGATCCTATGCGGCCTCGCCATCCTGGTGGGCGTGGCCGGTACCGTCATCCCCGTACTGCCCGGCAGCATCCTGATCGGACTGAGCCTGCTGGCCTGGGCCATCTGGGGCGGCGCCGGAACCACGGGCTGGGTGGTGTTCGGGATCGGCATGGTCTTCGTCCTGGCCGGAATGGCCGCCAGCGCGGTCCTGACCGGCCGGAAACTCAAACAGCACAAAATTCCCAGCCGCTCGGTCGTGGCCGGGCTGGTCTTTGGTGTCGTGGGAATGTTCATCATCCCGGTGGTGGGCCTGTTCGTCGGCTTCGCCGCCGGCCTGCTGCTGAGCGAACTGCACCGGACGCGCACTTTCGGCACCGCCGTGGCATCGAGCTGGGCCGCCTTGAAGGCCACCGGGCTGGGAATGATCGTGGAGTTCGGGCTCGCCTGCCTTGCCGGCAGCACGTGGGTGATCGGCCTGTGGGTTTCGGCCGCGGCCTAGTCTGCCGTCGGCCGCCCGCAGCCAACTAGCATGGATGTATGAGCGCCGGACCAGCTGAATCCGCACCCCGCCCAGCCCTGTACCGTGACCAGCGCGACCTGGCGCCGTTCCGGACGCCGGTCATCCGGACGCCGGTCCGCGGCCTCGCCGAGGGCGTGGGCGGGGCGGTATCCGGAGTCCTGGCAGGTCGGATCCGCGGCACCTTGCCCGTGGAGGGCGGCGCGCCCCGGCTCGGCAAAGCGGGCGGCAGGGCACCGGGCCAGGCGGCGAAGGCCGTGCACGCCGCCATCTTCGGCAGCCCCGACCCCAACCGGCTGATCGCCCTGGCGCACACCTACCCCGGGTGGGCCGGATTGTGCTACCTGATGGCTGGGCTGCAGAGCCACAGCCACGGCGGCCACCTGCGCGCCGCCGAACTGCTCCAGCGCGGGATGCTGACCAGGAACGACGACGACGCGAACCGCTACGCCTCCACCTACCTGGCACGTGTCATCACCCGGGTGTCGGTGGCAGAGCGGGTCGATGTTCCGGTCCTCTTCAGCGAGGAGGGCGTGTTTCTGGCGCTGTCCCACTCGTTGCGCGAGACCGGCCAGAGGGAGGCTGCCCTTGCGGCGCTGACCGGGCTCCCGCCGTCGTTGCCCATGGCGCTGGCACGGTGCTCGCTGGCCGCCGCGCTGGGACGGCACGAGGACGTGGTGGCTGACACTGACGGACTGCTCAACGGGGATGACCTTTCGGCGGCACTGCTGCTGGTCCGGGCACGCTCGTTGCGGAAACTTGGTGCCAATGCGGCCGCCCAGGCCGCCCTGCAGGAGGTCGTGCGCCGGCGCGGTACCGACTTCACGCTCCGCAGCGATGCCCTGACGGACCGGGCGCTCCTGCTGCTGGACAACGGGCGGAAGGCGCTGAACCGGCTGGAGTGGCAGCACCGCCAGCCCGCCGATCTGGAGACGGTCCGGGCTATCCGCAAGGACGCGGAACTGCATGAGCTCTGGGACCGCGAATACGGCCGGTCCGACGACTGAAGCAGGTCCAGGGGTTCCGCAGCGGATCAATGACCCTTGCGGGCTCCGGAAAGCAGGGGTACAACCGAGGGATGAGGGATGCCGCAGCGCGCTGGATGCAGCACTACATCACGGCCTGGACGTCGAATGAGCCGGAGGACATCAGGGCGCTGTTCACAGAGGACGCCGTCTACTCCACCCGCCCGGATGATCCCGAAGCGTGGTCCGGGCGCGAGCAAATCGTGGAGCGCTGGATCGCCAGCCATGATGAGCCGGGGGACTGGACATTCGAGTGGAAACTCCTCGGTGTCGACGGCGGAAGGGCCTTCGTGCAGGGCCGCACCGACTACCGCGGCGACAGCCGGAGTTACGACAACCTCTGGATCATCCAGCTCACGGGCGACGGGCGCGCCACAGCGTTCACGGAGTGGTACATGCCGCGCCCGGTGGCCGGCTGAGGTTCAGCCGCGGGACAGGGCCTGGCCCAGGAGCGGCACCAGCTGCTCGGACAGCAGGACGGCGCCCAGCGCCACCATGATGATGCCGCTGGCGAGCGTCACTTTCCGCGCCGCTCCCGGCCGGGAGTGCAGCAGTCTGCGTGCCAGCAAGGCAACGCAGCTGTAGACCACGGCGACCAGGAGAACAAACGTCAGGCCGAGGAGGCCGGACTGCACCGGCACCGGCAGGGACGCCTCGGGACTGACAAACTGCGGCACCAGGGCCACATAGAACAGCAGGCCCTTGGGGTTGATGCCGCTGGTTCCCATGCCCTGCAGGAAGGTCCGGAACTGGTTCGCCGGTGCCCGCACCCCTGCGCTGCCGAAACTCGCGCCGCGCCAGGTCCGGATGGTCGTCAGCCCGAGGCAGAGGAGATAGGCCGCGCCGGCCACCGTCAGCCATCCCAGCATGCCGGGGACCCCGGTGAGCAGGGCTGCCAGCCCCGCCACCAGGAGCACCGTGTGCAGCAGGTAGCCCCCGCAGAGTCCCGCCACGGCCGGCACGAAGCTGCGCTGCTTCAGGCCGGCGGTGATGGAATATGCCCAGTCCACCCCCGGCGTGCAGGCCAGGGCGCCGGCGACCAGCAAGAAGGCGAGGAAGAGCTGGGGATTCATGGCGGTCTCCTGACATTTCGGTACAGGAAAAGTCTAGAAAAATATCCGGCGGAAGTGTTCCCTCTTTTCGCGGTGAAATGCCGCCTAGCGGTACGATTATTGCGTGATTGACCACTTGGACAGAAGTATTTTGCGCTACCTCAAAGAGGACGGGCGCATGACGGCGACGGCGCTCGCGGCCAAGGTGGGTTTGACCGTGGCGCCCTGCCACCGGAGGCTCCGCGACCTGGAGGCCTCCGGCGTCATTCGCGGCTACCGGGCGGACATCGACCCGTCCGCCGTGGGGCTCGGGTTCGAGGCGATCGTCTTCGTCACGCTGCGGCAGGTGGACCGGGCAACGATGGAGATCTTCGAGAACCGCGTGGCGGACAACCCGAATATCGTGGAGGCGCAGCGGCTGTTCGGTTCCCCCGACTACCTGCTGAAGGTCATCGCCGAGGACCTGCCCGCCTACCAGCGCTTCTACGACAGCGAGCTTACGTCGCTGCCCGGCGTCGAACGGCTGACGTCGACGCTGGTGATGAAGAACCTCAAATCCAACACCGGTCCGCCCGTCTAGTCCGAAGACGCTGGACGCTCAGCTGCCCAGCAGTCCCGTGGTCCGGTAAGGGATGACTTCGCGCAGGAACATGCTGGTGGAGGTCCGCACGATCCCGGGGCAGAGCCGGATTTCCTCGGAGACGCGGTACAGGTCGTCCGGGCTTTTCGCTACGACCCGGATCAGCAGGTCCGTCTCGCCGGCCGGGGCGTGGCATTCCAGCACTTCCGGAATGTTCCGCAGCGCAGCGATCGCCTCGTTGAGGTGGCTCTGGTCCAGCTCGGCGCTGACCGACGCCGCCACGCCGCGGCCCAGCGCGGAGGGCACCACCCGGCTGCTGTTCGGCCGGAGCGCGCCCGACGCCGTCATCCGCTCCAGGCGGGACTGCACGGTGCCGCGGGCCAGCCCCAGCTTCTGGGCCAGCACCATGATGGGCAGCCGGGGATCCTGGTCGAGGGCGAGGAGGATTCGCCGGTCGGTCGCGTCGAGTTCCTGCAAAGTGACCACTTCCTGTTCTTTGTCCCGGCCAGAGTTGATCAGATTGACCAGTGCAAGCGGGGGCCGTTGCACCAACTGTAGGACTTCTGTTGAAATAGTGACAACGAAGGGACGAAGGCCACCGCCGGATCCCACAGGCTACAAGTACCCCGGCACACCACCCGGACCTTGGATGAGGCTTCCCGCAAGGAACCCGCCCGCTGACTGACTCTTGTTCACACCATCGTCTTTCCGCACCAATCTCCGCATTCGCAGTGCCATGGCCCGGAGCAACGCCCCGAGCCCGGCACGGCAAGAGCCCCTGAGCCACCGACGTCGGTTTTCCCGAAGTCATCGGTAGCTGAGGGGCTCTTGTGTTTCTGTCGCTGTCAGGCCGGCTGGGGTGACGCCTGCGCATAGGCTGGTGCCATGACTTCTGCCGGCCGTTTCGCCCCCAGCCCCTCCGGCGAACTGCACGTTGGCAACCTCCGCACGGCCCTCCTCGCTTGGCTCTTCGCACGGTCCACCGGCCGGCGGTTCCTGATGCGGGTCGAGGACCTGGACAGGGCCCGGGCCGGCGCCGAGGCGGAGCAGCTCCGGGACCTCGCCGCGATCGGTATCACGTGGGACGGCGGCGTCGTCCGACAGACCGACCGCGAGCCCCTCTACACCGCGGCGATCGCCGGGCTGACCGCGGCGGGCCTGACCTACGATTGCTTCTGCACCCGCCGCGAAATCCAGGAGGCACCGTCCGCGCCGCACGCTCCGCAGGGAGCCTACCCGGGCACCTGCCGGAACCTGTCCGAGGCGGCACGCGCGGCCAAGCGCGCCGTCCGTCCCGCGGCGGTCCGGCTCAAGTCCACCGTGACCGCGGGGACAGTGCAGGACGTGCTGCACGGCAGCTACACCGGCGCAGTCGATGACTTTGTGCTGCGCCGCAACGACGGCGTGACGGCCTACAACCTCGCCGTAGTGGTGGACGACGCCGCCCAGGGCATCGACCAGGTGGTCCGCGGCGATGACCTGCTGCCCTCCACGCCCCGGCAGGCATACCTTGCGTCGCTTCTGAATATGCCTGTCCCGGAATATGCGCATGTTCCGCTGGTGCTGAACGCCGACGGCGCCCGGCTGGCCAAGCGCGACGGTGCTGTTACGCTCACGGATCTCTCGGCCGCCGGCGTGCCCCTGGAAGTGGTGCGGAACGCGCTGTTGGCGTCGCTCGGGCTGCCGGCCGGGCCGCTGGAGCTGGCGCTGGCCGTTTTTGACCCCGCCGCGCTGCCGCGGGAGCCGTGGATCTGGCCCGGGATGGCCAGACCGGACGCGTAGGCTGGAAGCATGTCAGAACCAGAGTTCAGGGAAGCGCGCAGCCCGCAGCCGAGTTTTACCGTCGAGACAGCAAAGATCCTCGCCGAGGTGGCCCACAACCGGCAGAAGGACAAGCTCAAGCGGCCCTACCGCGAGCATGTGATCGCCGTCGGGGATGCCCTGGCGGACTTCGACGACGACATCAGGATTGCCGGCTACCTGCACGACATCGCCGAGGACACCCCGATGACGCGGCAGGCGCTGCTGGACATGGGAGTCACCGAGCGCGCCGCGGACATCATCGAGCGCGTCACCAAGCGCCTGCACGAGAACCCGGACGACTATCAGGCCGGCATCCGCTATATCGCCGAGGACCACGACGCAACCTTGGTGAAAATCGCGGACAACGCGCACAATTCCCTGCCGGAGCGCGTCAGGGCGCTGGCCGAGAAATGGCCGGACAAGCCGCCGGTCACCCGCTACAACGAGGCCCGCCCGGTGCTCTACGCTGCCGTGCCGGTGGAGGAAACGCGGAAGATCCTGGCCCGGATCAACCCGTGGCTGCTGGAGGAACTCGACGATCTGCTCGACGAGGCGGACGACACCGACTACGAGAACCTCTCCTACGAGGAAGCCACGGAGGGCAAATCGTCCGAAGCGGAGCCCGCGGCCGGACCCAGCGAGACCGCGGCCGCGTCCCCCGAGTCCGAGCCGAGCCGGGACTGAGCCTTCCGCCGGGAATTCGGTGCGTGAATGCTCCGAACCCAGGCGTTAGACCCGGCCCAGGGCGTCGATGTCCTCGAGGAACTGCTGATGGACCTCATCACTGACCGTGGTCCGGGTGTCCGCGATCGCGTCCAGGTAGTCTTGTGTCGCGGGGCCCTTGCGGACCGCGTCGCGGAGGGCGGCGCTGCCGCTGGAAGCCAGCCCGCCGTCGTCGTACACCGCCTTCTCCAGCGCACGCTGGGACGCGCTCCGGGCCGCGTACTCGATGTCCGCGGGGGAGAACCCCTCGGTCCGGTCCACCAGCAGCTCCACGTCCACATCGTCCACCACCGCGGCGGGAATGAATCGCTGCCACATGGCCTCGCGGGCCTGGCGGTCGGGCAGGCCGATGGGGATGACGTAGTCGAAACGGCCGTGTCGCAGGAACGCGGTGTCCAGGGCGCGGATGAAGTTGGTGGCGCAGACCAGCAGCCGGCCGGGCTGTTCGCGGAAGGCCGGGATGATCTTGAGAAGTTCGTTGGTGACCCCCTGCAGCGGCGACGGCGGTTCCCCGGAGCGCTGGGAAGCGATCTCCTCCACCTCATCGATGAAAACGACTGCGTGCTCCAGCTCGGCGATCTCCAGGAAGGTCTCGCGCAGTGCACCCGCGAGGCCCTTGGGATCGGAGGCCAGCCGTGAGGGGAAGACCTCCACGAACGGCCACTCGAGGCGGGAGGCTATCGCCTTCGCGAAGGTGGTTTTGCCCGTGCCGGGAGGGCCGAAGAGGACGACCGCGCGCGGCGGCACCACACCGTACTCGTCGGCGAGGTCGGCCTCGGCCAGCGGCAGGACCAGACGGCGTTCCAGGAGCTCTTTCTCGTTCCGCATGCCGGCAACGTTTTCCCAGAGGTCGCGGGCCAAAATCCGGCCGCCGAGCTGGCTAAGGGGTTCCAGTTCCTGGCGCTGCACCGGGATCTTCCGCTCGAAGTAGCGCAGGTTTTTCTTGAGCACGAAGCCGCGGCCCAGGAACGCCTCCACCCGGGTCTCGGATTCCGGCATGAGGGCGGAGAGCTTGTTCAGCCCATGCGGCGCCATCCGGTTCTCGACGGCGGCCAGCAGGGACGTGCCGATCCCGCGGCCCCGGTACTCGGGAAGGGTGGCCAGGAAGACGATCCAGCCCTGGTCGTGGGCGGCGCGGCCGACAGCGGCGCCCACGACCTGATCGCCCTGCACTGCGACGACGGCGTGGTCCTTTTCGCAGGAGGCCAGCACTTCGGAGAGTGCGTAGACCGGCTCGACGTTGGTGGCCTTGAGGGACTCCCAGAGGTGCAGGATGCCGTCGAGATCGGCGGAATGGAAATCCCTGATTCGCCAGTTGGTCATGAGGTGTCTCCCGGGTGGTTCGTCGCTGAGCCAGTGTGAAGCTGTCCGTTGAGCATATGCGAACCGCATCCGGGAGGGGTTGCGGGGACGTTGCGTTACGGCGGAGCGGAATGCCGGAAGGCTACTCCGGATCTCCGCCGGCGTCCCTTCTGGGCCGGGCGGCCACGAGCGGATACGGGCCGGTGAAGCCGTCGCGGACGGCGGCGATTTCCAGGATGCGGTGCCGGCTGAGGCGCCAGCCGAGCATCAGGAGCGGCACGATGACCACGAGGGACGCAATGGTCCACGTTCCCACGGGCGAGTCGAAGGCCATGAGGATCAGCACCGCCAGGAGGAAGGCGAGGGTGACCCAGCCCGTGACGGGGGCGCCGGGCATCCGGAAAGTGGGCCGGAGCAGTTCCCCCCGGGCTGCGAGCCGGGCAAGCTGCATCTGGCACAGGACGATCATGGCCCAGGTGGCGATGATGCCCAGCGATGCGACGTTAAGGACGATCTCGAAGGCCTCGGCCGGGACGAGGGCGTTCAGGATGACGCCCAGGACGGCTACGGCGGCGGTAAGGGCGATGCCGCCGTAGGGTACGCCGGCCTTGTTCATCCGGGCAGCGAATTTCGGTGCAGAACCCGAAATGGACATGGAACGCATGATCCGGCCGGTGGAGTAGAGGCCGGCGTTGAGCGAGGACAGGGCCGCGGTCAGGACCACGAGGTTCATGATGGCGTCCACGCCGTCGACCCCGATCGAGCCGAAGAACGTCACGAACGGGCTTTCGCCGGCCTTGTAGGAGCTATAGGGCAGCAGCAGCGAGAGCAGCACAAGCGAGCCGACGTAGAACACCGCGATCCGGACGATCACCGTGTTGATGGCCCGCGGCATGATCTTTTCCGGGTTTTCCGTCTCGCCGGCGGCGGTGCCGATCAGCTCGATCGAGGCGTAGGCGAACACAACACCCTGCATCACCACGATTGCGGGCAGCAGGCCGTTGGGGAACATGCCGCCGTTGTCCGCGATCAGGCTGAAGCCGACCTCCTGGCCGGCGACGGGGGTGCCGAAGATGACGAAGTAGATGCCGACGAGCAGGAAGGTCACGAGCGCCACCACTTTGATCAGCGCAAACCAGAATTCGAGCTCGCCGAACACCTTGACGCTGACGAGGTTGAGGCCCAGGACCAGGATCAGGGCGGCCAGGGCCCAGGCCCACTGCGGTACGTCCGCGATCGGCGCCCAGTACTTCTTGAAGAAGTTCATGTACAGCGCGACGGCGGTGATGTCCACGATCGCCGTCATGGCCCAGTTCAACCAGTACAGCCAGCCGGTGACGAACGCGGCCTTCTCGCCGAAGAATTCGCGGGCATAGGAGACGAACGAGCCCGAGGACGGCCGGTGCATCACGAGTTCGCCGAGGGCGCGCAGGATCATGAAGGCAAAGAACCCGCAGACGGCATAGCTGATGACCAGGGCAGGGCCGGCAGTGGCGAGGCGGCCGCCGGCGCCCATGAACAGGCCGGTGCCGATGGCGCCGCCGATCGCGATCATCTGCACCTGCCGGGGTTTCAGGCCCTTGTGGTAGCCCTGGTCCTCGGCGTGGAGCGCTGCCTCGGAGGCATGGGCATGCACGGGAATGGTGTGGTCGGAGACGGCGGGCTGCTGCAGGGCCGGTTGTTTTTGGGCGCGGGCAGTTTCGGGATAAGTCATGGGGGTCCTTCGGGTTCGAGGGTGCGCTACTTGCTCAGATTGGCCAGGCGCTGCGGGCTGAGGAGGTCGGCGAGCTGCTCGGCGGTGAGCAGCCCGTGTTCGAGCACGAGTTCCGCGACGCCCTTGCCGGTGGCGAGGGCTTCCTGCGCGATGGCCGTGGCCGTGGCGTAGCCCAGGTGCGGGTTGAGGGCGGTGACGAGGCCGATTGACTGTTCCACCGTGAGGCGGAGCCGTTCGGTGTTGGCGGTGATGCCCCGGACGCAGCGGGCCGTGAGGGTGCGGCAGGCGGCTTCCAGATGGGAGATGCTCTTGTGGAGGCTGTGGACAATGATCGGTTCGAAGGCGTTGAGCTGGAGCTGCCCGGCCTCGGCCGCCATGGTGATGGTGACGTCGTTGCCGATGACCTCGTAGGCCACCTGGCTGACCACTTCCGGGATGACCGGGTTGATCTTGCCGGGCATGATCGAGGAGCCGGACTGGACAGCCGGGAGGTTGATTTCGCCGAAACCGGCGCGCGGGCCGGAGGAGAGCAGCCGCAGGTCGTTGCAGATCTTGGACAGTTTCACCGCGACCCGCTTGAGCACGCCGGAGAGGTGCACAAAGGCACCGACGTCCTGGGTGGCCTCGATCAGGTCCACCGCCGTGACGAGCGGGAGGCCCGTGATTTCGGCCAGGTGCCGGCAGGCGGCCTCGGCGTAGCCTGCCGGTGCGTTGAGGCCCGTGCCGATCGCCGTGGCGCCGAGGTTGATTTCGTGGATCAGCAGGTCGGCTTCGGACAGGCGGAGCCGGTCCTCGCCGATCGTGACGGCGTAGGTGCCGAATTCCTGGCCGAGCGTCATGGGGACGGCGTCCTGCAGTTGGGTGCGGCCCATTTTCACCACCGTGCGGAATTCGAGGGCTTTGGCGGCGAAGGCGTCTTCGAGCTCGGTGAGGGCATCGAGCAGTTCCCGGGCGGCGAAGATCGTACCGAGCTTGACTGCGGTGGGGTAGACGTCGTTGGTGGACTGGCTGAGGTTGACGTGATCATTGGGGTGCAGCCGCGCGTAGTCGCCCTTCGGGTGTCCGAGGATTTCCAGGGCACGGTTGGCGATCACCTCGTTGGCGTTCATATTCGACGACGTCCCGGCACCGCCCTGGATGACGTCCACTACGAACTGCTCGCTGAGCTTGCCGTTCATAACATCGGTGCAGGCCTCCTCGATGGCCCGGGCGCGCACGGCGTCGAGCAGCCCGAGCTCGTGGTTGGTGCGGGCGGCGGCCAGTTTGACGGCGGCCAGCCCGCGGACCAGATACATGTTGGAGGACAGCGGCTGGCCCGTGATGGGGAAGTTCTCCACGGCACGGAGGGTGTGGACACCCCAGTAGGCGCCGGCGGGAACGTCCCGGTCGCCCAGGAGGTCGTGTTCGGAGCGGAAGTCTGCGGGTTCGTCGAGCGAGGTCATGGCGGTCCTTACCGGGCGTCGGGGGCGTTGGAGGTTTCGGGGGAAGCGAGGAAATCGGCGGCCTGCAGGAGCCCGGCGGGCCGGCCGCCGCCCAGCACAGGTGCCGCGGCGATGCGCGCCAAGGGAGAGGTGTCGACGTCGAGCCCGGCCAGGACGCGGACGGTGACGGGCATCCGGGCGCGGTCTGCGCCGTCGGAGATCTTCACGGCGATTGCGCGGCCGTCCGGCAGGCCCACCAACTGGACGCCCTCGAAGCCGTCCTTGGCCAGGAGGCCGGGGACCAGGCGCATCAGTGCGGTGACATCCCGGCCCTCACCCGCGACCATCTCGGGGTTCCGGCGCATGGCGCTGGCGACAGCGGCTTCCGCGCTGCCGGGTCCCGTCGCCGAGGCCAGCCGGCCGAAGGCGCGGGCCATGCCTCGCAGGGTAAGGGCGAAGAGCGGGGTGCCGCAGCCATCAGTGGACGTGCGCTCCGGTTCCTCGCCGGTCAGGTCTGTTACGGTCCGGGCCACGAGCCGCTGCAGCGGGTGCGCCGGGTCCAGGTATCCCAGGACCGGCCAGCCGTTGATGACGCAGGTGGCTGCCATCGCGGCGTGCTTTCCGGAGCAGTTCTGCGCCAGTTGGGTGGCCTGCCCGCCGCCGCGGAGCCATTCCTCGCGCTCGCGGACGCCGTAAGGGAGGTCGGTGTTGTTCTCGAGGTCTTCAGGGGTCAGCCCGTGCAGTTCCAGGATGCGCAGCGCGCCGTCGCGGTGGGCGGCGGCCCCGGAGTGGCTGGCGGCCGCGAGGGCCAGGAGGTCGTCCGGGAGGTCCAGGCCGGCACGGACCATGGCGACGGCCTGCAGGGGCTTGAGGGCGGAGCGCGGGTAGAACGGGGCGAGGGGCTGGCCGGCGGTCAGGAGGGTCCGGCCGTCCGCCGCGGTGGCGATTACCGAGCCGTGGTGGACGCTCTCGGCCAGCCCGTCGCGGGTCTGGACCGCAAGCGGGACGTGCTCCGGGAGCCTCCCCGGAGCCAGCGGAGTCGGGATGTGCGCGAGGGCAGGAGGAATCATGGCGTCCTTTGGCGGTGGTGTTGGTTGTCTCGGGTTGAGCCGCTGCTGAATCTGCTTCTTGGCGCGGAGGTCAGGCGCTTGGCTGGGGGTTGAGAATCGAGTCGAGGGCAATGCCAACGGCATGCAGGTGCTGGCTCATGGCGATGCGCGCCGTTGCCGCGTCGCCGGCCTCGATGGCGGCCAGGATGCGCCGGTGCTCCTCGTCGGATGCGTGCTGCCGGTCCGCCACCATGTTCAGGGTCTCGGACTGGTGGGCAAGGGCCTCCCGAATATCCGAGACGACATTTTCGAACACCTTGTTCCGGCTGGCCCTCGCGATCAACGCGTGGAAGCTCGAGTCCAGGCCCACCCACACTTCGGGGTCGTCCTCGGCGGTCATCGCGGCAACGATGTCCCGCATGGTGTCCAGCTCCTCGGGCGAACGGCGTTCTGCGGCCAGTCCCGCGGCCGGAACCTCGATGTGGGGACGCGCCTCCGTGAGGTCTCGTGCCGAGTATTGGCCAAGGACCAGGTCCTTGGCCACGCGGTCTGCGACGACAAACGTGCCCCGCCCGGTCCTGGTGACGGTCAGCCCCAAAGCGGTGCAGGAACGCAAGGCCTCGCGGACCACGGAGCGGCTCACGCCGTACTGCTGGGCCAGCGTGGCCTCGGAGCTCAGCTTGGCGCCGATGCCGAGCTCGCCGGATTCGATTTCGGAGCGGAGGACATTGAAGACTGCTTCGGCCGCACTGAGGCGGGCGAGAGGCTGTCCTGCTGTCCGGCTGTCTGACAGGTTCACGCTTAAAATATGGCAGAGGTCACACCGGAGTGTCAACTGTGACGGCGGCCCCCGTTCGGAGGCCGCCGTCAGCGTGGGGCCCTGGCGTTGGTCTACAGCCCCGCGAGCAGCTCCTTCATTTCCTTGATTTCGTTCGTCTGGGAGGCCGCGATGTCCTTGCCCAGCTGGATGGCTTCGGCGTTCCTTCCGCTCCGGACCTCGGCGTTCGCCATCGCGACGGCGCCTTCATGGTGCGCGATCATCTGGCTGAGAAACAGCTTCGCGGCGTCGGTGCCCTGGGCCGCGTCGAGCTTGGTGAGGTCCTCGCCGCTCATCATGCCGGTCATGGAGTGGCCGCCGGGCGCCTGGGTGGGTTCGTTCCAGTCCTCGAGCCAGCCGGTCATTTTCTCGATCTCGGGCGCCTGGGCGGCCTTGATCTTCGTTGCCAGCGCGGTGATGCTGGCGTCGATGCCCTGCTTCTTCAGGATGATGTCGCTCATCTCCACGGCCTGGGCGTGGTGCGGGATCATCCCCTGGACGAACATGGTGTCCGAGCCGTTGTGGTCCGCGGCTGCGGGCGCGGCACTTGAGCCCATGGTGCTGTGGTCCATGCCGGGCATGCTGCTGCTGCCGCCTGAACTGCCGGGGGTGGAGCAGCCGGCCAGGGCGATGACGGCGGCGAGGGCGGTGGCGGAAATAGTGAGGGTCTTCTTCATGGGAGGTCGTGTCCTTCGTGGATCCGGCGGTCGAAAGCGTCGGTGGTGAGGAGTCGCGCGGGAGACCGCTGGGATCGGCGGAAGCGCTGTGGGCAGGTGGTGATGCGCGGGCGACTTCACCGCGCATGCCCATTCCTACGTTCGGCTGAGGGCAGGTCCCGGGGTGTTGGCGTCCCGGGCAGGTAGGCATAGCCGGACAGGCGGTCAGCCCGCGCCGCGCTCCAGGGCTGGGCCTCCAGCAGTGTGGTCCCGGGCTGCGGCGCGCTTAACGAAGCGCCCGCCGGGGATGGCGTGCAGTCGATATGAGCCGAGGGCCTCTCGGTGCACCCGTCCTGGCAGACGCACGACGGCGGGACCTGGGTTCCGCCGATCCTCGCCGCTACAGGCGTCACCGAAGGTGCGGTCCTTGCCGCGGCGGGGCCGTCGTATGCCTGCGAGACCGTACCGGTGGACCCGTGGCTGGAGTGCGCGGCGGAATGGCCGGCGGCATGTCCGGAGAGCGCCGCGCCGGCGGTGTGCGACGCCGTCGCCGTTTGGATGCTGCCGGGAGCGGACGCCTGGGTGTGGGGCTCGTGGGAGCCGGAAAGGATTTGCATGCCCAGGAAACCGGCAATCACGGCGAGCAGTCCGGCCAGCAGCGCGGCACGACGGAGGACGGCGACGGTAGTAGCGGCTGCGGACATCGTCATTCTCCTTTCGCTGTCAGGGCTGAAGGCGGTGGCATGAAGCACTCAGGCTACTTGTCTTCAACGCCTGTCCTGGGAATTGTGTTCCGGCAGCGCAGCGCGCAATTGGCCGGTGGGGACAACTATGACAGTATCTGCGTATGAATGCAGATAGGCAGGTTGAGGTGGACAGTCCGCACGTGGAGCTGGCCGTCGAAGTGTTTTCCATGCTGGCCGACGCCACGCGTGTCCGGCTGATCCTCGCCCTGGGGGAGGGTGAGCTGCCGGTCAACGCTCTGGCGGAGCGCGTGGGGAAGCCGGCTTCAGCAGTCTCGCAGCACCTGGCCAAAATGCGGCTGGGCGGCATGGTCGCCACCCGGCAGGAAGGCACCAAAGTCTTCTATCGGCTGCAGAACGATCACGCCCGCCAACTGGTGATGGATGCAATCCACCAGGCCGAGCATGCGCTCGGCACTGCCCCGCGGCACGGCGCATGAACCGCCCGTCGGACGCCCTGGACGAACACAACCACGGCGAAGGCCAGCAGCAAGCCCACGACGACGGCCACGTCCACGATCATCCGCACGACCACCCCCACGGGCACGACCACGACCACGACCACGACTACGACCACCCCCACACCCACGCCACGGGCCTGAAGGGCTGGCTTCAGTCAGTCTTCGTGCCGCACTCGCACGACGCTGCGGACTCCATCGACGAGGCGCTCGAATCCAGCTCGCAGGGCATCCGCGCGGTCAAGGTCTCCCTGCTCGGTCTCGGCGCCACCGCGGTGTTCCAGCTCGTGATCGTGCTGATCAGTGGCTCCGTGGCGTTGCTGGCCGACACGGTGCACAACTTCTCCGACGCGCTGACTGCCGTCCCGCTGTGGATCGCGTTCCTGCTAGGCCGTCGGAAGGCCACCCGGACGTACACCTACGGGTTCGGGCGGGCCGAGGACCTCGCCGGACTGTTCATCGTGGCGATGATCGCTCTCTCCGCCGTGGTGGCAGCCGTCGAATCGATCCGCCGTTTCTTCGAACCCCAGCCCGTGCACAACCTCGGCTGGGTGCTCGCCGCGGGGTTGGTGGGCTTCGCCGGCAACGAACTCGTGGCGATCTACCGGATCCGCGTCGGCCGGCGGATCGGATCCGCAGCATTGGTGGCTGACGGGGTCCATGCCCGGACGGACGGCTTCACCTCCCTGGCCGTCGTCGTTGGCGTCATCGGCGTCTGGCTCGGCTTCCCGCTGGCGGACCCGATTGTTGGCCTGCTGATTTCCGCCGCCATCGTCGTCCTCCTCTGGGGCACCGTGCGCGACGTCGGACGGCGGCTGATGGACGGCGTCGATCCTGGACTGACCCGGCGGGTCGAGGCCGTCGTCGCGGAACACTCCCGGTCCGGCGGCACCGCCCGGCTGCGCTGGTCCGGCCACCAGCTGCACGCCGAGATCACGGTGCCGATCGCGACGGACGCGCACCTGGTGGAGCTCGCCTCAGTGACGGCCAATCTGGAACGCGGGGTCCGCCGTGCGCTGCCGCACGTCGGATCGGTGACGATTGTGCCCGACTTCGCCGCGGCAGAGTCGCCCCGGACCGCCTAAATCCCCAGCGTCGCGAGACTCTGCTGCAGCGTCTCCGCCGAGTGTTGCAGCGAGGCGAGTTCTCCGTCGTCCATGGGGGTCTCCAGAACTGCGCGGACGCCGCCGTGCCCCACGATGCTGGGCAGGGACAGTGCCACCCCGGTGATCCCGTACTGCCCGTCCAGCACGGTGGACACCGGCAGGACGGCGTTTTCCGCGCGCAGCAGGGCCTCCACGATGCGCGCGCCGGATAGTCCGATCGCGTAGTTCGTGGCGCCCTTCCCGGCGATCACCTTGTAGGCCGCCTGCGTCACTTCCCGCGCGGTTTCAGCGAGGTAGTCGGACGTGAAGACCCGTTCGCCGTCGACCGTCCAGTTGCGGATCGGGACCGGTCCGATCGTGGCGCCGGACCAGATAGGGAACTCGGTGTCGCCGTGCTCGCCCACCATGCTGGCGTGCACGCTGGTCAGGGAGACGCCGGCCTTGCGCGCCAGTAGCCAGCGCAGCCGGGACGTGTCGAGCACGGTGCCGGAGGAGAAGATGCGCGAGGAGGGCAGGCCGGAGATCTTCTGCGCCGCGACGGTCAGCACATCGCAGGGGTTGGTCACCAGGACGTAGACGGCGTCCGGGGCGTGCGCGAGCAGCGGCGGCATGAGCTGTTCGAGGATGCGGACGTTGGTGCCGGCCAGGTCCAGCCGCGTCTGGCCCGGTGCCTGTTTGGCCCCGGCGGTGATGACGACGACGTCGGCCCCTTCCGTCGCGGCAATGTCTCCGCCGCCGGTGACGGTGGCCGCAGCGGCGGCGAACTGGGTGCCGTGGGCCAGGTCCAGCACCTCGGCCTCAGCTTTGGTCGCGTTGACGTCGAAGAGTGCGACGTTGCTGGCCGAACCGCGGATCAGGGCGGCGTAGGCGAGGGACGTGCCGACGCTGCCGGCGCCGACGATTGCGAGTTTTGATCCTGGGCTCTGGGACATGGGTTTCTTCTTTCCGGTCAGACGGCGGGCGGCGCGACCGTGCCGGCGAGCTCGCCGCCGTCGATCACGAACTCGGCGCCCGTAATGTAAGAGGACTCGTCGCCGGCCAGAAATACCGCCAGGGCTGAATTGACCCGGGTGCCGGCGCAGCCGAGGTCCAGGGCCACCTTGCCGTCCAACCGTCCCATAGCTGAGTCCTTTTTCGGATGCGGGAGCCTCCCCAGAGACGCGGCCGTCCGGGCTCGACTCAAGCTCACCAAGCACCGCCCGGCTTGGGCAGGGCCGTTGGACCCTACGCGGACCATCGTGGGAGCGCCGGCGGAACCGCCGTCGTGCGTGTCCCGATCCGCCGGATCAGAGGTGCTGGATGCCTGCCCGCTGCATGGCGTCCCTGTAGACCTCGACGTTTTTGCTCAGGAGTTCTTCCTGCTTGGCGGCCGAGACGGCGAACGCGCGGCCGCCCAGGGCGGTGGCCTTGTAGATCTTGACCCCGCGGTTTTTCAGGGAGGAGTGGTAGGTCTTCTCGAAAAGTGTCAGGAAGGCGTGGGCGTCGGCGCCATGGGCGATGACGGCGGAGACGCGCCTGTTGATCTTGAGGAACTGGCGGAACGGCCGCAGGCCGTCCGTCTTCTCCTGGACGTTCAGCGCCGAGGGCAGCTCGGGATCGCGGACCCAAGGGTAGGCATTCCACGGCATCACGTAGCGGGGGTCAAGTTCGACGGCCTCGTAGATGGAGGTGGCGCGGCGGGCTGCTTCGTCATCATTGAAATGGGAGACGAAGCCCGATTCGGTGCCCTTGCCCGGGGCGATGTGGAGGCTGACGATCCGGCACTCGTCCTCGTCATGGACGGGATCGATGTAGGGGACGACCGACCCCGGCTTCTTTTCCATCAGTTCGTCGCAAAGCTGCGTTACAGCGGCGATGTTCGGTTCCTGCAGCAGGGTCTTCTTTTCGTCCCAGTCAATCGTCACGATTTCTCCCTCAGCGCTCGGCGTCCAGAATCAGGCGTCTGGTTCCACTCTACGCTTTTGGGCGCTGGGGCGTTTTTTCGGACTCTGGAAGAGGCGACGGACCCCTAGTCACACTGAAAGGGCGGGCGTACGCTTAAAGCGCCTGCAGGTAGCCACTTGATTAAGCCGGGTCGTTCTGGACATGAAAATGTCCGAGCCGTCTCATAGCGAGATCGCGAAGGTACCTGCAGGCCTTACGTTTAAGCGCAGCCCGTGCGGAATCCCGCGTTGCGGCCGCGGCGCCGCACGTCCGCCGGGACGGCCCCGAAAGCAGGCAACGCGTGACTTCAGCAGCGATGGAATGGGCCCGTGAAGTCGGGGCGCAACTGACGGATGAGGAGCGCTTTTCCCTCCTCATCAGCATCATGGGCACCAACCACGTGCTCACGGACAAGGATCCGCGCATCCCGGACGGCGTCCCGATGAGCGCCGGCTACACCCCCGGGATCCCGCGGCTTGGTATCCCCGCCCTGCTGATGAGCGACGCGAGCCTGGGCGTCACCAACCCGGGCTACCGGGAGGGGGACACCGCAACCGCCCTCCCCGCCTCCATTGCCCTGGGGGCCAGCTTCAACCCCGGGCTCGCCCGCCGGTCCGGGCAACTGGTGGGCAAAGAAGACCGCAGCAAAGGGCTCAACGTCCAGCTCGCCGGCCGAAGGTCCGGGCTGTCCTCGCGGCTTGGTACCCCGGGCAGTGCGGCGGCCAGGCGATCGCCGAAATCCTTGCCGGCGTCACCAACCCCTCCGGGAAACTTCCGCTGACCTTCCCGGCCGGCCTGGACCAGACTCCGCGGCCGGAGCTGCCCGGCCACGGCACACCGTGGGGGACCGACGACGATCAACTACAACGAGGGATCCGACGTCGGCTACCGCTGGTCGCTAAGACCGCGCAGGAGCCCCTCTTCCCCTTCGGCCACGGGCTCAGTTACACCCGGTTCAGCTACGCGGACCTGACAGTGCAGGACCGGGACGGGGGGCGGGCCGGGTTCACCGTCACCAATGCCGGGCCGCCGCGGGGCCGACGTACCCCAGCTCTACCTCCTCGAGGACCCCGAGGGTCCCCGGATGTGGCTGCTCGACTTCGAGCGCGTGGACCTCGAACCGGGCGAATCACGGACCGTCTCGCTGGACGTTGATCCGCGGCTGCTCGCGTCCTACGACACCGACCGCGGGCAGTGGCACACCCGCGGTGGCAGCTACCGCCTGGCGCTCGGGCATTCGGCCGGTAATTACACCATGGAGGCTGACGTGTCCCTGCCCGAGTCGTGGTTCGGGCGGTAGCCGGCCGGCACACCGGTCCAGCAGCGATCAGACGTATGCCGAGTGGCCCAGACGGACGGGTTGGGGCGCCTTGGCGAGGTACCGGGGTCTTCGCCGGTGGGATGCTGCGGTTGAGTGCCAAGGGGTTCCCGGAAGGGGTGGGGCGGTGGAGTGCCAAGGGGTTCCCGGAAGGGGTGGGGCGGTGGAGTGGTAGGCGTGGCCGGTGGGGGTGGTGACGTCGAGGGTGTGTCTGGGTCCGGGTCGTGGTCGAGTGGTCCAGCCGGGGGTTTCTTTGGTGTGGTTGCAGGCTTCGCAGAGCCCGGCGCCGTTGTTGTGGGTCGTCGGTCCGCCGCGGTTCCAGGGGATGATGTGGTCGAAGTGGCGGATCGGGGCGTCGCAGTAGGGTGTGCGGCAGGTGTCGTCGCGGGCGGTGAGGAAGCGCCGGAGCCCGGGCGGGAAGAGCCGTGCGCGGGAGTCCAGCGCGGTGAGCTCGCCGGTGCCCGGGGCGGTGTAGAGCCGGCGCAGCCAGACGTTCATGGCCTTGTCCCCAGCATTCTCTCCGGTGCCGTCCCCGGCGTGGGGACCTGTTCGCGCCGCGCCCGGTCCCGCGTCTTTTTGGGCGTGGGTGAGCAGGTTGCGGGCCCAGCCGGCGGGGACGATGCCGTAGCCGGGGAGGCGGGCGGGTTCGCTGTCGCCCTGGAAGAGGGTGCGGTCGGTCATGACGAGCTGGATCTCGATGCCGCTGATCCCGCCGGCCTTTCCCGAGGCGCGTTCGACCAGGGCATCGGCCATGAGCTGCCCGCGGGTCCGGGGGTCTCCGGCGTTGCGGAGGGCATCGGCGTGCCGGGTCAGGCCGGCGTGAACCGCGACGCCCTGCGCGACGGGGAGCAGGGCCGTGAGGTAGCACATGGTGTCCGGGGCGGGACGGAGGCTGACGTGCCGCTCGGCCGCGGCGTGGCTGGCGCGCTGGGTAACAGTGCGCGGGTCCCGCCGGTAGGCCGCAGCCCGGGCGGCGGCGATGATGCGACGGTCCCCGGTCCCGTCGAAGGTTCCGGTGTCGGGGGCGAGTTCGGCGTCGACGGCGGCCCGGTCCTCCGCGGACAGGCACGCGGTTTCCCGCACGATGAGGGTGGCGCGCCATTCGTTGAGCTGCCCGGTCTCCAGGGCCGCGAGGGTGTGGGGCATTTCGGTGACCAGGGCCTTGGCCAGGCCCAGGAGCCGGCCGCCCTTGGCCGGGGATTCCCGCCGGGCCAGGGCGATCTGCGCGCCGACCCCGGAGCCCAGCTCCGCCGCCGGGACCCCACGGCCGGCCTGTTCGCGGCGCTGGAGCAGGCCGAAGGCGACGGACAGACGGGCCTGACGGGCAGCCAGGGAAGACTTTCGGCCTTCCAGGGCCCGGATTTCCGCAATCAACCGCGCACCGTCCAGCTCAGGCACGTCCCCGGACGGCCGGACAGCGTCAGTCGACCGGGCGCCATCCATGACCGTCACCTGTTTTGGCTGAGCCTCGTCGGGCCCCTGCTCGCCGTCCATGGAACCACGCTATCGGGCACCTGCGACATTTAAACCGGCCTCGCAGCTGCATGTCCGTAAGCTTTGCAGGAACGCCCAGTGCCCCGACTCAAGGAACTCATGCCGATCAACAGACAGTCACTGAAGCAGGACGGGTTCACCGGGTTCCGGCCGCTCGGTGACCTTGACATCAACCGGATCCCGCAGAAACCCGGGATTTTTGCGGTGCTGCAGCCCGGGGGCTACCGGGCGCAGTTCCTGGCCAAGAGCACGGCAGGCATTTTCAAGAAGAAGGACCCCACCCTGACGGCGGAAGCACTTGGCGCCGAATGGGTCGACGGGGCCGACGTCCTCTATGTGGGCAAGGCCGGCCCCGGGAGCAAGGGCAACCGTGGGTTGCGCCGGCAGATCCAGGAATTCGTCGACTTCGGGAAAGGCAAGCCGCCCGGCCACTGGGACGGCCGGCTGATCTGGCAGCTCGCTGCGGCCGGCTCGCTGGTCGTCGCGTGGAAGGAGCTGCCCGTCGAACAGCTGACCGCGGCCGAAGCCGGGTATCAGGCCGCGTTCGTGGACGAGTACGGCCGGCTGCCATTCGCCAACCTCGTACAGACGCGGGTCAAGGGAAGCTAGATACGGCCGATCAGACGCCGCCCCGGAAAGTGAACCGCCCGGCCACGAGCGTCGCGGCCACCGGCATCGCCGCAAAGACGGCGTCCGCCACCGCCAGCGGGTCGCCGTCGAGCACCACCAGATCTGCCGGATCCCCCACCCGGATCCGTCCCCGCCCGCGCGTTGACGCGACCATGGCCTCCTGCCGGGTGAGCGCCTGCTCCGGGTGCCAAGGGTCCCGACCGTCCTGCCGCGCCCGGGTGGTGGCCGCCGACATCGCGGTCCACGGCTCCAGCGGCGCCACCGGCGCATCGGAGCCCAGCGCCAGGGTGGCCCCGGCAGCCAGCAGCGACCGCAGCGGGAAAGCCCGGTCCGTGCGCCCGGCCCAGTTGGACTCGGCCGCATCACGGTCATCCAAGGCATGGGCGGGCTGGACACTCGCCGTCAGCCCCAGCTCGCCGAAGCGCACGAAGTCCTGGCCCCGGACAAACTGGGCATGCTCAATCCGCCCCGCGATTCCGGCTGCCGCGAAGGCATTCAGTGCCACCTCATTAGCGCCGTCGCCGATCGCGTGCACCGCCGGAACAAAGCCGGATTCCCGGGCACGGACCAGCCAACCCAGCAGTTCCGCCTCGCTCACGGTCAACAGCCCGCGGCCGCCGTGCGGGTACGGGTCCACGCAAAACGCCGTGCGGGTGTTCAGCGAGCCGTCGATCAGCACCTTGAGCGGGCCGACCCGCAGCAGCCCCGTTCCGCCGTCGAGCTCCTGCCCGGTCCGCAAGCCCTCCGCGATGGCCCGCGCCAAGTCCTGCGGATAGACGCCGGAGTCCACCCGGAAGGAATCGAAACCGCCAGCCACGCGGCGCAGCCACACATCGCGGTTCCAGGTCATTTCGAAATCGACAATCCCCACGATCCCGCGTGCGGCTGCCGCCTGCGCGGCCTCCCGCACCCAGGCGTCCACCACCGCGTCCGGCAGTTTGCCCAGCTCACGGGTGAGTTCAAAGGCCGGTTCCTCGCGCAGCAGCCCGGACGAGTCCACCGGCACGCCGTAGCGGGAAGCCGCCGCGCTGTTGAGCCAGACGCAGTGCAGGTCATGGCTGAGCAGCGCCGTCGGCAGGCCGCGGGTGGCGCCGTCGAGCAGTTCCAGGCTGGGAACGTCCGCCCAGACGGCGTCCCGGAAGCCGACACCCACCACCGTCAGCCCGTTGCCGCCTTCACCCGCAGGGCCGGGGCCGGACAGAGCGGAACGCACGACGTCGGCCGCCGCACGCGCCGACGCGGCACCGGACAGGTCAATCCGGTTGGCGGCGAGGGCCCACTGGGTCATGTGGACGTGCTCATCCCACAGCCCCGGGATGACGTAGCGGCCGTCCACGTTGACTACCTGCGATCCGGGAAGACCAGGCATCCCGGCGGGAGTGACCCGGGAAAGGATCCCATCGACCACGTGCACGTCGTACAGTGCCGTCTCGCCGGGGAGCCGCGCCGAGGCGAGTACGAGGCGGTTCACGGCATCGGCAGAAGTCTCAGGCATACGAGACAGGCTATGGGCCGGAGCGCGCAGCGCCAATCCGGACCCGCCGCAGCGCCAGTCCGGACCCGCTCAGCCACCGGATACCGGCTTTCCCGCCGGACAAGGGACTTTCGCCCCTTGCCCCGGGCGCTCGCACCCACCAAGCTGTATTTGGGGCGGTTCCTGCACGGCCATTGGGGATGAACCGCTTGCTTATCAGTTGTACGGTCTCGCTCGAACCTTGGGGAAGGAAAAGGCATTCTGCACTGCCCGTGTCTGCGGGAACAGGGCAGGAGACCGCATCCACTATGACCGTCTACAGCGATTTTTACATCTTTGGGTCCGCTCACGGGCCGCGCGGGAGCTCTGGCGCCGCATGACGCACAGGCAGCACGGAAACAGGGCCAGCGCGTACTACGCGCACCCCTCTCACGGGGATCCGCGCATCAGGGTGCTTATTCGGATCGACGCCGTTGAAGAGTCGGCGTGGGTCAATGTGCGGGGCGTCGTTACGCCTGCAAATGTCAGGGCCCTCTATGTCGTCTGCCGCCGAGTGACCGCCAAACTGCCCGGGTACGAGATTGTGGTGGATCTCGCCCACGCCCGAGTGACGGCCGAGGCCATTGAAGAACTTCACGAGCATGCGAGCCGCGCAGTCGTGTCATCGGGCATCGACGCCTCCGTCACACCGTGCCGGCTGCGCATCGTGGATCCGCCGAACATCCTCAGAATCAAGGAGAACGCATGAAAGCCCTCGTCTATGGCGGTCCCGGCGAAAAGTCCTGGACGGACGTTCCCGATCCGAAGATCCAGAATCCCAGTGACGTGATCGTCAAAGTGGACACCACCACGATCTGCGGAACGGACCTCCATATTCTCAAGGGGGATGTTCCCGCCGTGACCAAGGGCCGGATCCTGGGCCACGAAGGCGTCGGGACCATCACCGAGGTCGGCTCCTCGGTCACCAGCCTGAAGGTGGGGGACCGCGTTATCATCTCCTGCATCAAGTCCTGCGGCCACTGCGCCAACTGCAAGACCGGCCTGTATTCGCACTGCATGGGTGAGGAAGGAGCCTCCGGCATCGGCTGGGTCTTCGGCCACCTTATCGACGGCACCCAGGCTGAGTACGTCCGCGTGCCCTACGCCGAAAACTCCCTGCACCTGCTCCCCGAAGGCGTCACCGACGAACAGGCCGTGATGCTCTCCGACATCCTCCCCACCGGTTTCGAGATCGGCGTGCAGTACGGTCGGGTCAAGCCCGGCGACACGGTCGCCGTCGTCGGTGCCGGACCGGTGGGCCTCGCCGCCATCACCACCGCCGGGCTCTACGGAGCCGCCACCATCATCGCGATCGACCTTGACGCGAACCGGCTGGACAAGTCCCGCGAGTTCGGCGCCACCGACGTCGTCCTTTCGGGCGACGCCGACTGGAAGGAGCAGGTCCTCGCACTGACCGACGGGCAGGGCGTCGACGTGGCGATCGAAGCGGTCGGCATCCCGGCGACCTTCAGCATGTGCACGGACATCGTGCGGCCAGGCGGCAATGTGGCCAACGTCGGCGTGCACGGCAAGTCCGTGGAGCTGCACGTGGAAAACCTGTGGATCCAGAACATCAACATCAGCATGGGCCTGGTCAATGCCAACACCACCCCGATGCTGCTCAAACTTGTGGCCCAGAAGAAGGTACCGGCGGAGAAGTTCGCCACGCATCACTTCAGCTTCGACCAGTTCCTGGAGGCCTACGACACGTTCGCCCGGGCCGCGGAAACGAAGGCGCTCAAGGTCGTGATCACGGCATGAAAGCCCTGGTTGTCTACGATTCGGCGTACGGCAACACCAGATCGGTAGCCGAGGCGATCGCCGGTTCCCTTGGCGGGCTGCAGGCGAGTTCCGTCCCTGTCGGCGACTTCAAGCCCGACACGCTCGCGGCCGGGGACCTCCTGGTGGTCGGCAGCCCGATCAACGGATGGCGCCCGACGCCGAAAATCACCGCGATGCTCTCGGCTTTGGGAAACGGTTCCCTCAAAGGGGTCAAAGCCGCGGCATTCGACACCCGCGTCCGGATGTTTATTCACGGCGACGCCGCCAAGAAGATTACGCATGCCCTGAAGGCAGGCGGGGCAGACATCATCGCCGAACCCATGCCCTTCTACGTGAAGGGAAGCGAAGGGCCGCTGCGCGACGGCGAAATCGAGAAAGCGGAGGGCTGGGCACGAACCCTACTCACCTCAATTACGAGCTGAGTCAGCTGATCTAAGTCATCTGAAAGGACGGCGGCCATGCGACCAGGCCGGATAGTCATGCTGGTGCTGGGCACGCTCAGCGCACTTCTCGGACTGGGGTTACTGGCCGCTGCCGGCGCCGCAGGGTTCGCCAACTACCTGCAACGCGACAACGGGTACTTCACGACAACATCGGAACGGTGCGTCACGAACTCCTATGCCCTGACAACTCCGCGCCTCGACATCATGGCCGACGAAGGAGTGCCGGACACCGCCCCGGTCGGAGTGGTGGGTAGTGTCATGCTGGGCGGCTCGGCGGCTGCCGGCAAGGAGATCTTCATTGGGATCGGACCGCGGAGCGATGTGGCGGCCTATCTGAATGGCGTCAGCCACTCAGAAATCGCCGACGTACGGTTCAACCCCTTCCGGGTGGACTACCGGGACGTGGCCGGAGCTCAGGTTCCGGCGCCGCCTGCGGACCAGGGGTTTTGGGCCGCGTCCGCCAGCGGTGCGGGGGAGCAGCAGCTCGAATGGGACCTGCGGTCCGGCAGCTGGGCGGTGGTGATCATGAACGCCGACGGCAGCGCCCCGGTGGTTGTGGACATGAAAGCCGGAGCGCGCTCCAACCTGCTGTGGCCGGTCTTTATCGGGCTGCTGGTCGGGGGAATCGTGTTCCTGCTCATCGGTGTTCCCCTGATCGTGGTTGGTGCCGCCGGGCTGGGCCGGGGTAAGAGCGGACCACCCCAGCCCGGCCAGCCCCAGGCCTATCCCGGCCAGCTGCAGCCCTCGTCCGCGGCTGCCGTCTCCCAGCACTATGCGGCGGGCGCCGTGCCAGGTGCGGCGGCCGGCTCGGCGGCGGGAGCCCCGCCGGGTGCCGGCGTCGTCTATCCTGCGCGGCTCAGCGGCTACCTGGACCCGAACCTGTCCCGCTGGAAGTGGCTGGTTAAGTGGCTCCTGGCGATCCCGCACTTCATCGTTCTCTTCTTCCTCTGGTTTGCCTTCGGCGTGGTCACGATCGTGGCGTGGTTCGCGATCCTGTTCACCGGGCGCTACCCGCGCTCTCTGTTCAACTTCAATGTCGGTGTGATCCGCTGGAGCTGGCGGGTGGCTTTCTATTCGTACGGGGCGCTCGGCACGGACGTTTACCCGCCCTTCACCTTGGAGCGCACCGACTACCCGGCCGATTTCGACGTCGACTATCCCGAGAAGCTCTCCCGCGGCCTCGTGCTCGTGAAGTCCTGGCTGCTGGCTATCCCGCACCTGCTGATCATTGCGCTGCTGACCGGGACCGCCCAGACGGACTGGGAGTACCGCGAGGGCGATTGGGTGCAGGTGAGCACAGGGCTTTCCCTCTTCGGGCTGCTGGTCTTCATCGCCGGGCTCATCCTGTTGTTCACCGGTTCCTACTCGCGGGGTCTCTTCGACTTCCTTATGGGCCTGAACCGCTGGATCTACCGCGTGGCCGCGTACGTTTCCCTTATGCGCGACGAATACCCGCCGTTCCATCTGGACATGGGACCGCGGGATCCGGGGGACGCCCCTGCGATTCCGCCTGCGGTGCCTCCGGCCGGACCGGGGTACGCGCCCGTTCCAGGCGGCGCCGCGCCGCCCCTCTACGGCCAGGCCGGTCCGGGTGGGCCAGGCCCCGGTGGGACGGGCCCGGCCGAGGGCCAGACGGGCTTCTACGGTATTGGCGGGCCCGCGGCCCCGGGCCCGGACACCCCGGAAGTTCCCGCCGGCCCGGACAGCACGCCGCGCACCTAGGACGCTCCGGACAGACATCTCCAGCCGCGGCCGGGCAGCTCACATGAGCAGCCCGGCCGCCGCGTTGTGCCAGTTGCGTTGGGCCCGCTGTGCCGGGCGCCTGAGCTGCACAGCTGCGCCCGTCGCCGTGCCTGAACCTCCTTCAAATAAATATCTGCATGCATGTGCATCCAAACGGCCCAGCGCGCCGGTAGTAGGGGTGTAAGCAAAAATCGCCCGCCTGGCGGGCCGTTGAAGGAGATGTAAATGCGTACCAGCCTTTTCACAGCAGGCGCCGTGGCAATCGCGGCAGCTCTTACCCTTGCCGGCCCCGCCCAGGCGGCCGAGTCCGACGCGCAGCTTTCCGTTATCCACGGAGTTCCAGGACTGACCGTTGACGTCTGGGTCAACGGCGAACGCACCCTGGACGATTTCGCCCCCGGCACCCTGGCCGGTCCGCTGGCCTTGCCGGCCGGGGATTACGACCTTGCCATCACCGCCGCCGATGCGGCGGATGCTTCCGCCCCCGTGATCGGGCCGGTGACGGTCACCCTCGCGGCCAGCGGAAACTACACGGCCGTGGCCAACCTCGATGCCGAGGGCAATCCGACGGCCAACTTCTTCACCAACGACGTTTCACAGATCGAACCCGGCAAGGGCAAGCTCACTGTCCGCCACACGGCAGCAGCACCGGCCGTGGACATCCTTGCCGGCGGGGCACCCGTCATCTCAGGCCTGACCAACCCCAATGAAGAGACCCTGACGCTGGATCCCGGCACCCTGTCCGCTGCGGTGGCCGCCGCCGGCACCACGGCTCCGGTGATCGGCCCGGCCGATGTGACGGTCGCGGAGGGCACCCACACTGTGGTGTACGCGTGGGGCAGCCTCGCGGACAACAACCTGCAGCTGGCCGTGCAGAACATTGAGGGTCTGCACTCCGCTCCCGCCGGCGTTCCCGGTGCACGGTCCGGCGCCGCTGACGCCGGGACCGCAGCCGGTCAGACAGCCGCCACGGTAGGCATCGGTGCCGCGGTTCTTCTGCTGCTGGCCGGCGGGGTCGCTGTGTCCCGCAAGCAGCCGGCGCTCCGCCGCACCCGCTAGGCATTACCGCTAGCACCGGCCGCCCGGCGACCCGCCGGGCGGCCGGGCCCTGAGTTCCAACACACGGCAGGAGGACGGACGTGAAGGGCACGACGACGGCGGCCACCCGGCGCCCCCCGGCTCCAGGTCTGCGCACCGCCCCACGAGGTTTCGCGAGGATCGCGGCCGCCGCCGTCACAATGGCGCTGTTGACCGCGGGTTGCACCGCGGCCCAGGAAACAGCCACCCCGCCCCCCGTGTCAACGGAGAGGGTGGCAACGGAGACAGCCGCCCCCGACACCGGCCGACCCGGCACCGAGCCTCCGCAGTCCCCGCCGCCGGCCACGACCGCCCCCGTCGCGGGGACAGCCATCCCGGTCCGCCCAGCAACACCCCTGGCCCAGACGCCGAAGGACCCGGCACCGCGCTTCCTCACCGTGGCGGGAACCACCATCAACATGCCGATCGTGGAAGTGGGAGTCAGTCCGGACGGGGCGATGGAGATCCCGGAGCCTTTCGACGAGGCCGGCTGGTACCGCTTCGGCCCGGCCCCCGGATCCGACGCCGGCACCGCGGTGGTCGCGGCGCACGTCGACACAACCTCCGATTCGGCGCCCTTTTCCCAACTCAAATCGCTCGCGCCGGGCACCCTCGTGACGGTGCAGCGCGAAGGGGCCGCTCCCGTGACCTTCCGGGTGACGGGGGTGGAACTTATGGCCAAGGACGCGTTCGACGGCGCGTCCGTCTTCCGCCGGGACGGAACGCCCGAGCTGAAGCTGGTGACGTGCGGCGGCCGATGGCTGGACGAACAGCAGGACTACGGCGACAATGTGATTGTCACGGCGGTACCGGCATGATTCAGGATGCTGCGCTCACCGTCGCCACCAGCGGGGGGAAGGAGCCGGGCTTGGCACCCTTCGAGGCCTCTTCCGCTTGGGACGCGGGGCTCAACGAGTCCTTTGCCGCCGGAGACGAAACCGCGCTGGCGGAGGCGTACCGGCAGCTTGCGCCCCTGGTGCACACGCTGGCGCTGCGCTCGCTGCGCGACAACGCCGCGGCCGATGACGTCACCCAGGAAGTGTTCATCCGGGTGTGGCGCTCGCGGTCTGCGTTCGACCCGGGGAAGGCGCGGCTGCCGGCGTGGATCGTGGGCATCACCCGCAACGTGGTCACGGACGCGCAGGCGGCTTCGATGCGGGAAACCCGTAAGGTGCTGGCCGCCGTCGAGCTCTCTCCGGATCCGGAACGGGCGGCCGGGCACGCCGCCGCAGAGGTGCTGGCTGACCGCCTGCTGCTGGACGAGGAACTGGAGAGGCTGGGGGAGCCGCAAGGATCCATCCTCAAACTCGCCTTCTACGACGACCTTACGCATTCGCAGATTTCACAGAAACTGGACCTGCCCCTTGGTACGGTCAAAAGCCACATACGCCGCAGCTTGTCCCAGCTCAGAAGCCGATTGGAGGTAGACCGTGCAACATCTTGATCCGGAGTCATTAAGCCTGCTGGCCCTTGGCGAAGAGCTCGGAGACGACGCCGCGGACCACCTCCGCTCCTGTGCCAGCTGTGCAGCGGACTACGTGGGCCTCCGCCGCGCCGTTGTGGCGGCGAAGCCCGGACCACTGGACGACACCGCGCTGGAGTCACCGGGACCACAGGTGTGGGCGGGAATTTACAGCGCCCTGGGACTTTCCAACGCCGTCGCCGCTGACCCGCTTGGATCCCCGACGTCGCGGGATTCCCGCCCAAGGTCGACGTCACAGCCGCCACCGTCCCCGGTGCCGTCCGGCTCCCCGACGCCGCTCTTGTCCCGGGAGGAACGAACGGCCCGGAAGCAGGAACCCGGTGGACGCTCCGGTTGGATCCGCCGTCCCGGGGTGTGGCTGGCGGCTGCTGCGGCGACAGTCCTGCTGGCGGGGGGCGTTTTCTGGTCCGTGCAACAGAATCAGCCGGCGGTGACCCCGCTGGCCCAGGCCGAACTTGCGCCCGTGGACCAGCATTCCGCCACCGGCTCGGCCCGGGTCGTCGAAGCCACGGACGGGCAGCGCATCCTGGAAGTCCGGGTCGACAAGAACGAGGCCCGCGGTTACCAGGAGGTCTGGCTGATCGCGCCCGATCTGTCCCGGCTGGTGAGCCTGGGCGTTATGACCTCCGAGTCCGGGACTTTTGCCGTCCCGGCGGGCCTGGATCTGGGCGAGTACCCGATCGTGGACGTGTCCGACGAACCGGTTGACGGCAATCCTGCGCACTCCAGCGTGAGCATTGTCCGCGGAACCCTTGCCTTGTGAACTGATCCGCCCTCTTGCCAGCGAACCCCGGCGAGAACATAGTTGAGGGAATTTACCACTCCACCGTGGGAGGCAGGCCACCATGCTGAACAACGAGGTGCCGGGAAACGGACTGCTGAAGGGCAAGACCGCGCTGATCTATGGTGCGGGGGGTTCCATCGGCGGAGCCGTGGCACGCGCTTTCGCGGCGGAGGGCGCCTTCGTCCACCTCGCCGGCCGGACCGAGTCGTCGCTGGAAAAGGTGGCCCGGGACATCCAGGAGGAGGGCGGCAGGGCGGAAACCTCCGTCGTCGATGCCCTGGACGAGGAACAGGTCGACGCATTTGTGGACCGGGTGGCCAAGAAGACCAAACGGATCGACATCTCCTTCAATGTCATTTCCTTCGGCGACATCCAGCAGCCTCTGATGGACATCGACGTCAACGACTTCACCCAGCCCATAAGCCTGGCTACCCGCACCCACTTCCTGACCACCCGGGCCGCGGCGACGCACATGATCAAGCAGCGCTCGGGGGTGGTGCTGATGTTCGGCGGCTCCGGGCCGCAGACCGTGCCCGGGCTCGGCGGCTTCAAGGTGGCCCTGGATGCGATGGACGGGCTGCGCCGGCAGTGGGCCCTGGAACTCGGTAAACACGGCATCCGTGTGGTCACCATGGTGTCCGGCGGCATCATCGAGACGATCCCGTGGCAGACGGAGGGGCGCGAGGAGATCATCATGGAGATCGCCAAGTCCGCCCACCTGAACCGCACCGCAACGCTGGCCGACGTCGGAAACGTCGCCTGCTTTGTGGCCTCGGACAAGGCCGGGGCCATCACCGACGCCACGGTCAACATCTCCGCTGGCGCGATCGTGGACTACTAGCGGCCAGGACCCTGAATGCCGGGGGAACGGCCGCCTACTCGACCGTCACCTTCACCCGCTGCACCACGTTGTTGCCCATCCCCTGGTAGTTCCAGACCTGCTCCAGCGGCTGGGTGGCACCGGTGACGTCCGTGGCACGGCAGGCCAGTTCGTGTTCGCCTGGGTCAGCCACCCAGGGCAGGGACCAGGCGCACCAGGCGAAGGGCGCGGCCGGATGTTCCAATTGCGCCGGCGCCCACTTGCCGTCGATCCCCACCTCGACGCGCTGCACCGCACCCTCCCCCGACCAGGCCCGGCCTGTCAGCATCACCGGACCGGCCGGAACGATCCGGCTCCGGGTGAAGAAGTCCGGGACACCCGGCGGGACCATCAGCGAGCGGACCTTGATCCAGGTGACGGGGATGCCGGCGTCGTCAGCGTCCCGCTGGTAGCGGTACGCGACCGCCTGCTGGAAACCGTCGAACGGTTTGGTAAGCACCTTGATCGAGGAGAGCCACTTCACGCTCGCCATGCCGTACCAGCCGGGGACCACCAGCCGCAGCGGGTGGCCATGCTGCGGCGGCAGGTCGTTGCCGTTCATCCGGTAGGCCAGCACGATGTCGGGCCGCAGTGCCTCCGCAATCGGAAGGCTCCGGGCGTATTGTTGCCGAACGCCACCCTGGATTCCGCTGTCGGCGCCGGTAAACACCACCTCCACGGCGTCGTCGTCCACCCCGGCCTGGGCCAGCAGGTAGGCCAGAGGAACCCCGGTCCAGACCGCGGTGCCGACGGCCTCGAGCCGCCAAGGCTGGCTCAGCGGGCGGGGCCGCAGCAACGAGCGGCCATTGCCGGCGCATTCCAGCGTCACCGGGATGCTGATCCTCGGCGACCGTCGCAGCGCCTTGAGGTTCAGCTCCAGGGACCGCTGCACGGCGCCGCCGATCCGCAGGTGCCACTGCTCGGCATCGATGAACGGGATGTCGAAATGGTTCAGCAGGTAATGCAGACCGGGCGGGGTGGTGTCATTCCGCAGGGCTTCCAGCGGCATGGAGTGGTTCCGGGCGGCAAGCTGCAGTTCCTCCGCCGTCAATGGGCCGTGGCTTGGCTCCCCGGCGTGCGGCGTCAGCTTCCGGCCGTGCCGCGGGGTCTTCAGGATGGACGAGTGTCGGGACATCTGCTTTGGCATGGCACTGCGATTCTGCTCCGGACCAGCCCGGTTTTGGACCGGTGTCACCTGTACTCAGGTCTACGCCGCAGCCCGGAAGCCGTCAAGCCACGTCAATTCCGTCAGCCCGGCAGCCCGCGCCGGGCGATCAGATCGTGTGCGACTCGGCCAGGAACTGCGCCAGGCCCAGCGGTTCGCGGCCGGTGAGTTCGTGCACGGCCGACGTCGGCCCGGCGAGTTCTCCGGCGGCGATCGCCGTGTAGGTGCTCACCCAGGCGTCCACCTGCCACCGCGGAGCACCATAGGAGGCGCGCGAGGCGTAGGCCTCCTCGATCGTCTCGTTGTGGAACGTGATGGTCCGGCCGGTCCCGGCGGTGATGAGCTCCGCAGCCCGGGCCAGGGAAAGATCCTCGGGGCCGGTGAGGTCGTAGGTTTTGCCGATGTGCAGGGCCGGGTCCCGGAGCACGGTCACGGCGGACCGGGCGATGTCTGCCCGGGTGACGGCCGCCATGACGCCGTCCCCGGCGGGTCCGCGGATAACGCCGTCCTCGGCTGCCAGCAACGGCAGGAAGTCGAGGTAGAAGTTGTCCCGCAGGAAGGTGTAGTCCATCCCGGAAGCCTTGATCCGTTCCTCGGTGGCGAAGTGGTCCCGGCCCAGAGTGAAGGTGGAATCTGCTGCCGCGCCAAAGAATGAGGTGTAGACGATGTGCTGCACGCCGGCTGCGGCCGCCGCGTCCACAAAGCTGCAGTGCTGCTGCAGCCGGTCTTCGGCCTCGGCGGCGGAGACCATAAAGAGCGTCTTCACCCCCTCGAGGGCTGCCTTTGCGAGCACCGGATCGGCGTAGGTGACGACGGCGGGGACGGAGCCTTCCAGTTCCGATGCCCGGCTGAGGTCGCGCACCAGGAGCCGTTGCGGGCTGCCGGCGTCGGCCAGCTGCCGGGCCACCATGCTGCCCAGCTGCCCGGTGGAACCGGTGACGGCGAGCGTGGGCGCGGCGGTCATGGGCCTACGCCTCCCGGGACGCGGGCGACTTGGTCTGTGCCGGGTCGCGTTCGGCGAGCGAGCCGATGGCGGCGTCGATTTTCGCCATGATGCCGGTGTCCAGTTTCACGCCAGCGGCTGCCACGTTCTTTTCGATTTGCTCCGGCCGGGATGCACCCATGATGGCGGAGGCCACGTTCTTGTTCTGCAGCACCCAGGCGATGCTCAACTGGGCCATGGTGAGTCCGGCTTCCTCGGCGATCGGCTTGAGCTGCTGCACGCCGGTGAGGACCTCGTTGGACATCCAGCGTTCGATCATCTTCGAACCGCCCTTGGAATCCGTGGCGCGGCTGCCCTCCGGTGCCGGCTTGCCGGGGTGGTATTTCCCGCTCAGCACCCCCTGCGCCATCGGCGACCAGACGATCTGGGAAAGGCCAAGTTCCTCCGACGTCGGAATCACCTCGGCCTCGATGACCCGCCACAGCATGGAGTACTGCGGCTGGTTGGAGATCAGCTGGAAGCCGAGTTCCTTGGCGAGGGCGTGGCCGTCGCGGATCTGGCTGGCGGTCCACTCGCTGACGCCGATGTAGAGGGCCTTACCCTGCCGCACGATGTCCGCGAAGGCCTGCATGGTCTCTTCGAGCGGGGTTTCGTAGTCGTAGCGGTGGGCCTGGTAGAGGTCCACGTAGTCGGTCTGCAGCCGGGTGAGGGAGCCGTTAATGGCCTCCATGATGTGCTTACGGGACAGGCCAAGGTCGTTATGGCCCTTGGGGCCGGTGGGGCCGAAGACTTTGGTGAAGATTTCCAGCGACTCACGCCGCTCGTCCTGGAGGGCCTTTCCCAGCACGGTTTCCGCGGCCGTGTTGGCGTAAACGTCGGCGGTGTCGAAGGTGCTGATACCGGCGTCGAGCGCTGCCCGGACGCACTGGGTGGCGACCTCATTTTCCACCTGCGCGCCGTGCGTGAGCCAGTTGCCGAAGGTGATTTCCGAAATCTTGAAGCCGCTGTTCCCGAGGTATCTGAATTCCATGGGTTTCACCGTAGCCGACTTGACTGCCGGGGGTAAGGCCCTCAGCCGGCTTTGCGCTCCTGCGCCTGCGACTTGGGTGTTTGTTTGTTTGGGTCCCTGCTCAGGGGTTTCCGGGGCAGCGGAAGGCGGCCGGGGAGGGACACGAGCGAGCCGGTGTCCAGCAGGGACTTCGCAGACGGCATCGGGGCTTTCTGGAAGGCCGGCGGGACGGTGCCGAGCTGGCCGTTCCGGTCCGTGGCTGACTCCACGAGCGGTGCTACGGCCGCGACGTCCCGTGCCGGAGCCGTGGGGCTTGGCAGTTCGCGGACCGAAACCTTGACTGCCGGGGCGGCCTCCGCCTTGGCCCGGGCGGCGGCGCGGGCATCCGCCTGCGCGACGGCGGCAGCCCAGTCCGGCGACAGGGCAGGTTCTTTCTTAGCGGGCTTATCCGGCTTCGCGGATTTTGCCGGCTTGGCAGCACTTGATGGTTGGGCAGCATTCGACGGCCGGGCCGGTTGGGTGGCCCCGAGGGACCGGACCGGGCGGTCCCGATGGACGGCGTCGGCGGTTCTGCTGGCGGTCTTGAACAGCCCGCGGCCCACCGCCATGATGGTCACCGCAGTCAGCCTGCCGACGCCCGCAATCACCAGGGTGGCCACAAAAACAAGGAAAAGACCGAAGAACATGACGAGCGCCACGGCCAGCGTCCCTAAGAAGGTCAGGTTGAGAGCGATGGTTGTTGGATCTTCCATTTCACCTCTCCTGGCTGGCCTTCCCGCGACGCTCCCCGCCACCACCGGCGGTCAGCAACACCCCTTAACCATACGGACTTTTTTCCATGGACACGCAGCCTTGCGGCCTCTTCGCGGAGACGTGTCAAAGCTGTTACCGGTTCCGCCGCCTCAGCCCCGGTGGATCCTGCGTCTATAGTCGGAAGGAGCCCAGCCGGCGTGGTCCGGCCTCCGGAAAGGACAATTGTGACGCCCCCAGCCGCCGCCCCTCCGGGAGCCGATGCCCAGCCGGCCCGGGCCCCGTTCCGGGGCAACTGCCCCTGCCTTTCCGGGGAACAGTACGGCGTGTGCTGCGGCCGTTTCCACGGCGGGGAGGCGGAAGCTCCGACAGCTGAACAACTGATGCGCGCCCGGTACAGCGCCTTCGTCGTGCTGGACGCCGGCTACCTGCTGCGGACCTGGCATCCGGAGACCCGGCCCGCCGAACTTGCCCTGGATCCGGACCTGCAGTGGCGACGGCTGGACATCCTGTCCACGTCCCGCGGCGGCCCGCTGGACACCGAAGGGACTGTTGAGTTCAAGGCTTACTTCCGGCACGACGGCGAACGGGGAGTCCACCATGAGACGAGCCGCTTCGTGCGGGTCGACCGCCGCTGGTATTACGTTGACGCCGCCGTCGTCGAGTTCGGCTGAATGGCCGGCCTGCGCACCTGACGCTTAAAAGGCCGCCGGGCGCCGGGCAACGTGGCCCGGCGCCCGGCAGGTCCGGACGGGTGACTGCCGGACTAGCGTTCCTGGACGGTGTCCGCCGGGGCGAACCCGGCGCGATCCACCTTGCGGTGGAAGTGCATGCCGGCTGTGCCGCCGAGGACGGCGCCGACCAGGGCGACCGCGGCCACCACCACTGCTGCGATGATGCTGGTGGTGGTCAGTTCGCCCTCGTTGACCGGGATGCGCGGGAAGCTGTTGAGCTGGGCCAGGATGTTGTACTGCTGGCCCGCCACGACGCCGAGGATGGCGATGACGACCGCGGCAATGAGGGCCCAGACCCACACCATCAACCCCTGCTTGGCGCCGTTGAAGCGGGCCATCCGGCCGGCGACGTAGCCGCCGGCGTAGTAGGACACGAACAGGATCACCAGCAGCACGATGATGCCGACGATTCCCACGGACTCGTTGCCGGAGGCGACCGTTGCGTTCACGTCGGTGTTGGTGGCGAGGCCGACGGCGGTGCCAGCGGCAGCGACCAGCGCGGTCAGCAGCACAGCCATGCCGGTGGCGGCGAGCCAGCCGAAGAAGGCCGAGCCGATCTGGATTCCGCCGAACTGCTCCCTTTCGCGGGCGACCACCGTTTCACGGGTGGGAACCTCTTCGACCACAGTGTCCGGTCCGGGGGTGTCACGTGCGTAATCGTTGTCGCGCACGGCGGTGACGGGCTGGCTGCGGGTCGGCTCCGGGCGGACCGTGTCCTGGGCCCGGGTGGGCGCGTCGGAACCGGCGCCGGTCGGGATGGCGCGGGTGTCGTTGCTGCCGGCAGTGTCGTGGCGGGCGGCATCCTGCCGGGCGTCGTGGATCCGGGCGTCCTGGCTGACGGCCCCATCCTCGTCACGGGCGCGCCGGGGAGTGCGATCTTCGGGGCCTGCTGGGTTGCTCATGAGGACTGCTCACTTTCACTGAATGACCCGCGCTCATTGTTTGGGCCGGGCACCGCAAGGCGGAGACCGGTGTACAGGTCTCAGTTCCACCTAATCACGGGCAGCCAAAGGTAGCAAGGATGCTTACTATTTTATGGCGGGGTGGCGGGAACGGGATGGCGCACCCGCTCAGCGGTACTTCCGGTGCAGGTTCGCCTTCACCGACGCACCGGGGCTGGCATCGGCAATCCAGGGCCCGGTCCCTTCGGACTGGTCCAGGACCCCGGCTTCCAGCCACTCGTAGTCGCCGGCCAGGACCTTGCGGACGAGCACGTGGTCGCCGTCGTCCGTGTTCCTCCAGAGCTGGTCGAAGTACTCGTCCACCCGCACGCGGGCCTGCTCGCAGTACGCCTCGGCAAGTTCGTAGGCGGAAGCCCCCTTTTCCGGCTCGGTCCGCAGCAGCATTTCCGCCCGGGAACAGCAGGCGGCCATGGCAAACAGTTCGGCCCCGATGTCCACGATCCGGCCCAGGAACGCCTGTTTGTGCTCGAGCTTCGCCTGCCACCGCCCCATCCCGTAGAAGGTCTGCCGGGCCAGCCGCCGGGAGGACCGCTCGACGAAGCGCAGCTGCTTGGCGAGCCGGCCGAAGTCGTTGTAGGAACGCGGGTCCATGCCTGCCCCGGCGACGAGCTTCGGCAGCCACTTCGCATAGAAGCCGGACGCGCCGACCGCAGCTTTGGCCTTGTCGGAGAGGCTGGCGTCCTCGGAGGCGAGGTCTCCGGCGGCCGCGAGGTGCGCGTCCACGGCCTCGCGGGCGATCAGCAGTTTCATGATCTCCGAGGATCCCTCGAAGATCCGGTTGATCCGCAGGTCGCGGAGCTGCTGCTCGGCGGGCACGCCGCGCTCGCCGCGGGCCTCCAGCGAGTCCGCGGTTTCGAAGCCGCGGCCGCCGCGGATCTGCACCAGCTCGTCGGCGATCCGGCAGCTGATCTCGGTGCACCACAGCTTGGCCAGGGCCGCCTCGATCCGGACGTCCTTCTGCCCGGCGTCGGCCATTTCGGCGCACAACTCAAACACAGCGTCCAGGGCGAAGGCGCTGGCCGCAATGAAGGCGATCTTCTTGCCCACAGCTTCATGCATGCCCACTGGCCGGCCCCACTGGGTGCGGGCGTTGGACCATTCCCGGGCGATCTTCAGGCTCCACCGCCCAGAGCCAACGCAGAGCCCCGGGATGGAGAGCCGGCCGGTATTGAGCGTGGAGAGGGCGATCTTCAGGCCCTGTCCCTCGCGGCCCAGCCGGTTGGCTGCTGGCACCCGGACCTGGTGGAAGCGGGTGACGCCGTTCTCGATGCCGCGCAGGCCCATGAAGGCGTTGCGGTTTTCCACCGTGATGCCGGGGGAGTCCATCTCGACCACAAAGGCGCTGATGCCGCCCTTGTGGACCGTGCCGTCAGCGTCGGTACGGGAGGGGACCACCGCCATGACCACCACGAGTTCGGCGATCACGCCGTTGGTGGTCCAGAGCTTCACGCCATCCAGGACGTAGGACTCCCCGTCGTCGGTGGGGACGGCGGTGCTGCCCATCCGGGCGGGGTCACTGCCGACGTCGGGCTCGGTCAGCAGGAACGCGGTAACGGCGCCGGCGGCGCAGCGCGGCAGGTACTCCTGCTTCTGCGCGGGCGTGCCGAAGACCTTGACCGGCTCGGGGACACCAATGGACTGGTGCGCGGAGAGCAGGGCGCCGAGGCTGGGGTGGACGGAGCCCAGCAGCGCCAGCGCCCGTCCGTAGTACACCAGCGACAAGCCCAGCCCGCCGTAGTCGCGGGGGATCTTCATGCCGAACACCCCGAGTTCGGCGAGGCCCTTGAGGTATTCATCCGGGATCAGCGCATCGCGCTCGATGGTGCGCCCGGACATCGTGCGGCAGAAGTCGGTCAGGCGGGCCATAAAAGCTTCCCCGCGTTCGACGTCGTCCGCCGGGGCTTCCGGCCAGGGGTGGATCAGGTTGAGGTCAAAACTGCCGAGGTACAGTCCCTTGGCGAAACTTGGCCGGTCCCAGCTGGTCTCGCGGGCGGCTTCGCTGATGGCCCGCGCGTCGGCCGCGGTGGCGTCGGGACCGATCGTCTCAGAGGGGACGGGGACATCCGAGGCGGGGCTGTCGGCGGGATTGTCGGTTGCTGGGTTCTCAACGGCGGAGCTCATCGGGCATCTCCTCTAACCGGGGTCACCGGCTCGAGCCCTGGATCCGCCGTGGGTGGAGGACCCTTCAGCTGTCCCGCAATACTACCCGCGGGTAGGTGCCTGTACTAGGGGCCGATTGGCCCATAATTTCCGCCGCGATATCCCCGACGAAGTCACCGGCGAAGTCGCCCGGAAGTTCCACCGTGGAGGCGTGGTGGACCAGCCGGTCCCAGAGGTGGTTGATGCCGTGGACAAGTCCCAGCAGGACAGTTGAGGCGATGATCCAGGCGAGCCGGCCGACACCCACGAGCACGAGGGCCGCGAAGGACGCCGTCATCATGAAAAGTGTG
The DNA here is from genome assembly GCF_059383555.1 of Pseudarthrobacter sp. MDT1-56. Classification (NCBI taxonomy): domain Bacteria; kingdom Bacillati; phylum Actinomycetota; class Actinomycetes; order Micrococcales; family Micrococcaceae; genus Pseudarthrobacter; species Pseudarthrobacter sp. MDT1-56. The sequence continues at coordinate 314,724 of NZ_JBWZCK010000004.1, forward strand.
ATTACCAGCGCAAACACGAGCGTTCCCACGAACACCAGCGTTGCCGTTTCCACTGCACTTAGATCGAACTGCATTCTTCCCCCTGCACCATTGCTTCGGCTGAATCAGTAGCCCGAGCGTAGGGTGCGGGAGGTGCGCTAGCCAGAGCCGACAGCCCGTGCCGGGATTCTTGATACGGGATCGAAATGCTACCGGGGCGTAGGTCACGGGGCGGTTGCGGTACCCTCACGGGGCGGTTGCGGTAGCTTGTGCCCCGCGGCCGGGAATGACGGCCGGGGCCTGCGTTAACCTTGTAGCTGGCAGTTTTTCCTTATCCGCTGCCCGATCCAGATCCCCACGGCAGTTGTAAGGAGAGTGCGTGTCCCGCTCCGCCCTGTCCTCCGCCGACGCCATCAGCGCCCGGCTGAGGGACCTCGAACTCCTTACCAAGGGTCCCGCGTGGGCGCTGACCCGCTCGGCGCCATGGGTGATCGCCGTGCTGCAGGCATCCTTCACCCGCACCCGGCCGCAGCTTCCGCTGGAACAATTCCACGCCGACGTCGACGCCTTCCTTGAGCAGCTCCGCCGCCAGGACCCGGGGCTGGGCGGCGCCGCCAACGGAAAGACGTTCGGCGATGAGTGGACCCGTAAGAACTTCCTGACCCGGCGGAACCAGTCCGGGCAGATCGTGTATGAGGTGACCGAACCGGCGGCCCGTGTCATCGCCTTCCTGGAGAGCCTCTCCAGCGAACGCTCCACGCTCAACGGGTCCCGGCTCGGCACGCTGCTGGGCGACGTCGAGAAGCTCGCCAATGAGACGAATCCGGACCAGAGCGCCCGGCTGGAATCCCTCGAGGAAGAGATCGGCGAACGGCGCCAGCTGATCGAGGACATCAGCTCGGGTGACTTTGACGGGCTGCTCGACGACGAGGAGGCCGTGGAGGCCGCCGGGAACATCCTGGACCTTGCCGCGAGCCTGCCCGCGGACTACAAGAAGATGCGTGACCGGATCGAGGAGCTGGTGGGCGAGCTTCGCAACCAGATCATCGAGGAGTCCCTCAGCAAAGGCGCCACGATGGCCCAGGTGCTGGAAGCGGACAAGCGGCTTCGGCAAAGCCCCGAGGGCAGGACGTTCCGTTCCTTCACGGCGTTCCTGGAGGACCCGCAACAGCAGCTGCGCTTTCGGTCCGCAATCGGCGAGGTGCTCAGCCGCCAGTTCGCCGATGACCTCAGCCGTGAGGAACGCGAGACGCTGAAAAACCTCGTCGCGGAACTGCGCACCCAGCACAGCCAGATCCAGCGGATCTACGGCAAGCTCAGCGAAAGCCTGAACACGTACGTCCAGAGCGACGACTTCCGCCAGTCCGTCCGGCTCCGCAAGGTCCTCCGGGAGGCCGAGCAGGCCATCCGGTCCCTGCCGTACGAACGCGAACGTCCCGGGCTGGTTCGCGGCCCGGTGCTGTTCAACGCCGGCTTCGAGTCCCTGGCCATGGTCAAGTTGTTCGACCCGGACGAGTTCGCGGCCCCGCCCAGGCTGGCCGACCCGATCGCGTTCAGCGACTCGGACCGGGTGCGCTCGCCGCGGACCGGCAAGGCCAGCCCCGCCGCGATCCGCGCCGCGTTCGCCGGCGCTGCCAGCCTGGCCGAGGCCTGGGAGCAGCTCCCGCCCGGGGAACGCCACATCAACTCCATCCGCGCCCTGCTCTCCCACGCCCTGCACGAAGGTGCCGGCTTTGACCGCGAGGCGTGGGACACCCTCGACTTCGAACAGATCGACGGCTCCACGCGCACCGCGTACCTGCCGGTCGTCACGCTCAAGAAGGACTGAAGATGACTGAACTTCCCCCAGACACAGTGGAAGACACGGCCGAGGCAGCCGAAGGTGAGGCGGAGGCTGCGGAGCCTGCCCAGCACGTGCACACCGACCCCTTCACGGTCACCCCGCGCGACACCTTCGTCGACGGCGCTGCGCTCTTCCCGGGGGACACCGGCGTGCTCCCGATGAAGGTGCGCCAGGCCCTCGTAAAGCTCCTCAAGGGCCCGTACATCGACGGCGGCCGGGACGAAAAGCTGTGGACCACGCTGCTGGACAACCAGCTGATCCTGCGCAGCCGCCTGTCCGAACTCTTCCTGACCCTTCAGCTGGACCACGAACGCAAAGTCGCCGTACTGCGCCCGGTGGACCCCGAGGCCATCGGCGGCAGCACCCGCTCCAGCATCCTGCGCCAGCAGCGGGCCCTGAGCCGCGCGGAAACCATCGTGCTGCTCCGCCTGCGCCTGCTCCTGGACCGCCACGTCACAGCCCAGACCGACCCGACGATCACGCGCGAGGAAATCGCCGAACTCGTGGCCCACTACCAGCCCTCCGGCCAGCAGGACGCCCTCCGCGATTCCGACGTCGTCAACCGCGCCATCACCAAACTCCTGGCCCGCCAACTCCTCCTCGCCACCGGCCTGGACGAGGTCTACACCATCTCCAACGCCCTCCCCCTGGCCCTCCCGTTCGAAAACATCGGCGACATCCCGGCCCAAATCGACGCCCTGGTCGCAGCCTCCACCGACCCCTCAGGCACCGAACCGCTGCTGGAGTTCGACAGCGAGACCGCCGCCGGCGACGATGACAGCGATGAAGCAGCCGAAGGGGCGGGGGCGGCATCGCCGTCGGCGGCACCCGACCCGGCAACCGAAGCGGAGAACGCCAAATGAGCATTGCAACCATGCTCCCGATGGGCGAGCTCACGAACCCCGGCCAGATGCGCCTCGCCCTGGTCCAGGTGGTCAACTGGGGCACCTTCCATGGCGCCCACACGATGCACGTGGACCGCAACGGCACCCTGCTGACCGGCAATTCCGGCGTCGGCAAGTCCACGCTGTTCGACGCGATGCTCCGGGTCTTCGATGCGCGGCCACGCTCCAATGAGGCCGCGGCCCAGCGTGCGGGCGGCGCGGTCGAGGACAAGCGGACCACCTTCACCTACATGCGCGGCAAGGTGGGGGACAAAGCCGTGGGCGAGGGCTCGGCGAGTGCGTTCCAGCGCCCCGGCGCCACCTGGTCCGCCGTCGCGCTGACCTTCGACAACGCCGCCGGCACCCGGGTGACCGTGTCGGCGCTGTTCGACCTGCCCAAGAACGGCACGGAATCCAGCGTCGGCCGGTACTACCTGATCGACAACAAGCCGCTGGACCTCACGGCGATTGAGGGCATCGCGGAGAAGCGCTTCACGAAGTCGGCGCTGGACGTGATCTTCCCGGACGCCCAGGTCTTCGACGTGCACAAGGCCTTCGCGGAACGCTTCCGGCGCCTGCTCGGGATCAATTCGGACCAGGCCCTGCCGCTGCTGCGCGTCATCCAGGCCGGCAAGGGCCTCGGCGGCAGTGTGAACAACTTCTTCCGCGACCAGGTCCTGGACGCGCCCGCCACGCTGACCGCGGCGGATGACGTTGTCGAGGAGTTCAGCAACCTGATGTCCATCCGGCAGCGCCTTGAGGACGTCCGGCAGCAGCGCGACCAGCTGGCGCCGGTCCCCGGGCTGAACAAGGAGTATGCCCAGTCTCTGCTCGATGCGAACCGCTTGCGGGAGCTCGCGGGCGAGGAATTCGAGGCCTACCGGCAGCAGCTCGCCGTCACCGTCCACGAGAAAACACTCGCCCGGTTCAAGGACCTGGCCCAGGCGAAGGCCAAGGAACTCGGCGCCGAGCGCGGCATCCGGGACGGCCTGGCCAAGGAGCTGCGGCAGCTGGAGGCGGATTACAACAACCAGGGCGGCAACGCGATTTCCGCGATTGAGCAGGCGCTGGAGAACGCCCGGGTGGGGCTCAAGCTCCGCCAGCAGGTGGAGGAATCGGCCCGGAAGGCCCTCGCCGATGCCGGACTGGAACTCCAGTGGTCCGCGGCCGGCTGGGAGCAGGCGCACGAGCACGCGGCCGCCCGCTCGGCCGAGCTGAAAGACGATTCGGAGGCGCTCAAGGAGCTGCGCTTCGAGGCGTTCGACGGGCACGCGACCAGGAAGCGTGAGCTCGCCGCGGCCCAGCAGGAACTGGTGTCGCTCAAGACGCGCAAGTCCCTGTTGCCGCCGTCGAGCATTGAAAACCGCAGCGCCATCGCGGCGGCCACGGGCGTGCCCGAGGATCAGATGCCGTTTGGCGGCGAGCTGATCGACCTGGCAGAGGGCCAGGAACGGTGGCGGCCGGCCGCCGAGCGCGCGCTGCGCAGCCTCGCCACCACACTGCTGGTCCCCGGCGAGCACTTTGGCGCCGTGACCCGCTACCTCAATGACCATTCCGTCCGCGGTGCGCTGCGCGCGGTTGACGTCTCGAAGCCCCTCGCCGGCGGGGCGCTGGCCGTGCAGGACGCGGCCGACGGCGATCTGCTCACCAAGCTGGACATTCTCGCCATGGGACCGACCGCGGACGCGGGCGAGTGGATCCGGGAACGGATCGCCCTCGACTTCGCGTACCCGTGCGTTGAGGACCCGGATGACCTGGCCCGGCTGGACAAGGGCCTGAGCCTGGGCGGTGTGGCCAAGCGCAACCGCCATACCGTCGAAAAGGACGACCGCTTCACCAGCCGGCAGGACTATGTCCTCGGCTTCGACAACGCCGCCAAACTCGAGCTCGTGGCGGCCCAAGTCGAGGACCTGCAGCAGGAACTCGCCAAGGCCGCCGAACTTGCGCAGAGCCGGGAAGAGTCGCACCAGGGAATGAGCCGGCAGCTCGAAGCCCTGCGCCGCGTGGCCGATGACCACCGGCCCTGGGAACAGCTATCGGCCGCCGTGGCGGCGGACGAACTCTCCCGGATCGAGCAGCGCCTCAAGGACGCCCTCGCTGCGCAGGCGGACCTGGAACCACTGCGCGCCAACATCGAGGCGGCCCGGCACAAGCACCAGTCCAGCACCGAGGCCGCGGCCGTGCTGCAGAGCGAATACAAGGCTGTCGACACGCAGCTGTCCACCGCCGATTCGCTGCTGGACGCCGCGCGGGCGCGCCTGGCGCAGGCGCCGCCGTCGGACGCCACCGTCACGGCGCTGGAACCGTATTTCACGGACTTCGGCGACGTCCTGGAGATGCACGAGCTGGACAACCTCGCCAACCAGGTCCGGACCCGGCTCCTCGCCGAGCTGCACGCTGCCGAATCCCGCGGGCAGGTGACCTCGGAGCGGCTCACGCGCATCTTCGAGGGCTTCGTCCGCGAGTGGGGAACCGCGATTTCCGCGGACCACGGCACCTCGATCGGCGCCGCGGGGGAGTTCGAAGCCCGCTACCACGCTATTGTCAGTGACGGCCTGCCCGCGCAGGAGGCCGAATTCCGGCAGTTCTTCAACCAGCGCACGCACGAATCCTTCAGCACCCTGCTGCACCTGCTGGACGAGGAGCGCCGCTCGATCAGCAGCCGCATCCTGCCGCTCAACGGGATCCTCTCCGAGGTTAACTTCCATGAGGGCAGCTTCCTCGAACTCGACATCAAGCCGACCCTGCCCGCCACCGCGAAGCAGTTCAAGGATGCGATCCAGAACGCGCTGAGGGTCCGGCACATCCGGCCCGGAAAGGCGGCGGCTCCGGCCTCCGGCGCCGCCGGAGCTTCCAGCACGGAAGTGGACGACGACGCCGAGCTCGGCAACCGCTACAAGTCGCTCGAAACGCTCGTGAAGCGGCTCGGCTCGCAGACCCCGGAGGACCGGCGCTGGCGTGCCGAAGTGCTGGACGTCCGCGGGCACCTCTTCATCCAGTGCAAGGAACACCGCGAGGTCCAGGGTTCCCGGGCAGCGAAGGGCGGGCGGAAGAAGACCGAGGTCTTCATGCAAGCGGACACCGGCTCGATGTCCGGCGGCGAGCGGCAGCGCTTCACCGCCTTCATCATGGCCGCGGCGCTGAGCTACCAGCTGGGCATCGCCGAGCAGGGCTTCACCACCTACGGCACCGTGATGATGGACGAGGCCTTCGTGCTGGCCTCGGAGGAATTCGCCGGCGCCGGCATCAAGGCGCTGCACGAGTTCGGTTTCCAGCTGCTCCTGGCCGCACCCGAGAACGTGATCGACCTGTCCCGGCACCTCGGTTCCGTCACCGAAATCCTGCGGGACAAACGCACCAACCGCTCCGGCGTGCTCACCGCTCCCGCGATCGGCCCGCGGCCCGGAACCGAGGGAACCTGGCGCTCCGAGGCGAACCCGGTGGACATCGTCCTCCGCTGACCGGCTGAAACGTCCGCCGAAATATAGCAAATCGGTGGAAGTATGGCTTCAGCTCTGGCAGGGATCTTTTGGGTGCGTGCCAATCTTTAGGGCATCACCCCCTTCGCCCGCGCTCCACCAGGCGCGTTGCGGAACACCCGGACCACACCGCACCACCCCTGCCGAGCCTGAGGGCGACCTCATGAAAGGCATCACCATGCGCCCTGCACATCGCGCACCCACCGTGGTTGTCCTCGCGGCCGCTGCCCTCCTCGCCGTGGCCGGCTGTGGGACCGCAGGCTCCGGCGGCACGCCGCCGTCCGCCGGCGCGGCCCCGTCGGGGTCGACGAGCGCCACCCCCGGCCCGGGGGCATCCGGCCCGACAACGGCGGCCAGCGTTGAACCAACGGCGTCCGCTCCCGCCCCTGCCGCGACCAAAACCTATACCTTCCCGGACGGCCGAGTGTCCTTTGAGTACCCTGCGGATTGGCGCGTGGAACTCTTCACCGGAGAGCAGCAGCCGGCGACGTCGGGCACCGCAACCGTCTTCGACGCCAGCGGCACCGCGCAAGCCACTATTTACTCCGGGAAGATCGCCGATGGAGTGGGCTACCGCGTGGCACGGACCGTGTTGGAGTCCGCACCCGTCCCGGGCCTGGCGCAACGGCCCCCTCCTGCCGCCCACTATTCCTTTTACGTGGACCGGATGGATGACAGGCCGACATACCGCATGCACCTGACAGCCGGAGCGCCGCAGCCGGGGGACGGATCGGCGCTCGACGGGATTATCCGCGTCGGCGACGGGGTGTTGCTCGCCGAGGTGAAGTTCATCGACCAGCCCTTCGAGAGTGACGCGGCGGCTCAGTCCTGGCTGTCGGGCACCGAAGGGAAATCCCTTAAGGCGCTGCTGTTGAGCATCTCCCACCGCGCTTAGCTGCCACACGAGCCCGCTAATCGGGCAAATAGGTTACGAAAGGTTTGCGTAATTTACGCAAGGGTAGGCTAGCCTTACTTAGGTTCGCATCATTGACCTAAGGAATCCCATGCCTCTCCCTGCCCCGAGCCGCGCCGTGCCCGGACGCCGCTTTCTCCGCGCCACCGGCCAGGCAACTGCTGCCCTGGCCGCCGTCGCGCTCTCCTTGACGGCCTGCTCCACCGGACCGGCCGGCTCGACGGCGCCGTACGCCCCCAGCCAGTCGGCCAGCTCCGCCTTCCCGGTGACCATTGAGCACGCGTTTGGCGAGACCACCATCGAGGAGCAGCCGGCGCGGGTTGTCACCGTGTCCTGGGTCAACGACGACGTGGCGATTGCCCTCGGTGTGGTTCCGGTAGGTGTCCCGAAGAACGAATGGGGCGGCAACGACCAGGGATCCACCCCGTGGAAGGACGCCGCCCTTGAGGACCTCGGCGCCGGCATCGGCTCCGACAAGGCCCCGGTCCAGTTCTCCGAGGCCGACGGCGTCAACTTCACCGAAATCGCCAAGCTCAACCCGGACGTCATCCTCAGCGCCTACTCCGGCCTGAGCGAAGAGGACTACACGAAGCTCAGTGAAATTGCCCCGGTCGTGGCCCACCCGGAGGTGGCGTACGGAACGTCCTGGCAGGATTCCACCGCCATCATCGGCAAAGCCCTCGGCAAGGACGCCGAGGCCACCAAGCTGGTCGCCGACACCGAAGCCACGATCCAGGGCAAAGTCTCGGAATACCCGCAGCTGGCCGGCAAAAGCTTCATCTACGGCAACCTCGAGCCGGCCAAGGGCGACGGCGTCAACGTCTACACCGCCAACGACAACCGCCCTCGCTTCCTCAGCGAGATCGGCATGAAGCTGGCCCCCGTGGTGGAAGAGAATTCCAAGGGCTCCAAGGAGTTCTTCATCCCGTGGTCCGCAGAGAAGGCCAACGAACTCAGCTCTGACGTTTTCGTGACCTGGGTCCCGGACGCAACAACGGCTGAAGCGATCAAGACCGACCCGCTGCTCAGCCAGATCCCGGCCATCAAGAACGGTGCCCTGGTCGCCGACTCGGACAACACCCTCACGCTGTCCATCTCCGCGTCCTCTCCTCTGAGCCTGCCCTGGGCCCTCGACACGTTCCTGCCGCAGCTCGCCAGCGCAGCGGACAAAGTCACTGGCGCCGTGAAGTAGCCACCACACTATGAGCCCACTGACGACGACGGCGGTTTCCGCAGCCGCCCGGCCCGCCCCGGAGATCCCGGCCGCCCCCGCCCGGGGCCAGCGTGCACTCTGGCTGCTGGCCGCCGTCGTCGTGCTGGCGCTCGTGATCCTGGCGTCGTTCGCCATCGGAGCCCGGGGCCTGGCCCCGGGAACCGTCTGGCAGGCACTGACCCAGTTCGATCCGGCCAACGGCGACCACGCCGTCGTCCACGCCCGGATCCCGCGCACCGTCCTGGGCCTGCTCGCCGGGGCCGCCCTCGGGCTGGCGGGCGCCGCGATGCAGGGGGTTACCCGCAATCCCCTCGCCGACCCTGGCATCATCGGAATCAACGCCGGGGCCGCGCTGGCGGTTGTCACCGGCATCTACGTGTTCGGCGTGACCTCGCTGACCGGGTACATCTGGTTCGCCTTCATCGGCGCCGCGGCCGCCGCCGTCGTGGTCTACCTGATCGCGTCGCTCGGCCGGGACGGTGCGACGCCGGTGAAGCTCGCCCTCGCAGGCGCCGCCCTGAGTGCTGGTCTCTTTTCGCTCATGAACGTCATCCTGGTGTCCAGCCGGGACACCCTGGACCGTTTCCGGTTCTGGCAGGTCGGCGGGATCGCCGGCCGCGACTGGTCCGTGATCCTCCCGGGACTGCCGTTCCTGCTGCTGGGAGCCGCGGTTGTGCTCGCCACCGGCCGGATCCTCAACAACCTCGCCCTCGGCGACGACATCGCCCGCGGCCTGGGCCAACGTGTCGGGTTGGCCCGCGGCATCACCGCCCTCGGGATCGTCCTGCTTTGCGGAACAGCCACGGCGCTGGCCGGCCCGATCGGCTTCGTGGGCCTCGTCATTCCGCACGCCGTCCGCTTCCTCACCGGCCCCGACTACCGCTGGATCCTGCCCTTTTCGCTGGTCCTTGCCCCGGCCCTGCTGTTGAGTGCCGACGTGATCGGCCGCGTGATCCTTCTTCCGGGTGAAATCCCCGCCGGGATCATGACCGCGCTGGTCGGTGCTCCGGTGTTCGTCTGGCTGGTCCGGCGCAGCAAGGCGGCCGGGCTATGACCGCCGTCCCGAAGACCGCACCCGGCATCGCGAGCCCCGCGATGGAATCCGCCGCCGAGGTGCCACGCGGCGCCCCTGTTCGGCCCAAACATCGGCGCCATCTGCCACCTCGCGCGGCTGTGCTCAACCGGACGGGCCTCCTGGCCCTGGCCGTCGTGGCGCTCTTCGCGGCGAGCGTGCTCCTGGGCAGCTACACCGTCACCATCCCCGACTTTTTCAGGATCCTGGGCGCCCACCTCACCGGCGGGGAGAAGATCCCCGGCGCCAGCTTCATCGTGATGGAGCACAAATTGCCGCGCGCCGTCGTGGGAACGCTGATCGGGGCGGCGTTCGGGCTGTCCGGTGCGATGTTCCAGACCATGCTCCGCAATCCCCTGGCCAGCCCGGACGTCATCGGCATCAGCTACGGGGCCAGCGCCGCTGCCGTCACGGCGATCGTGGTCTTCGGCGCGACCGGAGCCGTGGTGTCGGGCGCCGCCTTCGCCGGTGCCCTGGGCGTGGCCGCCCTCATCTACGGGATCTCCCGCAGCGGATCCCTTGGGTCCGGGGGACAGCGGGGCGACGCCGCGGGCAGCCGGCTGATCCTGGCCGGCGTGGGTATTGCCGCCGCCCTTCACGCCGTGGTCAGCTTCCTGATGACCCGGGCGGACATCCGTACCGCCGCCGAGGTCCTGATCTGGCTCAACGGCTCGCTCAATTCCGCGAACTGGGAACGGGCCGGAGTCCTCGGTACTGCACTGCTCGTGCTGGTTCCCGCCGTCGCGCTCCTCGCCGGCCCGCTGCGCATCCTCGAACTGGGCGATGACACCGCCGCGGGCCTCGGTGTCCGGGTCGGTGCCGCCCGGCTGGGCATCGTGGTCACCGCCGTCGGGCTTGCCGCTGCGGCAACGGCGGCGGCCGGGCCTGTGGCCTTCGTCGCGTTCCTCGCCGGGCCGATCGCCCGCCGGTTCGTGCGCAAGGCGAGCCTGCCGGCGTCGGCCCTGGCCGGCGTGCTGATCGTCCTGAGCGCCGACTACTTCGCCGCCAACATTGCGCCGCTGCTACTGGCCGGAACGGTTCTGCCGGTCGGCGTGGTCACCGGCGCCCTCGGTGCCCCGTTCCTGCTCTGGCTGCTCGTCACTTCCAACCGAAAGGACGCCTGAGATGGCAACTCTCCAGACCTCCGGCCTGCGGCTGAAATACGACCAACGGACCGTGATCGAGGGGCTCTCTGCGGAAATCCCGGAGAGCAAGGTGACCATGATTGTCGGCGCCAACGCCTGCGGCAAGTCCACCCTGCTCCGGGGCCTCGCCCGGCTGCTCAAGCCTGCGGCCGGCACGGTCACCCTCGACGGGCGGGACATCCACCGCCGTCCCGCCCGTGAGGTCGCCCGCACCCTGGGCCTGCTCCCGCAGCATCCCACGGCACCGGACGGCATCACCGTCCGGGACCTCGTGGGCCGCGGCCGCTACCCGCACCAGGGGTTCTTTCGGTCCGGGTCGACCGGCGGCTCCCAGCACGACGAGCGTGCCGTGCAGCAGGCGATGGCCGCCACCGAAACGCTGGACCTTGCCGGGCGCAACGTGGACGAACTCTCCGGCGGGCAACGGCAGCGGGTGTGGATCGCGATGGCCCTGGCCCAGGAAACCGAAGTGCTGCTGCTGGATGAGCCCACCACCTACCTGGACCTCGCCCATCAGGTGGAGGTCCTGGACCTCATCACGGACCTCAACCGCCAGCGCGGCACCACCGTGGCGATCGTGCTACACGACCTCAACCTCGCCGCCCGGTACGCCGACCACATCATCGCCATGAAGAACGGCCGAATCGTCGCCGAAGGCGCCGCAAAGACCGTGGTCACCGAGGCGCTGGTCCGCGAAGTGTTCGGCCTGGAGTCCAGGGTGCTCCCGGACCCGGTGTCCGGCGCACCCCTGATCATTCCGCTGGGCCGCCATCATGCCGCTGTCCCGCAAACCACAACCCTGGAGCTGGTCCCATGACTGCCACGAACCCCACCCCGGCCCGCACCCGGGCGGCCCCGAAGGCCGCACCCGCCACGGAACCCATGACCCTGGCCTTCGAGGTCCAGGTCACGGCGGTCCAGCAGCTCGGCCCGAACTTCCGGCGGGTCACCTTCGGCGGCTATTCGCTGCGGGACTTCGGCGTCAACGGCAGCACCCTGGACCTGCGCATCAAACTCATGATCCCGTCGCTGGCTCCCGACGGCACCGCGTTGCCGTTGCCGGAGTTCCGGATGGAGCAGTCCGGCTGGTACCGCGAGTGGCTGGCCATGGACCCGGGGACCCGTGGTTCGATGCGGACCTACACCGTGCGGCAGGAACGCCTCGACGCCGTCTACCCGGAGCTCGATGTCGACTTCGTGCTGCACTTCGACAACGCCGGCCACGGCGGACCGGCCGCCAACTGGGCCCTGAACGCCAAGCCGGGGGACACCCTGACGCTGATCGGCCCTAACAATCGGGCCGCGCACTGCGTCACCGCGGAAACCTACGCCGGGATCGAATGGCGTCCGGGACTGGCCCAGCGGGTCCTGCTGGCCGGAGATGAGACGGCCGTCCCTGCCATCAGCGCCATTCTCGAGAGCCTGCCGCCGTACTTCAGCGGGCATGCCATCCTGGAGGTTCCGGAGGCCGGCGACTTCCAGGGCATCACGACAGCCGCCGACGTCGAGATCACCTGGCTCGCGCGCGGTGCGGCGATCGGCCGGTCTCGTCCGCACGGCGAATTGCTGCAGGAAGCGGTCCGGGCCGCAGTGACCCTCCCCGGCTGGGTCGGGCTCCGGCCATCCGTTGAGCCTGCGGCCGGCCCCGAGCCCGAAGACGTCAACGTGGACCACGACATCCTGTGGGAGACCCCTGCCCGGATGGATGCCGCGGCGATCAGCGCCAGCCGGAATCCGGACAAACCCGCCGGGGCAATGCCGTTCTACGCCTGGATCGCCGGGGAAGCGGGGGTCGTCAAGGAGATGCGCCGGTATTTGGTGCGGGATGTCGGGATTGACCGGAAGCAGGTGGCGTTTATGGGGTACTGGCGGCAGGGGAAGGCCGAGCTCTAAGCGATGCTCCCTGTTGCTCCAATTGTTCCGACGCTCCCGGCGTGTGGGCTTCGCGCCAGGCTTGCGGCCGCAGCCGCTGCTTTGTCGTCGCTTAGACACCTCCCTTCGCCTCCTTCGGCCGCGGGCGGCCTCTTTCGGCTCCGGTCGGCGATGCGCTCCTTTGCAAAGCACCGGCGGCGGACTTGTGGTTGGCTCACCTTTGGTGTGCCCCCGCGTCACTGACACTTCGTTGCCATTGGGGTCCTCACCTGATGTGCCCCGCTTGTTAACCCTGGCGCCGTCCGGCTCGTTTAGCGTGGGCGGTATGGTCGAGAACCTTGTGGGCCCGGGCGCTGACGGGCGGCGGGTTTATGTTGCTTTGGGGGATTCCTTTACCGAGGGGGTGGGGGACTACAACTCCCGGCTGCCGAACGGGGTGCGCGGCTGGGCGGACCGGGTGGCGGAGCAGCTGGCCAAGGCAGACCCGGGGTGGGAGTACGCGAACCTCGCCATCCGCAGCAAGAGGCTCCGGCATATCATCGCGGAACAGCTGGAACCCGCGCTCGCCATGAAACCGACCCTGATCACCCTGTACGCGGGCGGGAACGACATCCTGGATATCGGGACCGACATCCGCGCCCTGATGAAGGACTACGAGTTCCTGGTCGCCAGGCTTGCCTCGAGCGGGGCCACGGTGGTGCTCTTCACCGGTTTCGACGTCAGGGTCTCGGCGCTATTGGAACCCCTCAAGAAGCGGAACGCCGTCTACAACCAGCGGGTCCGCGAGCTGGCGGCGAGGTACGAGGCGGTGCTGGTGGATTACTGGTGCTTCGACGCGTTCTACGATCCGCGGATGTGGGATTCGGACCGACTGCACATGTCCAAGGCCGGCCACAAGTATCTGGCCGGCCAGGTACTGAACCAGCTTGGGGTTGCGCACAAGGTCAAGCCCAAAGACTGGGAGCCCCCGGCGAAACTCGGACTCCGCGGCTGGGGGCGCCGGCAGCGGCGGTGGGTCAACGACTGGGTCCTGCCGCTCTTCGTGCGCAAGCTCCGGGGCGTCACGCTGGGGGACGAGCTCGGACCGCGGTGGCCGGAGCCGGTCAGAGTGCCGCCCAAGGCGGGTCTGAAGAAACTGACGCCCAAGGCCCCGCCGGACTGAACTGTCTTCCTCCGCCGGGTGAGCCGGCGTCAGCTGTCCAGCAGGTTCTCGTAGCCCGGGGCCACCCGGCTCGCATGGAACTCCTCGACGTCGAACTCGGCAACGCCGTTGATATAGAACGGGTCCTTGGCCAGCGAGGCATCCAGGTCGTCGCGGTCCGCGTTGGAGAGCAGCAGGGCGCCGGTGCGCGGGATCTTCCGCCCCGCAACCATAAAGATGCCCCGGTCGAAGGCATCCTGCAACCACGTGACGTGTGCCGGGAGGTGGAAGTCAACGATCTCTTCGGGGACCTTGTAGGTCAGGGAGACTACATACATAGGGTCAGCCTAGCGCCTGTCCGTGGCGCCGGGGCGGGATTTTTCCCGTCACGGAATCCGATGAAGTTGAACCGTCAATCTTAAATCCTCCTAGACTGTATCCATGACTGAACCGCGCTGGCTGAACGCCGACGAACGCCGGGCCTGGCTGGCCCAAGTGAGCATCAACACCCTGCTTCCGGCAGCGCTGGACACCCAGCTGCACCATGCGCGCAAGCTCTCCCTTTTCGACTACAACGTCCTCGCGATGCTTTCCGAGGCCGACGGCCGGTTTCTGCCCATGAGCGAACTGGCCGCGCGCACCAGCGCGTCCCTGTCCCGGCTCTCCCATGTGGTCACCAAACTGCAGAACCGGGGCTGGGTGGAGCGCCGTCCGCACCCCGGCGATGCCCGGGTCACGACGGCGCACCTCACCGACGCGGGAATGGAGACGATCGAGGAGCTCGCACCAGGCCACGTCGAGGCCGTCCGTTCGCTCTTCCTTGACGCCCTGAGCGCGGAGGACGTCGCTGACCTTGCCCGGATCGGCGAGAAGATCGTGGGCCGCCTGGACGAGGACCACTGGATCCTGCGGGAGACTAAGCAGGGCTAAGGGCCGCCGCAAGCCTTTTCGCGGCACGGCGTCGCCTAATGTTGGCGGTATGGAATCGCCGATCGACAGCTACCTGCGCCAGATCCACGCCGAGATCGCCGAGCTCAAGGACGGCAAGCCTTACAGCACCATCCCGGCCATGGCCAACGTGGACCCGGACAACTTCGGCATCGCCCTGGCCACGGTGGACGGCACGGTGTACGAAATCGGTGACACCCGCGAGGAATTCACCATCCAGTCCATCTCCAAGCCCTTCACCTACGGGCTGGCCCTGGAGGACCTCGGCGCCGAGGCCGTGGACGCCAAAGTGGACGTGGAACCGTCGGGGGACTCCTTCAACGAGATTTCCCTGGCCGAAGGCACGGGCCGGCCGGCGAACGCGATGATCAACGCCGGTGCCCTCACCGCCACCTCGCTGATTAGGGGATCCGGCGGGCAGTCCGGTTTCAAGCGGATCCTCAGCACGTACTCCGCTTTCGCCGGCCGGCAGCTCTCGGTCAGCGAGAAGGTCTTCGAGTCCGAACTTAAGCACGGCCACCGCAACACGGCGCTCGCGTACCTGCTGCGTTCCTTCAACATCATTGAGGATGATCCGACGCCGGTCCTGGAGGACTATTTCCGCCAGTGTTCCGTCCTGGTGAACTGCTTCGACCTCTCGATCATGGCGGCCACCCTTGCCAACGGCGGCCGGAATCCGCTCAGCGGCAAACAGGTGCTGGAAATCGGGCCGGTGGAACGCGTGCTGTCGGTCATGATGACCTCCGGCATGTACGACGACGCCGGTGCCTGGATCAGCAGCGTGGGGATGCCGGGAAAGAGCGGGGTGGCCGGCGGCATCATCGCCGTGCTGCCCGGTCAAGTGGGCCTGGCCGTCTATTCGCCGCCGCTGGACGAGCACGGCAGCAGCGTCCGCGGCCTGGCGACCGCACAGCGACTCTCCCTGGACATGGAACTCCACTTCGTCCGTGCGGCCCGGACGGGCCGGTCCGCCATCCTCGCCGCCTACGACGTGACCGAAACGCCCTCGGGCATCCGCCGGAACGACGAGGCCGCCGACGTCCTGCGTGCCCATGGCCACCGGGCCCGGGTGATCGAAGTCAACGGCGACCTGCTCTTCGCCGGAACCGAGTCCATGGTGCGCGAGCTCAGCAGCCTGGCGGACGACGTCGAGCTGGTGGTCCTGGACGTGCGCCGCACCGACCAGGTCAGCGAGGTTGCCGTGCGCATGCTGGCCAAGGCCAGGCAGGGGATGGCCGACGCCGGCCGGGAACTGGTGCTGATTGAGGCGGACGGATCCGTCACGGAAGCCCTGGGACTCTCAGCGCAGCGCCAGGTGCCGTCCTTCGGGACGCGGAGCGCCGCCGTCGAATACTGCGAAAACCGCCTGCTAGAGCGCCACGGGAAGCATCTGTTGCTCCCGGACCACGTTCCCGTCACCGCGTCGCCCGCGTTGGCGCCGCTGGACGAGGCAGACGCCGCGGCGCTGGAAGCCCTCATGAGCCCTAAGTCATACGACGACGGCGACGTCATCCGGCGTGTCGGGCTGCGGTTCGGCGGGGTCTATTTCATCACCTCCGGACGAGTCAGCAGCACCTCCCCGGGGCCCACCGCGGACCGGGTGAAACTGAATACGCTCAGCGCCGGCATGACCTTTGGCGAACTGGCGCTGGGCAGCGGGAACCGGCAGGAGACCACCGTCCGGGCGGTAGGCCCGGTGGAGGTCATGGTCCTCAGCGCGGAGGCAATCTCCGAACTGGAAGCGGCCGACCCGCGGCTGGCCATCGCCCTCTGGAAGGCGCTGACCCGGGACGCCTACACCAGGGTGGAGCAGTACCTGCGCGAAACGGCGGTCCGGATCCGCGAATAGCGGTTGTGCTGCCCGCTTTTGTTTGCTCGGGGCAACTGCTGGCAGACTGGATCCATGGATTTCACGTCCCGCTATGTAGCCCTTGGAGACTCCTTCACGGAAGGCGTCGGCGACGACGACCCCGCCCGTCCCAACGGCGTCCGGGGGTGGGCTGACAGGGTGGCCGAGCAGCTCGGCGCCGCCGATCCCGGCTTCGGGTATGCGAACCTTGCCATCCGCGGCCGGAAGCTCCGCCAGATCATGACCGAACAGGTCGATGCCGCCGTCGCGCTCAAACCGACCCTCGTGAGCATCTACGCCGGGGCCAACGACATCCTCCGGCCCAAGGTGGACATCGACGATCTGCTGGTGGATTACGACGCCGGCATCCGCAGACTCAAGGCCACCGGCGCAACCGTGGTGATGTTCACCGGGTTCGACTCCCGCGGCTCGAAGATCTTCAGCACGACGCGCGGCCGCACCGCAATTTATAACGAGCTGGTCCGCGGAATCGCCGGGGACCACGGCGCCCTCCTAGTGGACTACTGGCGCTTTAGCGAGTACTACGACTGGGGAATGTGGGCGCCCGACCGGATGCACATGTCGGCCGCGGGCCACGCGAACATGGCCAAGCGCGTCCTCACCGTCCTGGAGCATGACCACGCGATCGATGTTCCGCCCATGACCCCGGTCCCGGAGCTCAGCCGGACCGAGGCTATCCGCGCCAACGCCCGCTGGGTCCGCGAATTCGCCGGACCGTGGGTGGTCCGCCGCGTCACGGGGAAGTCCTCAGGCGACGGACTGACACCGCGCTACCCGCAGATCACGCACCTCTAGCGCGGAAGCCCGGCGTCGCGAGGAGTTCCCCGCCGCCCAGGACGGCAAGCACCTCGACGTCCCAGCTGTCGGTGGCCCAATTCAGCATCCGCCTCCCGCCGGCGACTACAGCCGTGGCCAGCACGTCAGCGGTGAGAATGTCCGCGGCGGCCACCGACACCTGGCGGAATTCGAGTGGTCCGACTTCGGTCCGGCTGGCTCCGGCCCGCCAGATATGGTCTCCGCGCTCGGCGGTCCCGGACGTTGCCAGCGCGGTGAAGCGGCCGGTGCCGCCCAGGGAATAGCACGAGAGCAGCGACCGGCGGTCCTGCGGATCCACGATGCCGGCCAGCCACGGGGACCCGGTCCCCGGCACGGGCGAGCCGCTCACCAGCACGTCGCCGCCGGCGTTGAGACACCAGTCCGCGATGCCGGCGGACTCCAAAGCGGAAGCTGCCTGGTCGATGGCGTAGCCCTTGATGATTCCGGAGAGGTCCAGCACGCCGTCCGGCCGCTCGGGCGTGAAGAATCCGTCGGTCAGCAGCCGCCAACCCGTGGCGTCCGCAAAGCGGGCGCGGAAGGCCGCCGAGGCGTCCCGGAGCGTGCCCTCGCCGCGGGCAAGTCGGCTCGCTTCAGACTCCGGCCGGTAGAGACTGAAGGTCGCGTCCAGGCCGGCAAACACGCGTTCGACGGCGGCGGTGGCACCTTCCAGCGCTTCGCCGTCCCGGGCGGCGCCGGCGGGCAGGGCGAGGCTGATGACGGTTCCCATGCACTGGAAGGTCCTGCTTTTCAGGGCAGGGCCGCTCTGCGCCGGACTCTCGGCGGGCGAAGGCTTAGAGGTTCGCTGCATCGAGGGCTGCCTGAAGCGAACTCAAATACGCGTCACTGGTAACGGTGGCGCCGCTGATGGTCTGCACCTGGGCGGACTGGGCCTTGATGACCGCGGCCCGCAGCAACGGCGCGGCCCGGTTGCTGATTTGCGCCGACTTGCGGTCGTCGTCGGTCAACTGGAGGGCAGT
Organism: Pseudarthrobacter sp. MDT1-56; assembly: GCF_059383555.1. Lineage (NCBI taxonomy): Bacteria > Bacillati > Actinomycetota > Actinomycetes > Micrococcales > Micrococcaceae > Pseudarthrobacter > Pseudarthrobacter sp. MDT1-56. The sequence goes on from NZ_JBWZCK010000004.1 coordinate 332,876, forward strand.
GACATCCGTGATCGCACCGGCTTTCACGGTGATTTGCACCTGGACGGCGCCAAAATGGGTCTGCACCACACTGCCGGCGTAGGTCCCGGCGGCCTGCGCCGCGGCTCCTGCGGTTCCTCCGCCCGCTCCCGGCCCGGCCGATGCGCCGGCCGATGTGCCGGACGATGCGCCGGACGGGGTGGCGGCCGATGTGGCCGCCGCCGTGCTCCCGGTCTCGGCGACGTGGGCACCGGATTGCCAGCCAGCCAGAAGAATCCCGGCGGAGGCGAGTGCTGCTGAAACCGCTGCTCGTGTTCTCACCAGTCGAACCTTTCGTTGTGGAGTTGTTCTTCGCGGACACCGGCCGCGCGGGCTTCGCTGATCACACTGCGCGCCCAGGCGGATGGGCCGCAGATGTACACGTCGGCGTCGGCGATGTCCGGAGCGTAGCTGGCCAGCCGGTGTCCTGAACGGATGGCCGACGCGGGCAGCCAGCCTTGTCCGCCGGTGGTCCGTGCGCCGGTGACGTGGAATAAGGTGGCGCCGCGGCGGCGGCAAAGGTCCAGGATTTCATCGCCCAGGTACAGCTCCGCCTCGCTGTGGCCGCGGAGGATCACCGTGGCGTTGCCCGGATCAAAGGGAGTGCTCTCCAGCAAGGCGCGGATCGGGGTGATCCCGATGCCCGCTCCGATCATGACGACGCGGTTCCGGCTGCGGGCCGCGGTGCAGAAGAGCCCGTAGGGTCCCTCGATGGCCACCCTGGTCCCGGGTTTCAGCCGGGCCAACTGCGCGGAGCCCCGGCCGAGGTTGCGCACGGTAATCCGCAGTGTTCCGCGGCCCAAGGAGTCGAACAGCACGGGCTCCGCGGAGAGGCTGAAGGGGTGCGGATGCCACCAGGCGCCCGGCGAGAGGAACCTCCAGATGAAGAACCTGCCGCCCTTGCCGGCCAGTTCGTCGAGGTGGCGGCCAGCCAGTTCAATACTGACGACGCCGGGACCCTCCGTGACGATACGGCTCACGGTCAGCCGATGCCGGACGGTGGCCACGAGTGGCTCCAGGAAACGGTAGTGAGCCAGTGCGGCGCCGGTTCCGATGCAGGCGGCCAGCCAGTACCAGCGCTGCCAGGTGCCCTCGGCGAACAGCCCGCCGGCGCTGAACTGATGCGGGATCGCGGTCAGCACCGCGGCATAAGTGAGCAGGTGAACGGCGTACCAGAGCTCGTAGGGGAACCGTCGCCGCACCGCCACGAGCGAGGTGGCCACCACAGCGATGAACAACGCCATCGACACGATGGCGAGCCACATGTCGGGGACCAGGACCCAGAGGGCCACGAGCTCACTGAACGGATCGAGCCCCTCGGCCATCCCGTAGCCGATCGCGATCAGGATTCCGTGTGCGAGCAGCAGATACAGTGACGGCTTGCCGAGGTGGCGGTGAAATTCCAACGCCCGGTCATGCCCGACGGCGGAGTCGATCACCGGCAGACGCGCCGCCAGCAGCAACATCAGCAGTACAAGGTCCATACCGGCGAGGCCGGCGACGATTCCCAAGGCCGTGAAGGAGCCGGCCAGCGTCGAGAATCCGGCGGCGCCGCCGTCGGCGAGCCACAGTGCGACGGCGAAGGCCACCGAAGACCATGCGAGCACGGTCAGCAGGTCCGCCCGGAACAAGCGGCTCCGGGACTGGCCGCGGAACCGCTCCGCGGGAGTGCGGAGTGCCCTGGCCGGCACGGCCATCGGGAGTGAGGAGTTCATGGCTCCACGGTCCGCCCGCTGCCTATCAATTGGCTGTGAAACCGCTAGGGTGCCGATGTGACTTCGGACCCGACCGGGCTTCACCCCTTATACACCGCCGAATACCGGATTGGTCTTTAATTCGTCAAGCTCGTAGACTTGGTAGGCGCTAGGTGGCGCGGAGCGTGCGCAATTGCTCCGGTTGGCGGGATCTGTCTGCAATATTGGCAGTCCTGATGGCCGGTAGTTAGGGGCTCAAGTTGCGTGCACTCCTGTATTCGCCCAGCATCCCGGTACTTCGCGGTGGCTATCCGAAAGGATTCCGCCGCCCGGTAACCGTGGCCCACAATCTTCGCCGCAGTGCGGAACGCAGTCGGTTTACGCCACTGCATCAAGCCTGCGGAACTACCGAAACCCTGTGGGCGCTGGATGCGGACGCCGCCTGTCGCACGGTTACGCGGGAACTCCGCCGATCGTTTCATTTATTTTGAGGAGAGTCGTCATGGCAGCACACTGCCAGGTGACCGGAGCCGAGCCGGGCTTTGGACACAGCATTTCGCACTCGCACCGTCGCAACAAGCGCCGGTTCGACCCGAACATCCAGAAGAAGCGCTACTGGGTTCCGTCCCTGCGCCGTAATGTCACTCTGCAGCTCTCTGCAAAGGGCATCAAGACCATCGACGTGCGTGGCATCGACGTAGTCGTAGCCGCCATCCTGGCACGAGGAGTGAAGCTCTAATGGCCAAGGACAAGGACGTACGTCCGATCATCAAGCTCAAGTCGACCGCGGGCACGGGTTACACCTACGTGACGCGCAAGAACCGTCGTAACGACCCGGACCGTATGGTTCTGAAGAAGTACGACCCCCGCATCCGTAAGCACGTCGAATTCCGAGAGGAGCGCTAAACACATGGCCAAGAAGTCAATGATCGCTAAGAACGAACAGCGTAAAGTCATCGTCGAGCGTTATGCTGCAAAGCGCCTCGAACTGAAGAAGGCTCTGGTTGACCCCGCGTCGACCGACGAAGCACGCGAAGCTGCACGCCTCGGCCTGCAGAAGCTGCCCCGCAACGCCTCACCGGTACGTCTGCGTAACCGCGACATCATCGATGGCCGCCCGCGCGGTACCTTCCAGAAGTTCGGCATCTCCCGTGTTCGCTTCCGCGACATGGCTCACCGCGGTGAGCTCCCGGGCATCACGAAGTCTTCCTGGTAATTCAGCACCCCTGAAGCCAGTGGCTTGAAGAAGGGCCGGCACCTGTTGGTGCCGGCCCTTCTTGCGTTAAGCGCACGACGGCGGGCTGAAGCTCCTGCCGGTGGTGAAACCCGGTCCGCGCTGCCAGGTGAGGCGGGGATGTGACCCAGTACATAGGACCGCTTCTCCGGCCTTTTGGTGGGGGCGTGGCCTTGGGCGGCCTGGTTTCCGCGTCGTTGCGGGGTTTTTGGGGTGTGGGGGGTGTTGTGGGGGTGGATTTGTGTGTGGTGGGGTGGGCGTGTAAAGTAATTCGAGTCGCCGCCG